>NZ_JBHLZU010000031.1:0-501 GCF_042429765.1 Allokutzneria oryzae | reverse complement strand
AAAGCGAAGAAGGAAGCTCCTGCCCCTCCCAAAGCCGAAGCCAAAGCGAAGGCCTTGAAAGCTAAGAAGGCGGTGCTGAAAGGCGTCCACAGCCACAAAAAGAAGAAGATCCGAACGTCACCCACCTTCCGGCGGCCCAAGACCCTGCGGCTCCGGAGGCAGCCAAAATATCCTCGGAAGAGTGCGCCCAGGAGAAACAAGCTTGACCACTATGCTATCATCAAATTCCCACTGACCACGGAGTCAGCCATGAAGAAAATAGAGGACAACAACACTCTTGTGTTCATTGTGGATGTCAAGGCCAATAAGCATCAGATCAAACAGGCTGTCAAGAAACTCTATGACATCGATGTGGCCAAAGTCAATACCCTGATAAGGCCCGACGGAGAGAAGAAGGCGTATGTTCGCTTGGCTCCTGATTATGATGCCCTAGATGTTGCCAACAAGATTGGGATCATCTAAACTGAGTCCAGATGGCTAATTCTAAATATATACTTTTTT
>NZ_JBHLZU010000028.1:0-33406 GCF_042429765.1 Allokutzneria oryzae | reverse complement strand
CGCAGCGGCCCTGACCTGCTTCAAAAGACTCCCCAAATAAGACACTCCCTTAATGCGAAATGAGAGCGCTCTTTTGCGCATTAAGGTGACAAAACGCGAAGACCCGGCCACGCCAGCCGACGCACGAGGGCACGAGCGTGCGGGGGCGCGAGGGTACGGGGGCGCGAGGGTACGGGGGTGCGGGGGTGCGGGGGCACGAGGGTGCGAGGGCGCGAGGGCGTGAGGGCGCGGGGGCGGCGCCAGCTCGGGGGATCGGGACGACTTGCGGGACGGCAGCTAGTGCTGTGCGTCGCCCGTGGTCAGGTGTACGACGTTGGACTGCTCGCCGTAGTAGAAGGCGCGCACGCGGTAGCTGGCGTTCTTCTCCTCCGGCAACGTGATCAGGCCGAAGGAGTTGACGTTCGGGTCCAGCACCGCCGCCGCGCGGAACTCCTTGGCGCCCGCCGCGCGGACCTCGATGAGGTAGCCCTCCTCGTCGGCCGCGTTGTCCGTCCAGGTGAACCGGATTCCGTTGGCGTGCATGACCGTTGCTCGCACATCGGTCGGGGCCGCCGAGGTCTCCCGCACCGGTCTTGGCGCGGTCGGGCCGCCGGGCAGGGTTTGCGGTGCTGCCCATTCGTGTCCGTCCTTTTCGGACTTCTCGTCGAAGTCGCCTGGCGGCAGGGACACCTCCAGCGGTGCCGATGCGGGGCCGTGGATCGCACGGAGCCGGTAGTAGAACGGGGTCCTCGGCATCAGGTCGGGGTGCGTGAACGTGGTCTGTCCCGGCGGAGCGAACTGGAGGACCGTGTACGCGCCGTTGGGCTCGGTGGCGAACTCCACCGTGCGCGCGGCGAGGTCCCGCTCGGTTTCCTTCCACGCCAACGTGATGTCGGTGGGCGAGGTCATGGTCGCGGACAGCATGGGCGGCGGCGCAGTGGCACATCCGGCGAGTGCGGCCAGGAACAAGGTGAGGAGGGCTCTGCGCATCAGGACCTGCCTGCTGGGTGAATGCGCGGTGACCCCGTGCGGGGCCACCGCGCTGGACGGCTACTTGCGCCAGAACCTGATGTTGCTCCAGACCACTGTGGCCGGGCCGTTGCCGCTGTTGGTGCGGTACGCGCCGAACTTGTCGTAGAAGCTGCCGCCGGGGCTGGACGTCGTGTGCCGCAGCGACCCGTTGATGTAGGTGCGGTGCGCGCTGCCCACCTGGTGCACCGTGTTGACGCGGACCGTGGTGCCGACCGTCGCCCCGCTGGCGATCGTGTCGCCGCCGTGCACCGCGTAGAGGCGGCCGCCGCGCTCCACCGCGAGCATGAAGTAGGGGCCAGGAGTCGAGTCGTCGAACGTCTGCTTCAGGCTGATCCGGGTCCCGCCCATGCTGGTGATCCGGAACGAGCCCTCGAACTGGTGGGTGCCGCCGGTGTAGGTCGCGTAGCGCCGTTCGGCGCGCTGGTCGCCGCTCGCGGTCGAGCAGGTCAGGGTGAAGGTGAGGTCGTTGACGGTGCCACAACCCCTTTCCTGCACGGAGAACGAGGGCGAGTGGGACGTCCAGCCGCCCGGTTCGACCTCGGCGTTGGCCGCTGGTGCCACCAGCAGCAGTCCGCCGACGAGCACGGCCCCGGTCAGTGCGCGAGGCTTCATCGCCATCACCAAACCTCCGGTGTGTCCTTGACAGCGTGTACCCGGTGCGGGGAAAGGCTTTCCGGGCCGCGGCGGTCGGGCCAGCGTGCCAGCCGACCGCGAATGTGACAAGGGTTCACATATGTGTCCGTCCACTCCGCTGAAACCGCTGGTAGAGGCACTAGGGTGGGGGCATGTCCGTTGACCGCACCGGCTTGGGGCTGGCCGCGCTCGGCCGCCCGGCGTACATCAACCTCGGCAGGGAGAACGCCCTGCCGGTTGACCGCACCGTCGACGCGATGCGCGAGGCCTGCTGGCGGGTGCTCGACGCCGCCTACGCGCGCGGCGTGCGCTGGGTGGACGCCGCGCGCTCGTACGGCAGGTCCGAGGAGTTCCTCGCCGGCTGGCTGGCCGACCGGCGGATCACGGACGTGACGACGTCGAGCAAGTGGGGCTACGCCTACGTCGCGGACTGGCGGCCCGACGCCGAGGTGCACGAGGTGAAGGAGCACTCGCTGGCCCGCTTCACCGCCCAGTGGGCGCAGACCCGCGCCCTGCTCGGCGCGGAGGTGCGCTACTACCAGGTCCACTCGCTGACGCCGGACAGCCCGCTGTTCGCCGACCGGCCGCTGCTGGAGGCGCTCGCCGGGCTCGCGGCCTCCGGCGTCCGCGTCGGGTTCTCCACATCCGGTCCGGCCCAGTCCGATGCGGTGGAGCGCGCGTTCGAACTGGAAGTGCTGGGGCAGAAGGTCTTCAGCGCGGTTCAGTCCACGTGGAACGTTCTCGAACCGTCCGTGGGACCCGCACTGGAGCAGGCGCGTCGAGCCGGGGCGCACGTGTTGCTCAAGGAAACCGTTGCCAACGGCAGGCTTGTCCTGGAGCCGCCCGCCGCGGTCGCGGAGCTCGCGCGGCGGCACGGCGTCGGTCCGGACGCCATCGCCATCGCGGCGGCGCTTGCCCAGCCGTGGGCGGACACCGTGCTGAGCGGGGCGGCGAGCGTGGCGCAGCTTGAGTCGAACCTCGCCGCGCTCGACGTCCGGCTCGGTCAGGACGATCTGCGTGAGCTCGCCGAGCCCGCTGGTGACTACTGGGCACGGCGCGGCCTGCTCGCGTGGACCTGAGTACCTCGCGCGAACGCCCTGGGATGCGTTGTGTCCGCCAGGGAATCGCGTGAGCTCAGCGCCGAGCAGTGCGGAAGGCTACTCGTCGCGCAGTAGCCGCTGACAGGGGCGGATTCAGTGCTGTGCGGGCCGTCGCCGGTGGGGAGGTTGGAGATCGGCGGCGCTACCGGTCGTGCTGGGGACCGCTCCGCCGCCGCGCGTCCCGCTCCCTGGCGCGCAGCCGGTCCGTCCGGCCGGTGATCTCGGCGATTTCCTCGGCCAGTGCGGGATGCGTGTCGTGCAGATGTGCGCCCGCGTTGGCCAACGGCTCCAACAACGCCGAGCTGTTGGCCGCGCCCAGTGCGCACTGCACCTGGTCGACACTGTCCTGTGCCGCCCCGCTGAGTCCGCTCAGTCCGGCGACCCTGCCACTGAGGCCTCTGATCACGGCGGCGTTCTCGCGCGCCCACGCGTTCACGGCGCGGTCGCCTGCCCTCCGCCCGCGCTCGGCCCGCACCCGTTGTTCGCCGGTGCTCTCCGGGCACTCGACCCCTTCGGTGCGCAGCCGCAGGTATCGGCGCTCCGCGGCCTGTCTGCTCGCGACGCCGAGCGCGGGCGCCAAGCGCACCCAGCTCGTTCCGCCCTCCCGTGCCGCCGTGATCAACCGTGGCTCCCAGCCTGCCAGCACCTCGCGGAGGTTTCTCAGCAGCGTCAACGCCGCGAGCACCTCCTCGGCCTCTGCGCCGCCGTCGGTGGTGACCGACCGCACCAGCTCAAGAGCCTCGGCAACGGGGTCGGTCGAGGCGGTCCCGTGCCGCGCGGACAGGAGCCGCCGGGCGGCGGTGAGCTCGTCCTCGTCCACAATGTCGTCCTTTCGTTGACTCACGCACTTGTCATCGTTTCGACGACATGTTAGAACGGTGGTGCGCGTTGACACCAGACGACGACCAGGAGGTGGAACGATGTTGATGCGCACCGATGCCTTCCGGGATTTCGACCGGCTCGCCCATCAGGTCTTCACGGGCACGTGGTCCAGGCCCGCGGCCATGCCGATGGACGCCTACCGCGAAGGCGAGCACTTCGTCGTCGCCTTCGACCTGCCCGGCGTGACCCCGGACGCCATCGAGCTGAACGTGGAGCGCAACGTGCTCACGGTCAAGGCCGAGCGGCGGCCCGCAACGGGCGCTGACAAGGTCGAGATGCAGGTGGCCGAGCGTCCACTCGGTGTCTTCTCCAGGCAGCTGTTCCTCGGCGACTCCCTGGACACCGACCGCATCGACGCCTGCTACGACGCGGGCGTGCTGACGCTGCGCATCCCGGTCGCGGAGAAGGCGAAGCCGCGCCGCATCGAGATCAGTGGCCCGGGCCAGGGCCTGAAGCAGATCAACGCCTGACCGCCTCGTGCCTGCGCCTCGATGCCCCCGGCCTCCCAGGCAGGGCCGGGGGCATCGCTGTCCGAAGCGACTAGAATTCCTTCGGTGACCGGTCTCCCGGTCACCCCATCAGCGTGATCGGCAGCGGACGTGCCAGCCGGAAAGCCCGGACGGACCGGTGACCGTTGATCATGCTCTAGTTTGCTCGAGTCGAGCCACGCCGTTTCGGAGCGAGGAACCAATGACCTGCTGGGCCCTGGACGTGGTCAGTACGTGAGCGGCCTGCGGCAGCGGGGAGTGCCCGCCGCGGTCAACAGCTTCGTCGGCCGCGCCGAGATCCTCACCGAGGTCAGGGAGAAGCTGGCCGGGAACGCCCGGCTGGTCACCCTCGCGGGCACCGCCGGCGTCGGCAAGACCCGGCTGGCCGAGGAGATCGCCCGCGCCGAGGTCGATGCCGGGACCTACCCCGACGGGGTGCACCTGCTGCGGCTGGGCGACCTCGCCGACGCCGACCTGCTCGCCCAGACCGTCGCGGGCGAGCTCGGCCTGCGCGACCAGTCCACCCGGCCCTCGCTGGACCTGTTGATCGAGCACCTGCAGACCAGGGACATGCTGCTGGTGCTGGACAACTGCGAGCACCTCGCCGACGCCGCCGCCGAGCTGGTCGGCACGCTGCTGCTGTCCTCGCCGAAGCTGCGGGTGCTCGCCACCAGCCGCCAGTGGCTGGACCTGGCCGCCGAGCACGTGGTTCCGCTCAAGCCGCTGGCCTTCCCGGACATGCAGGTCGAGCAGCCGGTGGACTCGCTGGCCTCCTACGACGCGGTGCGGCTGCTGATCGACCGCGCCGACGCCGACGGGGTGGCCATCGACCGCGACACCATCGTCGACGCCGCCAAGCTCTGCCAGCGGCTGGACGGCATCCCGCTGGCCATCGAGCTGGCCGCGCGGCTGCTGATCGCGCAGTCGCTGCCGGAGGTGCTGGCCAGGCTGGAGGAGCTGACCCCGCGCGCGGCGGGCGGCACCCGGCTGGCCCGCAACCGGCGGCGCACGCTGGAGGACGCGCTGAGCCTGAGCTACAGCCTGTGCGGGCCGGACGAGAAGCGGCTGTGGGCGCGGATCTCGGTCTTCGCTGGCGGATTCGACTGGCTGGCCGCGGAGGAGGTGTGCATCGGCGAGGGCATCCTGCGCGACGACATCCTGCCGCTGCTGGCCGACCTGATCCGCAAGTCGATCATCACAACCGAGAAGCAGGACGGCAGGACCCGCTACCGGGTGCTGGAGTCGGTGCGGCAGTTCGGCGCGCAGCGGCTGGCCGAGGCCAACGAGGCGGGCGTGCTGCGGCAGCGGCACCTCGACCACTACCGGCGGATGGCCGCCGACGACGCCAGGGAGTGGTTCGGCGCCCGCGAGGTGGAGCTGCTGATCCGGTCCTGGCGGGAGCTGCCGAACCTGCGCGCGGCCATCGACTTCTGCCTGGAGAGCCAGGACCAGGTCTACGTCTCCGCCGAGATCGCGATGAACCTGGCGCGGCTGCGCACCTGGTACTTCGCCGGCAGCCTCGGCGATGCCCGCAAGTGGCTCGACACCGCGCTGGACCGGCTGACCAGCGAGACCGCGAACGCGCTGAGCGTGACCACGCTGGCCACCGGCGCGTGGATGAGCATCATCCAGGGCGACCGGACCCGCGCCGAGTCGCTGATGCGCCGCTGCGACACCGAGCTTGAGGAGCTGCTCGGCCGCTTCGCCACCCCGAAGACCATCGCCGAGCTCGCCCCGCCGCCGGTGCTGTGGGCGAAGGGCAGCTACGGCTTCCTCGTCGGCCGCGACCCCCGGTCACTGGAGGTGCTGGCCGCCGCGCGGGACCGCTTCCGCGCGGAGGGCGCCACCGGCGACGCGCACATGGCCGCCCTGTTCCTGGCGATGGGCGCGGCCTTCATCGGGCAGCCCGAGCAGGCGCACGAGAGCAGCGCCGCGGTGCTCGCCGAGGCCGAGGAGGCCGGCGCGGAGTGGGCGATCACCTGGGCGATGTGGGCGCAGGCGCTGACCGAGCTGGTGCACGGCGACCCGCGCAAGGCGGTGCCGATCTTCCGGGCCTCGCTCAAGCGGCAGTACGCCATCGGTGACCGGTGGGGGCCGGTGTGGGCGGTGGAGGCGATGGGCTGGACCGCGGGCGCGCTCGGCGACCACCGGAGGGCCGCTCGCCTGCTCGGCGCGGCGACGCGGTTGCAGACCCAGACCGGTGTGACCATCGCGGGCCTCGCGCCCTTCGACGACCGCAGGGCCATCGCCGAGCGGGCCGCCCGGCAGGCGTTGCCGCCGGAGGACTTCGCCGACGCCTACAACACCGGGCGGGACAAGGACTTCCGACCAGATCGTGGCGATGGCCCTTGAGGAGGGCGAGGCGGCCGAGGCGGCATCGGCCGCGGTCACCGGGTCTGCGGAGTCGGTGCTGAGCAAGAGCGTGCTGGCCACCGCGCGGCTGATCGCCCAGGGCCTGACCAACAGCGAGATCGCCGCCCGCCGCAACCTCTCGGTCCGCACCATCGAGGACCACGTCAACATCGCCAACGCCCGGCTGCGGGTGAACAACCGGGTCAAGATCGGCCTGTGGGTCCGGGAGCACGACCGCCAGTAGCTCCCGGCCGCGCTCAGCCCTGCCGCGGGAAGATCCCCACGCCGGTGCCGAGGATGCCGACGGGGTCGTAGCGCTTCTTCGCGGTCAGCACGTCCAGCCAGGTCGCGCCGTAGTGGTCGCGCCAGTCCTGCTGGCCGAACTCGGTCGAGCCGAGCGGGTACAGCACACCGCCGAGCGCGCGGGCCCGCTGCCACAGCCGGGCGTTGCGCTCCAGCATCCGGGTGGTGAAGCCCGCGTCCGCGTCGACGGGGGCGACCGTGAGCAGGTCGAACAGCCACACCACGTCGCTGTCGGCTGGGATGCGCAGCCTCGGGCTCAGGAACGACCGCGCCAGGTGCGGCAGGATCAGCACGAAGCCCTGGGGCGCCCACTCCTCGCGGGTCAGCGCGGGCACCACGGAGCCGACGTGCTCCTCGACGGTGGCGTCCGGCAGCAGCACGTCGTGGCGCGGCTTGACCCGCTGGTCCCAGCCGATCTCCCGGTAGTCGTCGATGAGGCCGTCGAACTCGGAGATGTGGTCGAGGTAGGACTCGTCGACCACCATCGGCGCGGACACCCCGGTCGGCAGCCCGCGCAGCGTGTGCGACTGCTCCGGCGGGATGCCGTCGTGGAAGACGTGCACCCGCACCTGGTAGAGCGGGGGAGAGGCCGTCGTCGGCGGCACGACCATGGCGAAGACGCCGTCGATCTCGTCGCGCTCGATCAGCGTCCGCATCGCGCGGAACGCGGGGCGGGGCTCCACGTAGTGCAGCAGGTAGGTCCGCGAGCACTCCGGCGCGGGCAGCAGCCGCAGCCGCACCCGGGTGATGATCCCGTACTGGCCGAGCCCGCCGAGCACGGAGTCGAACAGCTCGGCGTTGCGGTTCGGCGAGCACCACAGGCGCTCGCCGGTGCCGGTCACCACCTCGACGGCGAGCACCTGGTCCACCAGGCCGCCCTCGCGGAAGTTCGAGCCGATCCCGCCGACGGACAGCGTCCCGCCGAGGGTGAGCCTGAGGTAGCCGGGCAGGCCCTCGGCGCGCAGGCCGCGCTGGGCGGCGAGGTAGGCCACCGAGCGCCAGGACGCGCCCGCGTCCGCCTCCAGCCAGGTCCTGGTGATCTGGTGCACCTCGGCCAGCGCGGTCATGTCGATCACCAGGCCGCCCTCGACCAGGCTCTGGCCGTTGGTGGTGCACGCCTCGCCGCGCGCGCTGACCGGGATGTCCAGGTCGTGGCAGTAGGCCACCATCGCCCGCACGTCGTCGACCGAGCCGGGCACGAGCACTGCCGCGGGCACGGCGTCGACGATGTTTCCGAGGTCACGGCCGTAGCGGGCCAGCGTGGCGGGGTCGGCGAGCAGGCGCCCGGCCAGCTCGGGCGCGGGCACCAGCCCGGCGGCCCCGGCGTCGACCGTCCACTGGCGACCGGCGCGGTCGAAGCCCGCGATCAGCCGGTGGTCGGAGAGCGTCATCGCGCGGTCCATCGTCTTTCCTTCCCGGCCGCCGTCGCGGGTGCCGCGGGGGCGTTTCGCGCGCAGGGCCGAGCCGACACGTCGTGTAGTGGCGGATCAGCTTCACAAACGGCCGGTACGGAACACCACCGTGCACACACGGGATCTGCGCACGGGCAGGTGAGAAAGCGGTACGGGAGGGTGTTCGGGTGGTCGCGCGGGGTGACCAGAATGGACGGTTCCCAGGTGGTGTGACCTGCGTGGTTGAACCTTCAACGCGGTGGTTCCGCCGCGCCGCGACCGCACGGCGAGCGGTTCAGCCGCCGGTGCCGAACGCCGCGTCGAAGGACCGCGCCGGCGGGTCGAAGGTCAGCCCGCGCACGAAGCGGACGGCCTCGGCCGCGCCGACGAGCCGGTCCATGCCCGCGTCCTCCCACTCGATCGAGATCGGGCCGGTGTAGCCGATCGCGGTGAGCGTGCGGAAGCAGTCCTCCCAGGGCACGTCGCCGTGGCCGGTGGAGACGAAGTCCCAGCCGCGCCTGGGGTCGGCCCACGGCAGGTGCGAGGACAACCGCCCGTTGCGGCCGTTGCCCACTCGCATCCGGGTGTCCTTGCAGTCCACGTGGTAGATCCGGTCGCGGAAGTCCCACAGGAAGCCGACGGGGTCGATGTCCTGCCACACCATGTGGCTGGGGTCCCAGTTCAGCCCGAACGCCTCGCGGTGCTCCACCGCCTCCAGCGCGGCCACCGTCGACCAGTAGTCGTAGGCGATCTCGCCGGGGTGCACCTCGTGCGCGAAGCGCACGCCGACCTCGTCGAAGACGTCCAGGATCGGGTTCCACCGGTCGGCGAAGTCGGTGTAGCCCGCCTCGATCACCGACTCCGGCACCGGCGGGAACATCGCCAGGTACGGCCAGATCGAGGAGCCGGTGAAGCCGACGACGGTGTCGACGCCCAACGCCCGCGCCGCCCGCGCGGTGTCCTTCAGCTCGGCCGCCGCGCGCTGCCGGACGGCCTCAGCCTCACCGTCGCCCCACACCCGCGCGGGCAGGATCGCCTTGTGGCGGAAGTCGATGGGCGAGTCGCAGACCGCCTGGCCGGTGAGGTGGTTGGAGATGGCGAAGACCTGGAGCCCGTGCCGGTCGAGCAGCCGCCTCCGGTCGTCCACATAGGACTGGTCGGTCGCGGCGCGGCTGACGTCGATGTGGTCGCCGGAGCAGGCGATCTCCAGGCCGTCGTAGCCCCAGGAGGCCGCGAGCTCGCACACCCGCTCGAAGGGCAGGTCCGCCCACTGGCCGGTGAACAACGTGATCGGTCGGGGCATCAGCGGGCTCCTGTCCGGGTTCGGAGGATCGGGGTCCAGCGGCTGTCGTCGGCGGCGCTGCTCTCGACGGCGTGGAGAACCCGTTGCACGCCAAGCCCTTCGGCGAAGCTCGGGGTCGGCTGCCGGTGGTGCGCGAGCGCGTCCAGCAGGTCCACCGCCTGGTGGGTGAAGGCGTGCTCGTAGCCGAGCCCGTGCCCTGGCGGCCACCAGCCCTCCAGGTACGGGTGGACCGGCTCGGTGACGAGCACCCTGCGGAAACCGGCGTCGGCGGCGTCGGCGGTGTTGTCGTGGAACCAGAGCACGTTCATGTCCTCGAAGTCGAACGCGATGCTGCCCGCGGTCCCGTTGATCTCCACCCGGATCGCGTTCTTCCTGCCGGTGGCGAACCGGGTGGCCTCGAAGGTCGCCACCGCCCCGCCGCTGAGCCGCCCGAGGAACACCGCGGCGTCGTCCACTGTGACCTCGCCGAGCCCGCCGCCGACGGCGACGGGGCGCTCGCGCACGAAGGTCTCCATCAGCGCGCTCACCCCGGTGATGGTCTCACCCGTGACGTGCTGGACCATGTCCACGATGTGCGCGCCGATGTCGCCGAGCGCGCCGGACCCCGCCCTTTCCCGCTGCAACCGCCAGGACAGCGGCGTGTCCGCGTCGGTCAGCCAGTCCTGGAGGTACTGCGCGCGCACGTGCCGGATCTGCCCGACCCGGCCCTCCCGCGTCCACTTCGCGGCCAGTGCGACGGCGGGGACCCGGCGGTAGGTGAAGCCCACCACCGCGTGCACGCCCCGCGCACCGGCGCGCTCGGCCGCCTCGGTCATCGCCTCCGCCTCGGCGACGGAGTTGGCCAGCGGCTTCTCGCACAGCACGTGCTTGCCCGCGTCCAGCGCCGCGATCGCGATCTCCGCGTGGGTGTCGCCGGGCGAACAGATGTCGATCACGTCGATGTCCTCGCGCGCCACCAGGTCGCGCCAGTCGCTCTCGACGTCGCGCCAGTCGAAGCGCCGCGCCAGCTCCCGCGCCTTCGCGGTGTCCCTGCCGCACACCGCGACGAGCTCGGGCAGGATCGGCGGGTCGAAGAAGCTGCGCGAGTTGCGCCAGCCCTGCGAGTGCGCGACGCCCATGAACGCGTAGCCCACCATGCCGATCCGGAGCACCGGTCTGTCCCGCGCCGCCATCAGGACTCGAATCCCAGCGGCAGGTACTTGTCCACGTTGGACGAGGTGACGACGGGCGCGTTGAGCACGACGCGGCGCGGCACCTCGGCCTGGAGCAGGTCCGACAGGCCCTTCTGCTGCACCAGCAGGCGGGCGAGGCGGATGCCGTCGGCGGCCTGGGTCGGCGGGTAGATCACCGTGGCGCTCATCTGGCCCGCCTTGATCCAGCGCATCGCGTTCGCCGAGCCCGCGCCGCCGATGAAGGAGAACTCCGAGCGCTTCGCGGCGTCGAAGGCGGCCTTCACACCGACCCCCTGGTCGTCGTCGTGGTTCCACACGATGTCCAGCTTCGGCGCCGCCTGCAACAGGTTCGCGGCCGCGGCCTCGCCGGACTCCACGGTGAACTGCGCGGCGACCCTGCGGTCGACGGTCTGCTGGCAACCCTTGAGCGCGTCGGCGAACCCGCGCGAGCGGTCCTGGGTGAGCGGAAGCGCGTCGACGCCCGCGATCTCGGCGATCACCGGGTCGGTGAGCTTCTTGTCCTTCACCAGCTGGCAGGCGTAGGTCCCGGCGGACACGCCCATGCCGTAGTTGTCGCCGAGGATCGTGGTGCGCGCGGCGAACGGGCTGGAGAACTCGCGGTCCACGTTGACCACGGTGATCCCGGCCCGCATCGCCTTGGTCGCCACGTTGGTCAGCGCCGCGCCGTCGGTCGGCAGCATCACGATCGCGTCGACCTTGTCGTTGATGAAGGTCTCGATGTGGCTGATCTGCATGCTGGCGTCGTTGGTGCCCTCGGCGACGCGCAGGGTGACGTCGGGGTACTTCTTCGCCTCCGCGGTGGCGAAGCTGTTGATGGCGGCCAGCCAGCCGTGGTCGGCGGCCGGGCCGGAGAAGCCGATGGTGACCTTCTTGCCTGGCGCGTCGTTCGGGCTCGCGGCGTTGGCCTGCCCGCCGGTGCCCTGCGCGGGCGCGTCGGGGGTGTTGGAGGTGCACGCGGTGAGGGCGACACCGGCCGCGACAGCGGTGGCGGCCAATCGGAAACTCTTACCGGACATGGGTTTCTCCAGGTCTGTTCGCGATGCGCTGCTGGAGCAGGACGGCGACGACGATGATCACGCCCTTCGCCACGGCCTGCGTCGAGGTGTCGAGGTTGTTGAGGGTGAAGACGTTGGTCAGCGTCGTGAAGATCAGCACGCCGAGCACGGTGCCGACGACGGTGCCGCGCCCGCCGCTGAGCAGCGTGCCGCCGATGACCACGGCGGCGATCGCGTCCAGCTCGTAGAGACCGCCGTGGGTGGAGGTCCCGGTCGTGGTGCGCGCCATCAGCATCACGGCGGCGATCCCGCACGCGAGGCCGAGCAGCACGTAGAGCAGCGTGGTGTGCCTGGCGACCTTGATCCCGGCCAGCCGCGCCGCCTCGGCGTTGCCGCCGATGGCGATCGTGCGCCTGCCGAAGGTGGTGCGGTTCAACAGCACCCAGCCGCCTGCGGCGACGAGCGCGAACATCAGCACGAGCACCGGGACACCGAGCACCGATCCGCCGAAGAACTCCACGAAGTCCTGGTCGCGGACGATCTGGGTGCGGCGGTTGGCGATGATCTCGGCGAGGCCGCGCGCCCCGGCGAGCATCGCCAGCGTGACGATGAAGGCGGCTATTTTCCCGTACGCCACAAGGAGTCCGTTGATCAGGCCGCACACCGCCCCGACCAGCAGCGCGCAGCCGACCATGACGATCCAGTGCGAGTTCTCCGCCATCTGCTGCGTGGCCAGCGTTGTCGCCCACACCGAGGACAGCGCGACGATCGCCCCGACCGACAGGTCGATCCCGCCGCCGGTGATCACGAAGGTCATGCCGACGCTGACCACGCCGATCACCGACGCCAGCCGCAGCACGGTGAGCAGGTTGTCCAGGCTGGCGAAGCGCTCACCCGCCGTCGCGGCGCCCACCACGCACAGCACCCCGAGCGCGATCACCAGCCCCAGGGTGCGCCCACCGGCCATAAGCCCGCGAATGGACCTCTTTCCCGCTTGTGGACCGTCCATAAGCCCGCGAATGGCAGTCATGCGGCGGCTCCGTTCAGGATGAGGTCCAGCACGGTGTGTTCGGTGAGAGATGAGGCGGGGGACTCGGTGAGGATGTGGCCGTCGGCGATGACGAGCACCCGGTCGGCCAGGCCGAGCACCTCCTCGATCTCGCTGGACACCACGACCACCGCCACCCCTCGTTCGGCGAGGTCGCGCACCAGCGCGTAGATCTCCGAGCGGGCGCCCACGTCGACGCCCCTGGTCGGCTCGTCCAGCAGCAGCACCCGGCACTCGCGCAGCAGCCACCGCGCGAGCACCACCTTCTGCTGGTTGCCGCCGGAGAGCGTGCGCACCTCACGGTCCACATCGGACGGACGGACGTCGAGCGCCCCGGACAGCTCCTCCGCCGCCTCGCGTTCGGCCCGCGCCTTGAGGAAACCCGCGCGGGCGAAGCGGTCGAGCGTGGCGATGGTGATGTTGCTGGCGACCGGGTCGCCCAGCACCAGCGCCTGGCTCTTGCGCTCCTCCGGGCACAGCCCGACCCCGGCGGCCACCGCGGCGGGCACCGAGCCCGGCCGCAGCACGACACCGTCGACCAGCACCGTGCCGGAGGTCGCTTTCCGCGCGCCGTAGACGGTTTCGACGATCTCCGACCGCCCGGAGCCGACCAGGCCGGCGAGCCCGACGACCTCGCCCGGCCGGACGGTGAAGCCGATCCCCTCGAAGGAGCCGCGCAGTGCCAGGTCCCGCACGTCCAGCACGGGTGACGCGTCGGCGATCTCCTTGCGGCGCGGGGGAAAGACGTACTCGATGGCGCGTCCGGTCATCAACCGGATCATCTCCGGCGTCGGTGTGCTCGCGACGTCGAGACCGCCCGCGACGGTCCGGCCGTCCTTGAGCACGGTGACGCGGTCGCCGATCTCACGGATCTCCTCCAGCCGGTGCGAGATGTAGACGATGGCGACACCCTGCGCGGTCAGCTCGCGGATGACGGTGAACAGCCGGTCCACCTCGCGCTGGTCGAGCACGGCCGAGGGCTCGTCCATCACCAGCAGGCTCGCGTCGCGGGAGAGCGCGCGGGCCATGCTCACGATCTGCTTGGCGGCGGCGGGCAGCCCGCCCACCTCGGCGCCCGGCGGGATCTCCGGGTGCCCGAGCCTGGTCAGCAGCTCGACGGCCGACCGCGCGGTCCGGCCTCGCCGGGTGAAGCCGAACCGCGCGTGCTCGTGGCCCAGGTGGATGTTGTCGGCCACCGAGAGCCCGTCCACCAGGTCCAGCTCCTGGGGGATGGTCGCCACGCCGAGCCGGGTGGACGACAGCGGGCCGGTCAGCGCGACGGGCGCACCGCGCCAGTGGATCTCGCCCGCGTCGGGCCGGTGCACCCCGCCGAGGACCTTGATCAGCGTGGACTTGCCCGCGCCGTTCTGGCCGAGAAGGCAGTGCACCTCGCCTGGGCGGACCCCCAGGTCCACACCGTCCAGAGCGCGCACCCCGGGGAACAGCTTGACGATGCCCCGCATAGCCAACAGCTCACGCGGCTCCTGAGTCATGGCCGAGACCGTAGGCAGACTTATGACGAGCGTCAAGCAAAAGTATGTCGGTTGTTATCCAGAAGTCGCGTTCGGTGAAACCGAAGCCGCTGTGTTTCACTACGCCCATGGGCGAGTCGATGATCACCGGGGGTGCCGGGGCCGGGGTGCTGCTCCAGCTGATGCGGGACGGCAGGCCGAGAACCCGGGCCGAGCTCACCCAGCTCACCGGCCTGGCCAGGTCGACCGTGGGGGCGAGGGTGGACCTGTTGCTGCACAACGGTCTGCTGGCTCCGGCGGGCGAGGCGGTGTCCACCGGCGGGCGTCCACCGGCGACCTTCGCGTTCAACCCCTCGGCGGGCGTGGTGCTCGCGGCCGACCTCGGTGCCACCCACGCCACCGTCGCCGTCACCGACCTCGCCGCGACGGTGCTCGCGGAGCGGGTCGAGTCCATGGAGATCACGCTCGGCCCGCGCGCGGTGCTGGACCGGATGCTGCAGATCGGCGCCGAGCTGCTCGCCGAGACCGGCCGCACCACGGTCGTCGGCACCGGCATCGGCCTGCCGGGGCCGGTGGAGCACTCCACCGGAAGGCCCAACAACCCACCGATCATGCCCGGCTGGGACGGCTACGACGTGCCCGGCCACGTCGCGGCGGTCATGGGCGGACCGGTGCTGGTGGACAACGACGTGAACCTGATGGCGCTCGGCGAGCACGCGGTGGTCTACCCCGACGTGGACCACCTGCTCTTCGTCAAGATCGCAACGGGCATCGGCGCGGGCATCATCAACGGCGGCGTCCTGCACCGAGGCGCCCAGGGCGTGGCGGGCGACCTCGGCCACGTCCAGGCGATGGGCTCGCACGAGGTGGCCTGCCGCTGCGGCAACCTGGGCTGCCTGGAAGCGGTGGCGGCGGGCCCGGCCATCGCCGCGCGCGTGCGCGATGCCGGAGGTGACGCCGCCGACGTCGGCGCCCTGATCGACCTGGTCCGGGCGGGGGACGTGGTGGCCGCCAACGAGGTCCGCGCGGCGGGCCGCCGCATCGGCGAGGTCCTGGCGTCCTGCGTGAGCCTGCTCAACCCGTCGGTCGTGGTGATCGGCGGCCAGCTGGCGAACGCGGCGGAGAGCCTGCTCGCCGGGGTGCGCGAGGTGGTCTACGCCCGGTCACTGCCGCTGGCCACCGGCTCGTTGCAGATCGTCTCGGCCCGCACCGGCGGCCAGGCCGGGGTCCTCGGCGCGGCGACCATGGTGCTGCAGCACGTGCTCTCACCGTCCGAAGTGGACGCACGGCTGGTCGGCTGACCGCGCGGCCGCGGTCCGGGGTTTCTTCGGTGAATGCCCGCGTTCGGCCCTGGAGCGGCTTGGTGATCACTAGAGTCGGGCGGCGTGCGACGTGAACCGGCGATCACCTTCCGCGGGGCCCTGAAGATCCTCGGCCACCACGACCGCCCCTGGCTGGACCGGCTCAACGGGGTGCTGGGCGGAGCCGTCCTGGCCTCGGGTGTCGTGCCGCCCGTCAACGCGTTGTGGGGCTGGGTCGACCAGAAGAACGAGGCGATGAGCCTGGCCCGCGGCGCACTGGACGCGGTGTCGGACCGGGTGAACGGCAGCCACGGTCTTGAGCGCCACCAGCTCGTCGTCGCGGCGCACACGACGATGGTGATGGCCGCGTTCTTCGACGTCCTCGGCGAGCAGCTGCGCGGGGCGGTCGAGTTCACCGACACCGAGAAAGTCATGCTCACGACGGACGCGTGGCAGCGGGAGGGCGAGTCGCTGGTCCGGCTGCTGTACGCGGCCGATGTGCCCGCTCCGTCGGCGGTCCACGGGTTCGAGGAGAACGTCGACCGGGTCGCAGAGTGGGCCTACAGGCGACTCCAGATCGTCTTCAGGTTCCTCAGTGGCCTGAACGAGAACTTGTCGGTCGCCCGGCGACAGATCGGCGCGAAAGCGGTGCACGGGTTCGTCTCCGCGCGGTACCGCTCGGACTACCTGACGCTGGCGACGACGGTGCACGAGTTCAAGGTGTGGTCGGACCTCGGCGAGCACGCCGCGACCAGGACGGCGCTCGCCCGGCTTGAGGACATGCTCACCGTCGCCACACCGCAGCCTCCCGCCAGGGACCTGCGCGCCACCGTCCACGCGATCAACCGGGACGAGCTGGACCGGCCGGTCATCGAGCTGGACACCGACGGCTACGGCGTCGGCGCGGTGTTCCCCTCGGTCGCCGACATCTTCCTGACCCCACGCTTCCGGATCGCCCTGGCTTCCTCCATGTCGAGACCCGCCGACGAGAACTGGTGGTCGAACTTCAAGCAGGGCCGGGACCTCGACCTGGTGCTCGCGCGACACTTCAGCACTGCCGACTCGACCTGCCTCCCACTGCTGCTGCTCGGCCATCCAGGCGCCGGAAAGTCCTTGCTCACCAAGGTTCTCGCCGCGCGACTGCCGGAATCGGCCTACACGGTCGTGCGCGTGCCGCTGCGCCGCGTGGACGCCGACGCCCCTGTTGCCGAGCAGATCCAGCAGGCGCTGTCAGCGCGCACCAACGGCAGGGTCGGCTGGAAGGACCTGGCCGACCAGAGCGAGGACGTGATCCGTGTCGTGCTGCTCGACGGCCTGGATGAGCTGTTGCAGGCGACCACGAACGACCGTGGCGGCTACCTCAAGGACGTCATGGAGTTCCAGCGAACCGAAGCCGCCCTGGGCAGTCCGGTCGCGGTCGTGGTTACCTCGCGCACCCTGGTCGCCGACCGCGTCCGCATCCCGCTCGGCACTCCCATGATCAAGCTGGAGGAGTTCGACGACCGCCAGGTCCACGAGTGGGTCACGGTGTGGAACCGGGGCAACGAGTCGACGTCCGCACGCCCGATGACAGCGGAAACCGCTCTGGCACAAGGAGATCTGGCCCGCCAGCCGTTGCTGCTGCTGATGCTGGCCCTCTACTTCGGTGATCCCGACGTCGCGCCTGCGGACACAGACCTGTCCCACTCGGAGCTGTACGACCGCCTCTTCGACACCTACGCCCGTCGCGAGGTGACGAAGAACGCGGGCCGGATGTTGCGGGAAGGCGAGCTGGCCGAAGCCGTCGAAGCCCAGCTGCGCCGGTTGTCCACGGCGGCGCTCGGTATGTTCAACCGAGGCCGTCAGTCCATCACCGAGGCGGAGCTGAGCGCCGACCTCAGCGGTCTCGACGAACCGTCCCCTGCGGGCGGGCGGTTGCTCGGGGAGTTCTTCTTCGTGCACTCCGCCGAGGCCGTCACGTCCTCGGTGCAGCGAAGCTACGAGTTCCTGCACGCCACGTTCAACGAGCACCTTGTCGCCGCCCGGGTGGTCGAGGAGCTGCGAGAGGTGGCCGAGGTTTCCTTGCGGGGCAGGCGTTATCGCGACCCCGATGACGAGTTGTTGTTCACTCTGCTCTCGCACCAGCCGCTGGCGATCCAGGCGCCCACGGTCACGTTCGTCCGGGAGCGCTTCGGTCGGCTCGCGCCATCTGAGCGGGAGGACGTGGTCAAGACACTGACGACGCTGATCGGCGGCTATCGGCAGCGCCGTCCCGCTCATCGCTACCCAGACTACCGTCCACTTCGGACAGATGTCGTCCGGCCGTCGGCGGCGTACTCGGCGAACCTGGTGCTGCTGCGCGTTCTCGTGGATTCGAGTGGTGACGTGCCCCTGACGGACCTGTGGCCGGACACCGAGGTGGAGGAGGCGTGGCGGAGCACGGTGAACCTGTGGTCGGCCGGCCTGGACAGCGAGGGGTTCCGCGCGGTGCTGTTCTCGCTGGGCAACGTCCACGGCAGCCTCCGGCACCCACCGCCGCTGTTCATCTCGGCATTCGACCAGCTCATGGCGGCGCGCCTGCGCGGAGACGTGCGCACCGAGTCGCTGCTGCGCATGGGGCACTCCGTCATCGACGACCTCCAGTACTACGACGGGCCGGAGTCGTTGTCGTGGCTGGAAAGCGTCGCCAGCTTCCTCGTTGGCATGTCCACCGCCGTGCGGAAGGCGCCGCTGCACCTGCCCGACCTGCATGAGTCTGTCTCCGTCGAGACGACGACGGAGATTGCCCACCGGGCCTACCAGATCTTCGGCGCCCAAGGCGTGCGGTGGACCAAGGGGGACTGTCTGGAGTTCCTGAGGTGGCTGATGAAGCTGCCTGTCCAGAAGGTCCCGTCGTCCCGGTCGCTGGAGCTGGCGGAGTCCGTCCATCCGGGCCTGCTGAGCGACCTCCTTTTCCGGGCAGACGAGGAGGGCTTGCAGCAGGAGTGGGTGGATCTCGTGGAGGTGGCGGCGGCGATGGACGCCGGCGACCATTCCGAGTGGCACAAGACCGGGCGTTACCTTCGCCGCCTCCACGACTACGGCAGTCGTGACTACCGAGGTCTCCGCGATTACGCGCCCCTCCACGACCGTGACGACAGCTGACGCTGAGCTAAACCATGACTCGCTGAGGGCCAGCTCCTGAGCGTGTAGCGACCGCCGCTGTCGCCGCCACTCCGCACGCGGCGCGGTCACCATCCCGCACGCGGCGCGATCTCCGCCCCGGATGCGCTGTTGCCGCCACTCCGCACGCGGCGCGGTCGCCGCCGGGTGCTGTCGGGTCCCGCGCGGGCGAGGGTGGCTTTCGCCCGCGCCTGGGGACCCCCCGATTCCAGGATCGCCGATCGCTGTGCGGGAGGGCAAGGCGTGGGTGGGGGTGGGCGGATCTCCGCTCAGTCCTTGTGGCGGTGGTAGTAGCGGGCCACTCGGACCCGGTTGCCGCAGATCTTGGGGGAGCACCAGCGGCGCCGGGGGTGGGCCGGGAGGAACAGCAGGAGGCACTCCGGGCCTTCGCACTGGCTGACCTTGGTGATCGCCGGGCTGGTCAGCAGGTCCGCCGTCGCCTCGGCCAGTGTCGCCAGGAACAGGGTGGTCGCGTCCGCCGCGCGGCGGGGTGTCGTGGTCACCGCCGAGCCGGTCCAGGACAGCTCGCCGTAGAGCGGTGCGGCGCGGTGGGCCTCGGTCAGCGCTGACAGGGACTTCGGCGGTGGGGCCGTGCCGATGCGCGCCGCCTGCACTGCGGCGTAGATGTGGTCGCGCAGGGTGAGCACCGGGGCGAGCTCGACGCGGGCCAGCGGCGGCAGCCGGTCGGACTGCTCGTCTATCCAGGCTGCCAGCGCCGCGGGGGTGGTGAGCAGGTCCCCGGTCGACACGCGCGTGTTGACCAGGTCGATGGGCAGCGGCTCGCCGAGCAACGGGAACATGTGGCTAATGGTAATCCATGCTCTTGACCCATTAGTCAGGACCGGCTATACCTAATGCATCTTCAACCCAAGGAGGCATGTGAGATGGCGTATCGGTTCGTCGAGGTCGACGGGGTTCGGGTCTTCTACCGCGAGGCGGGGCCACGGGACGCCCCGACCCTGTTGCTGCTGCACGGGTTTCCCTCGGCCTCGCACCAGTTCCGGCACCTCATCGAGAGGCTGGCCGACCGCTACCACGTGATCGCGCCCGACTACCCGGGGTTCGGGCACAGCGACACCCCCGACGTCGAGTACTCCTTCGACTGGCTGGCCGGAGTGGTCGAGGGCTTCGTCGAGGCCGTGGGGCTGCGGCGGTTCGTCATGTACGTCTTCGACTACGGCGCGCCGATCGGCTTCCGCGTCGCCACCCGGCACCCCGAGTGGATCGCGGGGCTGATCGTGCAGAACGGCAACGCCTACACCGACGGGCTCGGTGAGGTCGCGACCGAGTTCATCGCCAACCGGAAGGGGCAGTCCGGTGCCGACGAGCGGGTGCGGGCCATGCTGACGCTGCCGTTCACCCGTGCGCAGTACGAGGGCGGTACCTCCGACGTCGCGGCCATCTCGCCGGACGGATGGACGCTGGACCAGCACTTCCTGGACCTGCCCGGGCGCAAGGACATCCAGGTCCAGCTCGGGCTGGACTACCACAGCAATGTCGAGCTCTACCCGGAGTGGCAGCGCTGGCTGCGCGAGCACCGGCCGCCGACGCTGATCGTGTGGGGCACCGGCGACATCTTCTTCGACGTGGCGGGTGCGCGGGCGTTCCTGCGCGACGTGCCCGACGCGGAGCTGCACCTGTTCGCCACGGGGCACTTCGCTCTGGAGGAGAAGCTGGACGAGATCGCGCCGCTGATCTCCGACTTCGTCGGCCGGGTTGCGTCCGGGCGGCTGAAGATCTGAAGAAACTACGCCTTACGTCTTGACTGGTTTAGACCACTCCGGTGTAGTGGGCTGCGTCACAGACGTTCGTCAGCCGCCGACGAGCACTCCTGACACCTCTGCCGCCGAAGTCGCGCGTCCCCTGTAGCGCGCGGCTCCGCACAGCATGAAGGAGTGATCGCGTGTTCAGGCAACGCATCATCGCGTCGTTGTCCGCCGTGGCCGCGGCGGTCGCGCTCTCCGTCGGCCTGCCGACGTCGTCCTCCGCCACGGAACAACCGCAGGCGGCCGCCGCGTGCAGCGCTCCCAACTGGGTCGCGGGCCAGTGGTACGACGTCGGCGCGATCGTCCGCTACACCAACGGCGGGTACTACCGCGCGAAGAACGCCAACCCGGGCTACGACCCGGTGATCAGCACCTGGTACTGGGAGCCGCACAACTGCGACGGCGGCGGGAACCCCGGCAACCCGGCCGGCTTCGTGGTCAGCGAGGCCCAGTTCAACCAGATGTTCCCGAACAGGAACCCCTTCTACACCTACCAGGGGCTGACCGCGGCGCTGAGCGCGTACCCCGGCTTCGCCAACACCGGCAGCGACGTCACCAAGAAGCAGGAGGCCGCGGCGTTCCTGGCCAACGCCAACCACGAGACCGGCGGTTTGGTGCACATCGTCGAGCAGAACACGGCGAACTACCCGCACTACTGCGACTGGGGCCAGCCCTACGGCTGCCCCGCCGGTCAGGCCGCGTACTACGGCCGCGGGCCGATCCAGCTGAGCTGGAACTTCAACTACAAGGCCGCCGGTGACGCGCTGGGCATCAACCTGCTCGGCAACCCGTACCTGGTGCAGAACGACGCGGCTGTGGCCTGGAAGACCGCGCTCTGGTACTGGAACACCCAGAACGGCCCCGGCACCATGACCCCGCACAACGCGATGGTCAACGGCCGTGGCTTCGGCGAGACGATCCGCAGCATCAACGGCAGCCTGGAGTGCGGTGGCCGCAACCCCGCACAGGTCGAGAGCCGGGTCAACGCGTATCGGAACTTCACCAGGATCCTCGGTGTCGATCCGGGCGGGAACCTGTACTGCTAAAGGAAACCCCTGCCGGGGGGAGGGTGCGGCCACACGGTCGCACCCTCCTCCCGTCGCGCCAGAGCGGCTGCTCCGCCGCCTTCGGGTGTCCCAGGCGCGCCACCACGTGTTCGCTAAGGACCTCTCGTGCACGTCGGTGATGCCGGGCCCGAGCGCCGAACCCACGATGTCGCTCAAGGTCAGAGGCGGCTGCGTGAGCCCGGCCAGCAGTGGTGAACAGCCGCAGCTGGGCGAAAACCCCTGCGGGAGCGGGCTTGTCGGTCGGTACGCGTGCGGTGTCGTCACGGCGATCGTGACGACGACGGGCAGCGTCGCGAGGAAGATCGACGGTCAGCCGAGCGCGCTGGTCGGCACGCCCGCCGCGCAGCCCGCACCGGAGACCGCGAGGGACAGCACGGGCCGAACACCGTTGTCCCGGCGAGGAGAACCCGGCGGCGGTCGCCGGGACGGCCAAGCGCATGACGTGGCTCCTGATCTGAGTGGTTGATCACTCACTCCGTAGTCCTGCGAAAGCCGTCAGGGGACGAGCACGACCTTGCCGACGACGGTTCCGGACTCCGCGAGCTCCATCGCCGCCGCGGCCTCGGCCAGTGGGACGCGCGCGGCGACCTGGGCCGTGAGCACTCCGGCGGCCAGGAGCTCGAAGACCTTGCCGAGGTCCTCGTGCAGCTTCGCCAGGAACTTCGCCCGGTTCCGCTTGCCCGCCCAGATGTTGAAGAAGCTCGCCTTGTGCCCGTTGGGCAACGCGTTCCACCACAAGAGGCGCGCGAACAGCTTGAGGACCGGCAGGCGCGAACTGCCGACGTCGTCGCGCGTGGCGGCGGTGCCGTACGAGACAAGGGTGCCGCGCGGCGCGAGCAGGTCGTAGGAGTCGACGATGCCGGGGCCACCGACGTGGTCGAAGACGGCATCGACCCCGTTGGGCGCCAGGGCCCGGACCTGTGCGACGACGTCACTGGCGCGGTAGTCGATCGGAGTCGCGCCCAGCGCCCGAACGGCGTCGTGGTGCCGAGCCGACGCGGTGCCGATCACCCGCACCCCTGCGTGCCTGGCGAGCTGGACCAGGGTGGAGCCGACGCCGCCGTTCGCGCCGAGCACCAGGATCGTCTGTCCACTTCGGACCTTGGCGATCCGGTGCAGCATCTGCCACGCGGTGATCCCGTTGACCACGACCGTCTCCGCCTCGGCCGGATCGACGCCGTCCGGGACCGGGACGAGGTCCGCCGAGTCCAGCAGCGCCGTGCTGGTCCAGCCGCCGGTCTTGGTCAACGCCGCGTAGCGCCCGCCGACCATCGCGCGGTCGACGCCGGGGCCGACGGCGGTCACGACGCCGACCAGGTCGTAGCCGGGCACGAAGGGGAACGGGGGCTGGTCGTAGTACTTCGCGCGGCGCATCTGCTGCTCCGCGAAGGAGACTCCGCTGGCCTCGACGCGCACCAGCACCTGCCCCTCGGCGGGCGCGGGCAGGGTGCGGTGGCGCAGTTCGAGGCCGCCGGGCTCGACGGCTCCGGGCAGGACGATCTCGGCGGTGCTGGTCATCTGAACTCCTCGATGAAGAGAGTGGTTAATCACTCACTCTGTGAGTAAGGAAAAGGACCGCGCGGGGCGGGCTGGGTCAGTAGTGCCGGATGCCGTTGGAGAGCAGCTTCGCCCAGGGGGCGTCCACTTTCTCCGCGCCCATCGCCACCACGAGGTGGCACAGCATGCCGACGGAGAAGAAGTGCTGGATGTCGGACTCCGGGGCGCCGGAGACGCTGCGCACGTACTCGACCATGACCGCGTAGCCCCGCTGCACGGCTTCGCGCACGACCGGTTCGGAGGCGGCCGCCGCCTGGGCGTGGATCTGGACGAGCAGGAGGTCCTGGTCGGCGATGAGCTTGGCGTAAGCGTCGCCCATCGCGCCGAGCACCGCTTCCGGCCCGCTGCCCTTCGCGGCGGCGGCCCCCCGGGCGAGCGCGTCCCTGACCTGGTCGAACGTGCGCTCGACCACGCTGACGAACAGCGCTTCCTTGTTGGGGAACAGTCGGTAGACGTACGCCTGGGAGATCCCGGCGCGCTTGGCGACCTCGGTGGTCGTGGTGCCGTAGTAGCCGCGCGTCGCGAAGGTGCCGACCGCCGTGCGCAGGACCGTTTCCCTGCGCTCGTCGGCCGTGGAGAGGACTCGTGCCATGTGAGTAATAAACCACTCACACTTCAGGCTGTCAACTGCCGGGCTTCCAGTCCGGGTGGCCGGGCATCGGCGGTGTTCGCTTCGCGTGCAGCCACGCGTCCAGCACTGCGCCGGTCTCTGGGCCGCCGACCTCGGTCACCAGCCGCTGGAACTGCTCGGTGGTCGCCGAGCGGTCCCGGAACCGGTCGAGGAACGCCTGCATGATCCGCTGGAACCCCTGCTCGCCCGCCTGCTGCCGAAGCGCGTAGACGACGAGCGAGCCACCGCCGCGCGCCAGCCCGAAAATGGCTTCGGGGATAGGGGAAACAACGATCGAGCCGGCCTCATCGCGGATCTGCTGGTCCCGCTCGTAGGCCTGTCGGAACATCTCGCCCATCGGCTTCTTCGTGGTCTCCGCGGTCCACAGGTGGTCGAAGTACGTCGCGAACCCCTCGCTGAGCCACACGTCGGAGAACCCGGCGAAGGACACCGAGTTGCCGAACCACTGGTGGGCGGCTTCATGGACCATGACCGGCTCCACCTCCTCGGCGTTGAGCAGAGAGGAGACCGGGAACGTGGACAGCGTGGCGTTCTCCAGCGCCCAGGTGTTCACCGGTGACGGGCCGTGCACGCCGAGCACGCCATAGGTCTCCAGCGGGAACCTCCGGCCGAGCTTGTTCTCCAGCCAGGCGAGGTGCGCGGGGATCTTGTCGAGCGCGGGCCGCACCGCACCGGCCTTGTCGGTCGGAACCGCGCTGCGCAGCGGGAGACCGCCGGGGCCGGTGCCAGGAACCGTGGTCAGCTTGCCGACCGCGACCTGTGAGATCTGCGTGGTGATCGGGTGCACGGTGCGGTACTCGAAGCGATCCCGTCCGCCGTTGTTCGTCCACGAGTGCAGCAGCCCGTTGGCCACCACGTTCCACCCCTGCGGCACGTCCACGCGGAAGACGAACTGCGCCTTGTCGGACGGGTGGTCGTTGCTGGGGAAGAACAGATGGGCGCGGTCCGGCTGCGACCAGAAGGAGAAGCCGCCGTCGCTGTTGCGGCCCCACCCCGCCGTCTCGTCCACCGGGGACGCGACTTTGGCGTCGCGGTCGGCGACGTAGCGGACCTCGGTGGTGAAGCTCCGCCCCTTGCGCAGTGGACGGGCTGGGGTGATCACCAGCTCCTCGCCCTCGATGGCGAAGGGGGCGCGCTGCCCGTTGACCTGCACTTCCGACACCGTGCCGCCCGCGAAGTCCATGGTGAACCGGGACAGCTCCTGGGTGGCGACAGCGACCATGGTCGTGCGCGAGTCCATCGTGGACACACCAGGCTCGAATCGGTAGTCCACCGTGTACTTCTGCGCGTCGTAGCCGCCGTTGCCCAAGCCGGGGAGGAGCTTGTCGCCGAGACCGGGCGAGCCCGGAGTCGCGGCGGGACCCGCCAGCGCAGCGGGGTCAGCTCCGAGGAGCAGCGCGGCGGTCACCACTGCGCTCGCCACCGTCGCGGCCGGACGCCGCCGGTCGGCCTTTCTGCCTGTCATGCCGAGCCTTTCAGGACGAGGTTCACGTCTCGTCCACTGTGGCTTCGCGCGCGGGGGACCGCCTCTGTCTTTCGGTTACCCGCCATCAGCCGATCGGCCGGTCAGCCGCGCGCGAACACGATCGACGTCGCCGCGTTCTGCGGGTGGCAGGGGAGCGCCGACCGACTCGCGCTTGCGCTCGGCCTCCTGGAGCAGCCGCGCCGCGCGCTCGGTCCGCCCGGCCAGAGCGTGCGCGCCGGCCAACCCCTCCAGCGCCAGTGCGACCGCTCTCGGGTCACCGGCGGCCGTGGCCGCGGAGAGGCCCTGTTCGTGCAGCTCCAGCGCGGTTTCGGCGGCCCCGCGCTGTTCAGCGGCGAAGCCGAGCTCGGCGAGGATCAGGGCCGCGCCCGCCTCACCGTCGATGCGGCGGCACCAGTCCAGCCACGCGCGCAGGTGCCGCTCCGCGTCGTCGAGCCTGCCTTGCCTGCGTGCCCCGAGCCCGAGCCCGATCTCGGCGAACTGCTCGTTGCGTTGGTGTGACTGGTCCACGGCAATCCGGCGGGCCCGCTCGTGCAGCTCGGCGGCGGTGGCGTGATCGCCGGAGAGCAGTGCGATCCGGCCGCGCCGGGAGAGCAGGTAGGACACCTCGGTCCACAGCTGGAGGTCCTCGGCGAGCGCGAGCGCCTCGGCGAGCAACCGTTCGGCCCGCGCGTAGTCGCCTGCCACCTCGGCCAGCTGCGCGAGCTTCTGCGCCGCCCGCAACCGCCCCCAGTCGTCACCGAGCTCCGCGAACAGCTCCGCGCTGCGCTCGGCGTCCTTGGTGGACTCAGCGAGGTCTCTGCCGGTGGCGGTCTGCGTGCTCAGGGCGGCGGCCTCACCCCACCGATCCCCGTTCTCCCGGAATGCCGCCAACGCCTTCGCGATCATGTCGTCACTGTCGCGGAGGTCGCCGACCCCGTTCTGGGCCAAGCCGAGGAACCACACCGCGCGCGGGCTGCCGTAGTTCCGCAGCGCCTCACGCACGCGCCGCTGAGGATCGGGTTCCTCGTGCGCGAGGATCGCGAATCCCGCCTGCCACGTGGCCGCCTCGGCGTCGCGCACGCGGGCGAGCGCCCTCCGCGCCTCACCGTGCCTGCCTCGCAGGAACCAGTACCAGGCCAGCGCGTTCACCAAGCGCACGGCCGTGTCGTGGTCGGCGTGGTCCAGTGCCGCCCGGAGGTTGGCGGCCTCGGCGTCGAGGCGTTCCAGCCAGAGCTTCTGGTCACGGCCGCGTAGGTGTCGTTCGGCCCGCTCGGCGAGTTTTGTGTAGTACTCGCAGTGCTTTCGGCGTGTCTCGTCCACTTCGCCAGCCTCGGTGAGGCGGTCCAGAGCGTAGGCGCCGACCGATTCGAGCAGCCGGAAGCGCTGGCCGGTGACGAGCGAGCGGTCGACGAGCCGGGCAACCAGGTCCACCGTGGATCCGCAGATCTCCTCCGCCGCCGCGAGCGTGCAGCCGTCGGAGAACACCGCGAGCCGCCGCAGGGTCGCGCGCTCGGCGTCGCTGAGCAGCTCCCAGCTCCAGTCGATCATTGCCCGCAGGGTTTGCTGGCGCTTCGGACCGCCGCGTTTTCCCTTGGCCAGCAAGCGGAACCGGTCGTCCAGCCGACTCGCCAGCTCGTGCACGCCCAGCGCCCGGACCCGCGTCGCGGCCAGCTCCAGCGCCAGGGGGAGACCGTCCAGCCGTCGGCAGATCTCCGCCACGGCCTCCACGTTGCCCTCGGTCAGGGTGAACTCCGCCGCCCGTGCGGCGAACAGCTGCACCGCGTCGGCGCCTTCGAGCGGCGGGACCGGCCACAGCAGCTCGCCGGTGACCGTGAGGGCTTCCTGGCTCGTGGCGAGCACATGAAGCTCCGGGGCTTTGGTCAGCAAGCGCTCAGCCAGTTCCGCGACCGGCTCGACCAGGTGCTCGCAGTTGTCCAGCACGAGCAGCGACCGCTTGCCGCGAAACGCTCCCACGAGCCGATCTGCGAGTGCCAACGGTTCCGCCGTCGGATCGTCGCGGACACCGACCACAGTGGACACGAGGTCGGTCACCTCGGCGTGGGAACCGCGATCGAGGCCGGAGAGCTCGACCAGCCACACGCCGTCCGGGAACTGGTCCGCCATGCTGGAGGCGGCGGCGATGGCGAGCCGCGTCTTGCCCACCCCACCGGGGCCGGTGAGCGTCACCAGCCTGCTCCGGTCGAGCAGTTCGCGCACCCGTCGCACAGCGGTCTCCCGGCCGATGAGGTCGGTGAGCGGTGTTGGCAGGTTTCCCTTGGGCGCGGCCTTGATGTCCTGGTTCAGCACCGCGCGGTGCAGTTCGGCCAGTGCGGGACCGGGGTCGATGCCGAGCTGGTCGCGCAGATGTGTGCGCAGGTCCTCGTAGCTGGCGAGGGCCTCGCTCTGCCGCCCCGAGTGGTACAGCGCGGTGATGTGCGCCGCGCGCAACCGCTCCCGCAGCGGGTGCTGCGCGGTGAGGGCGCTCAGTTCGGCGACGAGCTGAGCGTGCTCGCCGAGCTCCAGGCGTGCTTCGGCCAGATCCTCCATCGCGACAAGGCGTTCCTCGTCGAGCCGGGTGATCGCGGCGCGGGTGAACTCCTCGTCGGCGAAGTCCGCGAACGCCGCGCCCCGCCACAACGCCAGCGCGTCGATGAGCAACGCCTTCCGGTTGCGAACGTCCTTTGTGGACCGTGCACGTCCGGTGAGGTCGCGGAACTCCTCGGCGTCGGTGCGGGCGCTGAGCCGATAGCCCGCCGGTCCGGATACGACGAGCTCCCGCGCACCCGGCTCGGCCCCGTCCAGTGCGCGGCGCAGGTGCCAGACGCGGGTCTGCAACGCGCTCGCCGGGTTGCGGGGCTGGACATCGCCCCACAGGTCCTCGGTGAGCCGGTCGGCGGAGACGGAGCGGCCATCTGCGGCGAGCAGGTCGGCGAGCAGCGCGCGGACCTTGGCCTCGGGCACGCGGACGAGCTGGCCGTCCGACGTCCGGACCTCCAGCGGCCCGAGCACCCCGAAGCGCACGACGCAACGGTAACCCAGGCCGGGGTCAGGCGATGAGCAAGTCCCACGCTGCGATCGCCGACTCCGCGGTGGCGGACAGGCACTCGCGGTCCGCGCCGTCGCGCGCCTGGATCGACAGCCCCTGGAGGATCGTGTTGTAGAACGCGGCGATCTTGGCGGCGTCGGCGCCGGTGGGCACGTCACCCTCCGCGATGCCGCGCTCGACGCGTTCGCGGAAGGCCTGCTCGGTGGAGCGGCGCATCTCGGCGAGGTGGTCGCGGACGCCCTCGCTGCGGTCGGTGTAGGTGGTGGCGGCGAGCACGATCATGCAGCCTGCGGGCGTGTCCGGGTTGGTGAAGGCCAGCACGTTGCCCCGCAGCGCCTCGGCGAGGGCGGCCCGCGCGGTGGGGTGCTCGTGCAGCGCCCGCATGGTCCAGCTGCCGTCGGTCTCGCCGTAGTGGGCGACCGCCTCTCGGAACAGCTGCTCCTTGCAGCCGAAGGCGGCGTACAGGCTCGGTGAGTTGATCCCCATCGCGGTGGTCAGGTCCGTGAGCGAGGCGCCCTCGTAGCCGTGCTCCCAGAACACGGTCATCGCCTTGCGCAGCGCCGTCGTCCGGTCGAAGGCGCGTGGTCTGCCGCGGCCAGCCATGGTGGCACCTCGATTTCTGTATCGAACACCACGAATCTACTTGACGATGGCCGCTCCGACCGGTGAGACTATTTATGTATCGACTGGCACAAAAATGGAGGAAGCATGTCGGAGCTCGCTGGCAGGGCGGCACTGGTCACCGGGGGCAGCCGGGGGATCGGCGCCGCCATCGCCCGCAGACTGGCCGAACTCGGCGCCGACGTCGCGATCACCTACGTCAGCGCGAAGGACCGCGCCGACGAGGTCGTCGACCAGATCAAGGCCAAGGGCGGACGGGCGGTGGCCATCCCCGCCGACAACGTCGACGCCACCGCGGTGGTGAGCGCGGTGGACCAGGCCGCCGCCGAGTTCGGCAGGCTCGACATCCTGGTCAACAACGCGGGTGTCTTCCCGTTCGGCGTCATCGACGAGGTGACCACCGAGGAGGTCGACCGCACCCTGGCCATCCACGCCCGCGCGGTGTTCCTGGCCAGCCAGGCGGCGCTGCGGCACATGACCGAGGACGGGCGGATCATCAGCATCGGCAGCAACCTGGCCGAGCGGGTGCCCTTCGCCGGGGTGGCGCTGTACGCGATGAGCAAGTCCGCGCTGATCGGTTTCACCAAGGGCCTGGCCCGTGACCTGGGCGAGCGGGGCATCACCGCCAACCTGGTGCAGCCCGGCTCCACCGACACGGACATGAACCCGGCCGACGGCGAGTCCGCCGACCACCAGCGCTCCCTGACGGCGCTGGGCCGCTACGCCGCCGCGAGCGACATCGCCGAGACGGTGGCCTACCTCGCGGGTCCGGCCGGCCGCAACATCACCGGCTCGGTCTTCACCGTCGACGGCGGCACGAACGCCTGATCAGGCTCCTGAGTCGGCGCGCTTGTAGATGTCGTAGGCGACCTTGCCGAGCAGGGAGCCGTTGATCCGCGTCCGGTCGCCCGTCGAGTTCGTCGAGACCAGGTAGCCAACGCCCCTGTCGTCGTCGAAGCGGGTGTACCAGGGACCACCGGAGCAGCCGGGGGTCATCACGCACGGCATCGTGAAGGTGTTGTTCCGGTTGGCGGTCCACGTCGGCGACGAGCACGAGCGCATGGTGCTGCCGTCGAACGGCGGCATGGTCGGGTAGCCGATGGAGCGAACGCTCTCCGCTTTCGCGTCGAAGGCGATTCCCTGACCGCCCAAGGCATCCCTGATGTTCTTGCCGCCGAGCGGGCGCATCCGCAGGAACGCGATGTCGTAGGCCCACCCGTCGCCGGAGGTGCTGGTTTCCGTCGCCTTCGCGGTCGCGGTGAACTGCGACGGCGCGTAGATGCTCTCCGCCACCCACCGGCCGTAGGGCCCCTGCCGGTTGGTGTCACCGGGGATGAACATGACGTTGTCCGCCCAGCCCCAGCCGCGGAAGGTGTCCCAGATGCAGTGCGCCGCGGTGGCCACCAGCACTCCGGAGCTGGAGTTCACCACCGAGGCGGAGCAGACACTGCTGACCGCCCCCCAGGACATGTACAGCCGTCCGACGGTGCTGGCGCTGAGCCCGGCCCTGGACCACACCGACCCGGTCGAGTCGCTCGGCAGCGGCTTCGTCGGCCCGACCGGGCCGGTGGTGGGCTGGATGACGACACCGGCGGGCTCGTCCTTGGGCACGTCCCCGCCACCCGGCTGCGGCTGGCGCGGCTTGGCGTCCCGCATCCGGTCGCTGTTCCAGTAGTCGTTGACCTGCTGCGCGCTGCTGGTGAACACCTTGCGGAGGTCGCTCTCCTTGGTGTTGTCCAGCTCCTCCGCGACGTTCCGCGTCGACGGTCCGGCCTTCGGCGTCCCGGGGTGCGCGACGCTGCACGCGCCGAGGGCGATGATGGCGGCCACTACCGCGATCGCGGTACGCAGGTGTCGCATCAGTGCAGGCTACCGGCATGTTCGGTGGTGGAAGGGCTGATCCCGAGAGATCGTCGAGAGTGGATCGAGAGCGGCCCGGCGCACGGTGACCCCATGACCAACAACCCCGTCACTGTCATCGGCCTCGGCGCGATGGGCACCGCCCTCGCCGAGACCCTGCTCGCCAACGACCACCCCGTCACCGTGTGGAACCGTTCGCCGGAGAAGGCCGACGCACTCGTGGAGAAGGGCGCGACCCGCGCCGACTCCGTGGCCGCGGCTGTCGCCGCGAGCGAACTGGTGATCGCGTGCGTCCTGGACTACGCGGCGCTGCGTTCCGTGCTCGACCCGGTGGCGGAGAAGCTGCGTGGCCGTGTGCTCGTCAACCTGACCACCGGAACCCCGGAGCAGGCCCGTTCGATGGCGTCGTGGGCCACGGAGCACGGCATCGACTACGTGGACGGCGCGATCACGGCCATTCCGCCGATGATCGGCCTGCCGGAGTCCCTCCTGCTCTACGGCGGCTCGGAGCGGGCGTTCGACCAGTGGTCCTCGACGCTGGAGCTGTTCGGCTCCGCCAAGTTCTTCGGTGCGGACCCGGGCTTGCCGCTGGTCTACGACCTCGCGCTGCTGGGCCTGATGTACGAGGTGTTCAGCGGCTACCTGCACGCCGTCGCGCTGGTCACGGCGGCAGGGCAGGACGCGGTCTCGCTGAACCCGTTAGCCGGTGGGTGGCTCAACGCGGTGCTCACCTGGCTGCCCGAGTTCGCCGAGAACACGGACTCCGGTCACCACCCCGACACCGGCTCCTCCTTGGCGATGCAGGCGCGCGGCATGCGCCACATGGTCGAGGCCCGCGTGGCGGCCGGAGTGAACGCGGACGCCCCGGCCTACATGGAGTCGCTGATGGAGCAGGCCGTCGCGGAGGGCCACGGCGCGGACGGCACCTCCCGCTTGATCGACATCATTCGCAAGCGGGGCTGAGATCCAGCCGTGCCACGTCCACACCGACCGGCGTGCGCTCGGTGACCGTCCCGCCGTCGGGAATCCGCCAACACCGCTCAAGCAAGGCGATGCGGTCCGGATGGATCGTTGAACACGTCGGGATCACGGTTCGCGGAGGCGATCACCGGCAGCACCCGGTCGCGGCGACAACGGTGGGAGCGGTGGCGAACCCGTCACCGCCCCCACTGGGCGGTATGAGCCAACGTCGTGGTCTCGTGCCCGTCTAGCTGTTCACTGTCAACGAGTGTGCCGATCACGTACCGCTGCGGTGTGCACCGGTGCTCGGTGGAACGCACGGCCTCGGCGAACCACGTTCTCTCATCGACCGTGACCGTGATCGTGCTCGGGAGCCGTCGGCGGTGGCTCGGAGAAGACGGCCAAGGGCAGCGGGCGAGCACCCGACCGCCGCGCGGAACTCGGAGAGCAGGTGCGCCTGGTCATAGCCCCCGGCCCGCTGCGCGATCTCCGCCCAGCCGCATGGCGGCGTGCAGCCGAACAACTCGCACGTATGCCCTGGGCCGCAAGCCGACCGAGACGGAGAACAGGCGTCGGAGCCACCACGCAGCAACGGGGTGGCATGCGCAGTCGCGATCGCGGCGAGTACCGCCGTTCCGGCATGCTGTCCGCCCGTCGCCTACGGAGAACCGCGAGCACGCCTGGAGAGGGGCATCGCCGCGTCCTGGCCCGTCATGATCCATGAGCTGTCCGGCGCATCGCATTGGGTCCACTGTGGACGTGAGATGCGCGGTCCGGTGGACTGGGCATCTGCTTTTCGGGTCTTGCCCTGGTTGTAGCTCGGGGTTCCGTTGGGCTGGCGTTGCTGGGTGAGGGGTTTCGTTGGGTTGTGCCCCGTCCTTCCAGCGCGCTGAGCATCGGCTCGGGCGGGGTTCCTGCGCCAACTCACGCTGCGTGCGTACACCGTCCGAAGCCCGTTGAGCATCCTCCCGTCCTCCCAGCAACCCGTTACCTTTCACAGCAAACCGATCTTTGGACTCAGCCCCGGCAGGCCAACCCACCCAGGAACCCAGCGATGGGCAGCCGTGGTCACCCGTCCAGGACGACGGCACCTACCTGCGGGAGAGCGATCCGGGACCCGCCAGCCCACTACCCCGGGTTCTCGTACCGACCACCGCCGGTCGGCAGCATCGTCTGCCACGCCGTCCGGATATTGCGGCGGGGTTGTCGCGCCGGGTCGACCCAGGAGGGTGGGATGAACACCGGTAACCCGTTGTCGAACTCGATCTCCCAGTCGCCGTCGTGGATCACGGTGTGGTGATGTCGGCACAACAACACCGTGTTGCACAGGGCCGTCGGCCCGCCTTCGGACCAGTGGATCACGTGATGGGCGTCGGTCCAGGCGGCGGGCATCGTGCACCCGGGGAACGCGCACCCCTTGTCGCGGACGGCCAACGCTGTGCGGAGGGGGCCGGTGACGGTGCGCTGGGCTTGGCCGACGTCGAGGGGGATGCCCATGGTGTCCAGGACCACGGGGATGATCTTGGCGTCGCAGGCCATCCGCCGGATCGTCTTCGCCGTCATCGGCCCGCCCCAGGAGGCCCAGCCGCTGGAGAGGCCGTCGCGGAGGTCGGCGTAGTCGATGGTGACGCTGATGTGCGGGCGCTCGCCCCCGACCTTGGGCAGGTCACCGGCTTGCAGGGCCTGGGTCATCAAGGCGACCAGGGCGTCGGCCTGGCGTTGGTCGGTCGAGCGCAGGTCCACATCGTCGGCGGCGGGTTGGGGTTTGGACAACGCGTGGATGGCGGTCCGGAACGCTTCGCCGCCTTCGGGGTCCAGGC
>NZ_JBHLZU010000002.1:354445-779038 GCF_042429765.1 Allokutzneria oryzae | reverse complement strand
GTGTGTGGCGATCGGCTGTCGACAACCGGCCCACCGGTGCGATCTGGATCATTGCGAACCCTTCGACGGCACCAACACCATCGCGGACGACCTCGGCGCGAAATGCCGACGGCATCATGTGATGAAACACCACACCCGGTGGAAACGAACACAGCTTCCCGGCGGTATCCATATCTGGACGACCCCGATGGGGAGAACCTATGTTCGGGAGCCTGAGCCGATAGCGGATCCTGCTCCTCCGTTTTAAACCCGACCCCGGCTAGCCCGCCACCACATTAGGTGAGCGGGCTAGCCGGGGTTGGCGCCCAAGGAAATGTGCGCCCGAGGGCGGGAGAATTATCCGGGGGCAACCCGACGGAGTCGGGGCGGCAGCGCGGCCGTAAACGCCACCACAACCCCGCACAGGACGCCAATCGCATTAAGCCTACAAAACGCGAAGCGAGGGGGCGCGTGGTCGGCTCTGGCTAGAGGTTGTCGTGGTCGGCGCCGTGGCGCCAGTAGCCCGCGAAGTACAGCGCGTCCTTGGCGACACCACGCTCACGGAGCAGGTGCCTGCGCAGGTGCTTGACCACGCCGCACTCGCCCGCGATCCACGCGTACGCCTGACCGGTCGGCAGCGTCGCGGCGCGCACCGCCTCCAGCAGCCGCGACGGGCCGTGCCCGTGCGCCAGCCAGGTGATCTCCACATCGGCCGCGCTGTGCAGCTCCTGCCGGTCGGCCTCATCGGGGACCTCGACGAAGACCTTGGCCACCGCACCGGGCGGCAGCGACTCCACGATGCCGCCGATCGCGGGCAGCGCGGTCTCGTCCCCGGCGAGCAGGTGCCAGTCCGTGCCGGGCGCGGGGGCGTACTCGTAGCCGACGATCGGCGTGTGCAGCGCGTTCGGCGCGAGCAGCCCGATGTGGTCGCCCTGCTTGGCCCGCGCCACCCACGAGGAGGCCGGGCCGGAGTCGCCGTGCAGCACGAAGTCGACATCGACCTCGTTGCGCTCGGGGCGGTGGTCGCGCAGCGTGTAGGTGCGCATCACCGGCCGGACGTCGTCGGGCTGGGCGAGGTAGTCCTGGTACCAGGACGGTCCGCTGGTGAGGACGGGCCTGTCCTGCCCTGCCCGTGGGAAGAACAGCTTGATCCGCTGGTCCTTGCCGCCACTGGTGAGGCCTGCGAGGTCGGGGCCGCCCAGGGTCACCCTGGCCATGTTGGGCGTGAGTCTGCGGACCTCGCGCACCCGGGCGCGGAAGTGGACGTACGGCAGAACTTCCTCGGCACGCGGCTCGGGCCGGGTGTCGGTCGACGCGCTCATGCGGGCCTTCCCTCGCTGGGCTCGGACCCGACCCAGTAAAGCAAGGCATACCTAAGTGTTCAAGGCCTTCGGCCGGTGGACCCGAATCCGGCTCACTAACCTGGCGGCATGCGCATCGTCATCGCCGGTGGCCACGGCCAGATCGCCCTACACCTGGAGCGCCTGCTCTCCGCGCGCGGAGACTCCCCCGTCGGCATCATCCGCAACCCAGACCACGCCGAGGACCTGCGCGCCGCGGGCGCCGAGCCGGTCGTGCTGGACCTGGAGACCGCGACGGCCGAGCAGGTCGCCGACGTGGTGCGCGGCGCCGACGCGGTGGCGTTCGCGGCGGGCGCCGGGCCGGGCAGCGGCGCGGCCCGCAAGGAGACCGTGGACCGCGGCGCGGCGGCGCTGCTGGCCGACGCGGCCGAACTGGCCGGGGTCCGGCGCTACCTGATGATCTCCGCGATGAACGCGGACATGGTGCCGCCGCCGGGGATGGACGAGACCTTCGCCACGTACCTGCGCGCCAAGAGCGAGGCCGACGCCGACCTGCGCGGGCGCGACCTGGACTGGACCGTGCTGCGACCGGGGGCGCTGACCAACGACCCGGCCACCGGGCTGGTGACGATCGCGGAGAAGCTGCCGAGGGGATCGATCACCAGAGAGGACGTGGCGCTGGTGCTGCTGGCGGTGCTCGACACGCCGGAAACGGCCCACATCCAGGTCGAGGTGACCGGTGGTGACACTTCGATCACCAAGGCGGTGTCCGAGATCGCCCGCCAGGGTGAGCAGCCCTGAGGATGCTGCCCAGAGTGAGTGAGCTTCACTTTTCGGGCTACCCAACCAGCGGTGACGGCGGCGCTACCGGGCGTATAAGTTCACGCGGTGGTTGACAACAGCGGTGCGCACGGCGGCACTTGGGCGCTGCCCCATCACCTGGCGGCCCCGCCCCAGACCCCCACCGGCGACCAGCCGGTGGACGCGGACGAGGCCGAGGAGTTCCTGCGGATCTTCCACGGCGAGAACCCCGACGCGGGCTCCGTGGAACGGCGCGTGGCCTGGGTCCGGACCGAGATCCAGATGACCGGCTCCTACCAGCACACCACCGCCGAGCTGTCCTTCGGCGCGCGGGTGGCCTGGCGCAACGCGGCGCGCTGCATCGGCAGGCTGTACTGGCGCAGCCTGCGGGTGCGCGACATGCGCGCGGTGCGCGGCGCGACCGAGGTCGCTGCGCAGTGCGTGGAGCACCTCCGGCTGGCGCACAACCGGGGCAGGCTGCGCCCGCTGATCACGATCTTCGCGCCCGAGGTGCCCGGCCGCCCCGCGCCGAGGATCTGGAACGAGCAGCTGATCCGCTACGCGGGCTACCGCGACGGCGACGGCACGGTGCTCGGCGACCCGCGCTACGTGGACTTCACCGGCACGGTGACGTCGATGGGCTGGCAGCCGCCCGCCGAGCGCGGCCGCTTCGACGTGCTGCCACTGGTCGTGGAGACCCCGGAGGAGGGGCCCCGGCTGTTCCCGCTGCCGCGCGCGGCCGTGGACGAGGTCGTGCTGACCCACCCCGACTTCCCGTGGTTCACCGAGATGGGCCTGCGCTGGCACGCGGTCCCGGCGATCAGCAACATGCGCATGGTCATCGGCGGCGTCTCCTACCCGGCCGCGCCGTTCAACGGCTGGTACATGGGTACTGAGATCGGTGCGCGCAACCTCGCCGACGCCGACCGCTACGCGGTGCTGCCGGAGCTCGCCGAGCGGATGGGCCTGGACACCAGCAGCGAGACGACGCTGTGGCGCGACCGCGCGCTGGTGGAGCTCAACCGCGCGGTGCTGCACTCCTACGAGAAGGCGGGCGTCACCATCACCGACCACCACACCGAGTCGCAGCACTTCCTCAAGCACATCGCCAAGGAGGAGCGCGCGGGCCGGGTGTGCCCCGCCGACTGGAGCTGGATCGTCCCACCGGTGTCCGGCGGCCTGACCCCGGTGTTCCACCGCTACTACGACACACCGCACCTCAAGCCGGAGTTCGTCGCCGACGACGACGCGGTGGAGCGCGGTTTGCGCGGCTGCCCGGCGCACTACGCGGACCGTCCCGCCGAGCCCGTCGAGGACGAGTTCAAGCCGGTGATGTGGGCCTACCTCCGCGGCCCCAAGCACGCAGGAGTCGGATGAGCTGACCGAATCGGCCCGACGTTCCTCCCACCACATTTCTTTACGCTGTAAGCCGTCGTGGTTTACAGTGTAAAGAGTTGTGTCGCCCCTGGAGAGGACGTTCATGCCCGAAGCACGACTGCACGACGGAGCCACCATCGACATCGAGGTGAGTGGCACAGGTCCGACCCTGCTGCTGCCGGTCAACCCCACGCCGATCACCGGCCCCCGAGCCGAGGAGATGCGCCAGTGGGGCACCGACCCCGCCCTGGGCCGGACGCTGGTCGAGGGCCTCGCCGACGCCTTCCGGGTCGTCGCGTTCGACTACGAGGGGCACGTGCTCGGCACACCCAAGCCGGACACGTTGACCCCGGACAACATCGCCGCGGACGTCCTCGCCGTCGCCGACGCCGTCGGCGCCGACCGGTTCGCCTACTACGGCTACTCGTGGCTGGCGCTGAGCGGACTCCAGCTGGCCATCCGCACCGACCGGCTCTCCGCCCTGGTGATGGGTGGCTACCCACCGGTCGACGGGCCTTACCGCGCGATGCTCCAGGTCACCACGGCCACCCATGAGATGACCAGGAACCCCCAGCCCGTGACGCGGGGCGAGGAGTTCGACTGGTCCACAGTGGACATCTCCATGACGGAGGCGCAGACCCGCCAGTTCGTCACGCTCTACGAAGCGCTGCGGGACTTCGACGACCGGGCCGTCCAGTCCCGGATCACGTGTCCACGCCTGAGTTTCGCCGGCTCCAAGGACGACATCGCCTACGGCGAGCGGTGGGGTGGGGCGACGGTCCGGATCGCGAGCGCGATCATCGATCGGCGCGCGGAGCTGACCGGCCTCGGCTGGACGGTCGAGGTCCTCGACGGCCTGGACCACACGCAGGCGATGCAGCCCGGCACCGTCCTGCCGGTGCTACGCCCCTGGCTCGTCGAGCACCTGGGCTGACTCCGGGAGAACCGCGAGCAGGTTCTGGATGAGCAGCTCCTCCAGCTCGGCCCGGGCCAGCTCGCGGTTCTCCAACCAGTGCAGCGTCATCGCCTCCGCCGCCGCCACCCATCCGGTGAGCGTGATGCGCAGGCGCGGCGAGGATCGGTCCAGCCCCAGGCCGTCGAAGGCCAGCTCGGCGATCAGCCCCCTGGTGCGGTTGACGATCTCGGCGATCTCGGCCCCGCGGGAGGCGCCGCGCAGCAGGGCCGCGTAGCCGTGCGCGTGCTGCTCGGCGAAGTCGAGGTAGCCCGCGACCGCGAAGCGCAGCCGGGACAGCGCGGAGCCGGGCGGCGGCTCGATGCGGCGGGCGAGGTCGTCCACCGCCGCGAGCAACGCGTGCAGGTACAGCGCCTGCTTCCCGCCGAAGTAGCGGTAGACCAGCGCCCTGGACGCCCCGGCCTCGGCCGCGACCTCCTCGATCGAGACCTCCTCCTGTGGGCGCGTGCCGAACAGCCGCTGCGCCGCGGCGACGATCTCGTCACGCCGTTGGGCGACGGACAACCGCCTGCGTGAGGCATTGACACGAGTGCTGCTCACCTCAATATTAGACATCACGTCTACTAACGAACGGGAGACGAGATGCGCACGGTTCGGTCCGGCGACGCGCGGCTCGCGGTGCACGAGGGTGGCGACTCGACGAGACCGACCGTTCTGCTCGTGCACGGCTACCCCGACGATCATCACGTGTGGGACCAGGTCGCGCAGCGGCTGCGGAAGCGGTTCCACGTCGTCACCTACGACACGCGCGGCACCGGCGGCTCGACCGGCCCGAAGCAGCGCTCCGGCTACCGCACCGAGCACCTCGCCGAGGACCTGCTCGCGGTCGCCGACGCGGTGAGCCCGGACCGGCCGGTGCACGTCGTCGGCCACGACTGGGGCTCGATCCAGGCGTGGGAGGCGGTCACCGATCCCGCAGCGCGGCACCGGATCGCCTCGTACACCTCGATCTCCGGGCCGTGCCTGGACCACGTCGGCCACTGGACGCGCCGCAGGCTGCGCCAGCCGACGCCGCGCAACCTGCGCCAGGTCCTCGCCCAGCAGCTGCACTCCTGGTACATCCTGTTCTTCCACCTGCCCGTGCTCCCGGCATTGCTGTGGCGCGCGGTCGTCGCCCGCAACTGGGCGAAGTTGTTGCGGCGCACCGAAGGAATCGGTCCCGAGCACGCCCGCCCCGCACGCGCGCTCGCCAAGGACGGCGTGCTCGGCATGGAGCTCTACCGCGCGAACATGCTGCCGCGCTTGAGAAATCCCCGTGAGCGGCGCACTTCCGTACCAGTGCAGGCGATCACGCCGCTACGCGACCGCTACGTCTCCCCCGCCCTCGCCGAGGACCTGGAGCGGTGGGTGACCGAGCTCTGGCGCCGCCCGTTGGCCGCGGGGCACTGGGCGCCGCTGAGCCACCCGGACGCGGTCGCGCGCATGGTCGAGGAGTTCGTCGAGCACGTCGAGACCGGGACGAGCTCCCGTGCGCTGCGCCAGCACCGGATCACCCCGAACCGGAAACCCTTCGCGGACAAGCTGGTCGTCATCACCGGCGCGGGCAGCGGCATCGGCCGCGCCACGGCGGAGGCGTTCGCCGAGCAGGGGGCCGAGGTGATCGCCGCCGACATCAGCGGGGTCGCCGCGAAGGACACCGTGCGGCGCATCGGCTCCGGAACCGCCTACGAGGTCGATGTCTCCGACGAGGCGGCGATGCGGCGGTTCACCGACGAGGTGATCGCCGAGCACGGCGTGCCCGACATCGTCGTCAACAACGCCGGAATCGGTGTGGCTGGGCCGTTCCTGGCCACCACCTCCGAGCAGTGGCACCGCGTGGTGGACGTGAACCTGTGGGGTGTGATCCACGGCTGCCGGTTCTTCGGCGAGGCGATGGCTCGGCGGGCGGAGGGCGGCCACATCGTCAACCTCGCGTCGGCGGTGGCGTTCACCCCGACCAGGCTGCTGCCCGCGTACGCGACGACGAAGTCGGCGGTGCTGATGCTCACCGAGTGCCTGCGCGCCGAGCTGGCCGCGGACGGCATCGGTGTGACGGCGATCTGCCCCGGCCTGGTCAACACCAACATCGCCGGGACCACGACCTTCGCCGGGGTCTCCGAAGCCGACCAGGCGGTGCACCGCGAACGCGCCACCAAGGGCTACCAGCTGCGCAACTACCCGCCGGAGCGCGTGGCCGCCCAGATCCTGCGCGGCGTGCTGCGGAACTCGCCCCTGGTCCCGGTCACCGCCGAGGCGCGCGTCTCGCTGGCCTTGGCGCGGTTGAGCCCCGCGACGCTGCGAGCGCTGGCCAAGATCACGCCGCCCGAAGCGTAGGCAGGCTCCGCAGGATCACCCGCGCGAACTCGACCAGCAGCTCGGGCATCCGCTGGAGCGCCGCGTTGAGCTCGCGCGCCCTGGCCAGCTCGTCCACGGTCAGCGGGCCTTCGACGTCCTCCATGGCGATCGCGGTCTGACCGGCCTGAACCGCGAGCAGCACCTGCTTCAACGCCGCACGGACCTCGGAGTAGACCTGACCCGAGAGCTCCGGCAACTTGTCCAAAGTGGACATCTCGGGGAGACGGCACAACCAGTAGTCGTTCCATTCGCTGCCCCACAGGGCCTGGCGGGCGTCATCGGCGTCCAGGAGGTGCTCGTCGACGAGGCCGTCCGGCGACTCCGGCCGATAGCGGCGCACCACGTCCAGCAGCTGCGCCCGCGACAGCAGGCCCGGGTTGATCGGCGCGACGACCCGCGCGGGCTCGACGGGGGTGCCGAGCACGGCCTCCTCCAGCGCCAGCACCGCGATGTCGGCGAACCACGCGGCGACCTTGCGGTAGGACTCCTTGGTCGCGGTGTTGTGCTGCTCGGCCAGGAACATCGCCTCGGTGCTGATGACCGAGAGCGGGTGCGAGATGTTCAGCCCGGACCTGGGCACCCTGGCCCTGCGGTGCGCCTCGCTCATCCTCCGGTAGTGGGCCTCGGTCACCCTCTCGGCGGCACGCAGGAGCTCGATCTGCTTGTCCAGGTCGCCCAGGATCTCGTCCACCTCGTCCCTGGTGAGCGAGGGGGCGAGGGCGAGCCGGTCGTCGTCGATGCCGTTCACCCCAGCGAGCCTGCCAACCGAGGAGGTTCGGCGTCATCACCTGATGCGGTTCGCGTCCGGAACTGGGACCTTGGTATGCATGGAGATCTTGAGCAGCAGGGTGTTGTTGCGCCCACGCGACCCGGAGCGCTCACGCGCCTTCTACCGCGACACGCTGGGCCTGGCCATCTTCCGCGAGTTCCCCGGCGGCACGGTGTTCTTCCTCGGCCAGGGCCTGCTGGAGGTGGCGGCGCACGGCGGCGACGGCTCGGCGCCGGGGAGCACGTCGTTGTACATGCAGGTCCGCGACGTCCAAAGCACGTTCGCGGAGCTGGCGGAGCGCGGCGTGGAGGTGCTGCGCGAGCCGAAGGTGGAGCCCTGGGGGCTGCACGAGGGCTGGATCCGCGACCCCGACGGCGTCCGCATCGTGCTGGTGGAGATCCCCGCCGACCACCCGCTCCGCCGCGACACCCGTTCCTGACCGGTCGCCATTCGCGGGCTTATGGACCCTTTTCGGCGCTCCGACACGTCCATAAGCCCGCGAATGGCCGGAGTCAGGGCTCCGCGACCAGGTCCCGGAAGCGTTCGGCGTTGCGGTGCCCCTCGTCCCGGTAGCAGTTGTTGAACACCACGTGCACCGGCTCCTCGATCTTGCCGACCCGGCGGGCCCACGCGGCGAGCTCCGCCTCGGAGTAGGAGTAGCGGAACCGCTCACGCATGTCCTTGCTTGTCCACTGTGGACTGTGGCCGTGCATGCGGAGCACCGCGACGTCGGAGGTGCTGACCAGCAGCGGCGGCATGGAGTCGCTGAAACCCTGGGGCATGTCCACCGACACGTACGGCAGGTCGTTCCCGCAGAGGAACGCCAATGTCGCCGTGCCGTTCTCACGATCCAGCCAGGAGGCGTGCCGCAGCTCCACGCAGATCCGCATCGGCGCGCATCTTTGCTTGCACTCCAGCAGGTACTCGCGCGCGGAGTCCCCCGGCCGGAACCACGGCGGGAACTGGAACAGCAGCAGCCCGAGCTTCCCCGCCGATCGCAGCGGCTCGGCGGCGGCGAGGAAGCGCGCCCACAGCTGGTCGACCTGCTCCTGAGTGAGGTCGCGCAGGCGGACCGGATCGGCCTCTGGGCGCAGGTCCGGGGGGAGGTGGGACGAGGGCACCGGGTGCTGGGTGAACACGCCGAAGGCCTTCATGTCGAAGGTGAAGTCCTTCGGCGTGCGGTCGACCCAACCCCGCGCCACCTCCGGCCTGGGGATCGCGTAGTAGGAGGTGTTGACCTCCACCAACGGGAAGCGATCCGCGTAGTAGCTCAGGCGGCCCCCGTCGCGAACGCCCGGCGGGTACCACCCGGTCTCGGTCAGTCCCCGGTCAGTCCAACCCGCCGTACCCACAAGAACGTCACCCATGCTCTACGGGCTACCCCTGTGGCACACCGTGAATCAGCGCCGCGCCGCCAGTTTCGAGTTCGCCCACGACCACAAGCCGACCGGCACGAACCGGGCCGCCTTCATCAGCAAGGCCATCTGCGGCGGGAAGACGATCTCCGGCTTGCCCGACGCGATGCCGTCGGCGATCTTGCGGGCCGCGTACGCGGGTTCCACCATGAACGGCATCGGGAAGTCGTTCGTCGCCGTCATCGCCGTCCGCACGAAGCCTGGACACACCGTTTGCACCCGGATTCCCCTGTGGCGCAAGCCACCGCGCAGAGACTCCAGGAGGTTGATCTGGGCGGCCTTGGTCGCGCTGTACGCCTCGCCGCCCGGCATTCCGCGGTAGCCCGCGACGGACGCGACGCCGACGATCGTGCCGCTGCCCTGCTCCAGCATCGTCGGCAGCACCGCTTCCACTCCGTGGGACATGCCCATGACGTTGACCTCGAACTGCCGCCGGAAGGCGTCGGCGTCCCAGTTCGTCACGTCGAACCGGCTCCAGGCGCCGGCGTTGAGCACGACGACGTCGATGCCGCCGAACACGTCGATGACCTTCTCCGCTGCGACGAGGACCGAGACGCGGTCCATCACGTCCACCGGCTGGACGAGCATGTCGCCGCCCGCGACCTTGGCGAGCAGTTCGGTGCGGCGGGCGCTCACCGCGACCCGCGCACCGCGGGTGCGCAGCTCCCTGGCCAGCGCCGCACCGATGCCGCTGGAGGCTCCGGTGATCCAGACCCTGGGGCTCATCGGGCCTTCTCGAAGCCGAACTGCCAGACGTCGAGGTAGCCGGAGCGGAAGCCCGCCTCGCAGTAGCCGAGGTAGAACTCCCACATCCGCTTGAAGGTGCCGTCGAAGCCGTGCGCGGCGATGGTGCTCCAGTTGGCCTCGAACCGTTGGTGCCACTGGCGCAGCGTGTGCGCGTAGTCCAACCCGAGCGAGCGGCGCTCGGCGATGCGCAGGCGGCTGTGCCGCTCGATCGCGGGCACCGACAGCAGCTGGCCGCCGGGGAAGACGTACTTGTGGATCCACGTGTAGGAGTCACTGGTGGCCATGAGCCGGTCGTGCGGCATGGTGATCGCCTGGAGCCCGACCCGGCCGCCCGGCGCCAGCAGGCGGTCCAGTGCGGCGAAGTAGGTCGGCCAGTACTCCTTGCCGACCGCCTCGATCATCTCCACCGACACGATCGCGTCGTAGGTCCCGGTGGCGTCGCGGTAGTCCATCAGCTCGACCTTGGCGAGGTGCGCCAGGCCCGCCTCGGCGATGCGCCGCTCCGCGAGGGCCTTCTGCTCGGTGGAGATCGTCAGCGAGGTGATGTGCGCACCGCGCCGCGCCGCGCGGATCGACAGCTCGCCCCAGCCCGTGCCGATCTCCAGCACCCGGCTGCCCTCGCGCACGCCCGCGTAGTCCAGGATGCCGTCGATCTTGCGGCGCTGCGCTTCGGCGAGGTCGGTGCTGCCGGGGGCGAACCACGCTGCCGAGTACGTCATGGTCTCGTCGAGGAAGTTCGCGAACAGGTCGTTGGACAGGTCGTAGTGCCGGTGGATGTTGGCACGCGCGCCGTCGACGGTGTTGCGCTCCGCCGAGGGCTGACGGAGGTCCACGAAACGCCGAAAAGCCTGGAGCGGCTTGGGGATCAGGGTGGCCATCCGCCGCGCGAAGGGGGTCAGCACGTCGGCGAGCTGGCTGCTGGTCCAGTCCCCGGCCATGTAGGACTCACCGAAGCCGATCTTCGCGTCGACGCCGAGCCGGTGGAAGAACGCCTGGGGCCGCACGATCCGCATGACCGGTGCTTCCGGGCCACCCGCGCCCAGTCGCTCACCACCGGGCAGGGTGACGCGGACCGGGAGCGTGCGGACGGCGTGCCGGAACAGGGCCTCGGCGATCCGTGCCCGTACCGCGGAGTTAGGCAACGACAAGCGTCCGAAGTGGACAGTCTCGGCGATGGTCACTGGACACCTTCCTGAGCGACGTGCGGTGTGCGGGGAACAACAGGGATTCGGCGCAACCACAGTGCGATCCCGTGCCGGAAGATCAACGTGGACACCCACTGCGGCATGAACGGCCTGCGCAACGCGGTCCGCAGCACGGCACCGTTGCCAGCCGGTCGGCGCACACCGCGCAACGTCGCGGTGAACGGCGTTCTCCCGTCCTGCTGCAACGCGATGGTGATGCCGACCTTCTCGCCGGGCATGCTGAACCTCATGCGGTAGCGACCCTCGACGGTGAAGAACGGCGAGACGTAGAACTCCTTGTCCGTCTCAACGCGTCCGGCCTGGTCGGGCCGCAGCAGGTAGCAGTGCCGTTCTCCGTAAGTGTTGTGCACCTCGGCGACGATGCACTCCAACTCACCGTCGGGCGTGTGGCACCAGTACACCGACAGCGGGTTGAACACGTAGCCGAGCACACGGGCGTTGGCCAGCATCAGCACTCGCCCACCGCGGAGATCGACGCCCTGGGAAGCCAACCAGGAGTCCAGGTTCTCGCGGATCGACCGCTTCGGGTCACCGAGGTGATCGCGTGCCTCGAACCGGGCGAACGACCGCAGGAACCACGGAAGCCTCGGCAGCGCGTCGATGTCCACCAACCACATGTAGACGTTGTGCGCGAACCCACGACGGATCTGCTGCCGCCGAGTGTGCGTGACGACCGCGTCGTAGAGCGCCGCCGACGTCATGTCCAGTCCACTCCGAGCGCGGCAGCGGCGCGCACGCCGGACGCGCAGCCGTCCTCATGGAAGCCCCACCCGTGGTAAGCACCGGCGAACGCGGTCCTCCCACCGCTGAGACCGGGTAGTTTTCTTTGCGCCGCAACGGACTCAGGTGTGTAGATCGGGTGCTCGTACACCATCTTCGCGATGACGGAGTCCTCCGCCACGCGGTCGGAGGCGTTGAGCGTGACCACGTAGTCCAGCGGCTCGGACAGCCGCATCAGACGGTTCATGTGGTAGCTGACCAGGACCTGGTTGGAGTCCGACCGGCACGCGGGCTTGAGGTAGTTCCACGACGCCTTCGCGCCCTCGGCACGCGGCAGCAGCGACGAGTCGGTGTGCAGCCAGGTCTCGTTGCGGGAGTACTCGAACGCTCCGAGCACGGTGCGCTCGTCGTCGGTCGCGTCGGCGAGCAGCCGCAGCGCCTGGTCCGGGTGGGTGGCGATGAGGACGCGGTCCACCCGGTGCAGGTCGTCGGCGTCATCTCGGATCTCCACCCCGTCGGCGACCCGGTGCACGGCCCGGATCGGGGTGGACTCGTGCACGGCGGTCAACCCCTTCACCGCGCGCTCCACATAGGTGCGCGAGCCGCCGGTGACCGTCTTCCACGTCGGTGAGCCGCCGACGGAGAGCATGCCGTGGTTCTGGAGGAACTCGAAGAGGTAGCGGGCGGGGTAGTGCTTGCTGGTCTCGCGGGAGGAGGACCAGACCGCCGAGACCACGGGCAGCACGAAGTGGTCGACGAAGTAGGCGGAGTAGCCGCCGATCGCCAGGAACGCGCCGAGGGTGACGTCACCGGCGTCGGGATCGGCGAGGACGCGTTGGGCGTGCCGGTGGAAGCGGGTGACCTCGGCGAGCATCCGCAGGTACGCGGGCTTGAGCAGGTTCTCCTTCTGCGCGAACAGACCGCCGAGCTGCTTGGCGCCCGCGTACTCCAGGCCGCAGCCCTCGCAGCGCACGCTCATCGACATCTCGGAGTCCTGTGTGGACACGCCGAGCTCCCGGAACAGCCGCAGCAGGTTCGGGTAGGTGCGCTCGTTGTGCACGATGAAGCCGCTGTCCACCGCGACGACGCCGCCGTCCGGCGCGATCACGTCGTGGGTGTGCGCGTGCCCGCCGAGCCGGTCGTCCTGCTCGAACATCAGCACGTCGTAGCGCCGTTGCAGCAGGTAGGCGGCGGTCAGACCGGCCACACCGCTGCCGATCACTGCCACTCTGTCGCGGGCGGGGCTCATCGGGTCTCTCCTCCCAGCGCGACCCGCAACCCGTGCGAGGCCGGGGCGCGCATGGCGTCGGTGATCTGGGGGTCCTGGGGAAGCACGCCGAGCACGCCCATGACGAACCGGCGGGTCACGCCCGTCCAGTCCTCGACCCGGCGGAGCATGAAGTGACCGGCTCCCGGCAGCTCGAACCGGGCGACCTCGGCGGGCAGCTCGCGCAGCCGCTCGGCGTAGCGGAAGGACTGCTCCGGACTGGTCCAGCGGTCGGCGGTGCCGTGCACGATGAACACCTGGCGGTCGGCGAGCTGGGCGACCGGCTCACCGGGCTCGATCCACGGCGCGAGCAGGCAGACCGCGCGCACGCCCTCCTCTCCGCCGGCGTGCAGCGCGGTGCGGCCCCCCATCGAGTGCCCGACCAGCACGATCGGCACGCCGGGGTGGAGGCGGCGCGCCTCGGCGACGGCCCACCGCGCGTCCGCCACCGCGGGGTGCTCCGGGGCGTTCCAGCCGCGGACCCGGAAGCGCACCAGCCACACCGCGACCCCGCTCGCCCGACCGGCGCGGTGCAGCGCGCGGGCGATCGGCACCATCCGGCGGTAGCTGAGGTTGTGCCGCCGAACGGGCTGCTCGCTGCGGACCTTGCCGCCGTGCAGCACGATGACGACGGCGGTGGCCCACGCCCCGTCACCGGGCTCCATGATCGTTACTTCTGGGGTGCGCACGCCGGGCATTCGGCGCCGAGCCCGCCCCGGTTTGGTCGAACATGATCGACCTCACTTCTTCGGGTGACAGACCAAGCCGCGCGGGCGCGCGCGACGAACACCGGGACACAGACGTCAGGAATGAGGTGCGTGGCGTGTCTCGGAAGCAGGGCGTTGCCCAGACGCTGGCCGAACTGGTCGAGCGGGTTCTCGGTACCGGCCTCCCGGTCGGCATCCGGGCGTGGGACGGCAGCGAGGCCGGACCGACCGACGGCCCGGTCGCGGTCGTGCGCAACCGGCGGGCGCTGCGCAGGCTGCTGTGGGACCCCAACGAGCTGGGCCTGGCCAGGGCTTATGTCTCCGGGGATCTGGACGTGGACGGCGACCTCGGCGACGGCCTTCGCCAGTTCTGGGCGCTGGCGCGGGAGAAGAAGCTGCGGCCCAAGCTCTCCTTCTCCGACCGGGTCGGCCTGGTCACGTCGGCGGCGCGGCTCGGCGTGCTCGGCCCGCGCCCGAAGGCTCCGCCGGAGGAGGCCCGGCTGCGCGGGCGGCTGCACACGCGGTTGCGCGACCGCGCGGCCATCGCGCACCACTACGACCTGAGCAACGAGTTCTACAGCAAGGTCCTCGACCCGCACATGGCCTACTCGTCCGGCTACTGGACCAGCGACGACCCCGGCTACACCCTGACCGACGCGCAGCGCGACAAGCTCGACCAGGTCTGCCGCAAGCTGGAGCTGCGCCCGGGGATGCGGCTGCTGGACGTCGGCTGCGGCTGGGGCTCGATGATCCTGCACGCGGCGGAGCACTACGGCGTGCACGCCACCGGCATCACCCTTTCGGCCCAGCAGCGCGAGTTCATCGAGGCGCGCATCAAGGAGCGCGGCCTGAAGGACAAGGTCACCGTCCGCCTCCAGGACTACCGCGAGCTCTCCGACGGCCCGTACGACGCGGTGTCCTCGATCGAGATGGGCGAGCACGTCGGCGCGGGCAACTACCCCGTGTACACCGCCACCCTCTACCGCGCTGTGAAGCCCGGTGGGCGGGTGCTGATCCAGCAGATGTCACGGGGCAAGGTCGCTCCGGGCGGCGGCGCGTTCATCGAGGGCTACGTCGCGCCGGACATGACCATGAGCCCGGTCGGCACCACGGTGAACCTCATCGAGGAGGCCGGGTTCGAGGTCCGTGACGTCGAGGCCATGCGCGAGCACTACGTTCGCACGGTGGACGTCTGGGCGCAGACCATCGAGGACCGCTGGGACGAGCTGGTGCGGCTCGTCGGCGAGGGACAGGCGCGGGTGTGGCGGCTGTACATGGCCGGTGGCTCGCTCGCCTTCGAGGAGAACCGGATGGGTGTGAACCAGATCCTCTCGGTGCGCCCGGCTCCGATCCCGGCGGTGGTCTGAGATGTTCCCCTGGCCGGAGCTGCTGACCAACCTCGCTGTCACCGGCGCGCTCGCGGTGGTGCTGGTGGTGATCACCTTCGCCGTCTCGGTGCGCAAGGACCGCTTCGATACCATCGACACGTTCTGGGGCCTGGGCTTCGCGGCGATCGCGGTGACGAGCTACGCCCTGTCCGGCGGTCACCTGCTGGTCACGGCGCTGACCGTGGTGTGGGGCGTGCGGCTGGCCTGGCACATCCACAGCCGCAACCACGGAAGGCCGGAGGACCCCCGCTACGTGGCGATCCGTCGGCGCGCCAAGGGGAACCCGTTGGCGCACCTGTTCTTCCGGGTCTTCCTGTTGCAAGCGGTGATCATGTGGTTCGTGTCGCTGCCGGTGCAGGCCGCCCAGTACGGCACCGATGGCGTCGGAGTCCTCGGCTGGCTCGGCGCGCTCGTGTGGCTGGTGGGCTTCGTCTTCGAGGTCGTCGGGGACCGGCAGCTCGCCCGCTACAAGGCCGACCCCGACCGCAAACCCGTGCTGGACACCGGGTTGTGGCGCTACACGAGGCACCCCAACTACTTCGGCGACGCGTGCGTGTGGGCGGGTCTGTACCTGATCGCCTGCCAGCACTGGGTCGGCGCGGCCACCGTCCTGTCGCCGGTGGTCATGATCCTGTTGCTTGCCAAGGGAAGCGGCGCTCCGCTGACCGAGAAGGCAATGCGGGACCGGCCCGGCTACGCCGAGTACGTCGCCCGCACCAGCGGCTTCATCCCGTTGCCGCCCAAGGGTTAAGGAAGGATCCACATGCGTCCCGGAGACACCGTCCCCGACTTCACGCTGCCCGACCAGGACGGCGAGCCCCGCACGCTCAGCAAGCTGCTCACGGACGGACCGGTGGTGCTGTTCTTCTACCCGGTCGCCTCCAGTGGCGGTTGCACCGTGGAGGCGTGCCACTTCCGCGACCTCGGCGCGGAGTTCGCCGCGCTGGGCGCACAGCGGGTCGGGATCAGTCCTGACTCGGTGAGCAAGCAGAAGGACTTCGCGAGCCGGAACTCCTTCGACTACCCGTTGCTCTCCGACGCCGACGGCGAGGTCGCGAGCCAGTTCGGGGTGAAGCGCAAGCTGCTGAAGGTGGTGCCGGTCAAGCGGCACACCTTCGTCATCGGCACGGATCGCACGCTCCTCGAAGTGATCAAGAGTGAGCTGAAGTTCGAGGTGCACGCCGATGAGGCCCTGGCAGCCCTGAAAAAGCACGCCGCCTAAGTAGGTACTGGTCGACGTACTTCAAGGACCGCACCGCACCCCCGGCGGCGCGTCCCCCCGCCCCCGGCGGCGCGTCCCCGCAACCCCTGGCGGCGCGCCGCCCCCGTACCCCGTGCACGCATGGGCCAGCTGGCGTGGTCCTCCTTTTCGCGTTTTGTCACCTTAATGCGCAAAAGAGCGCTCCCATTTCGCGCTATAGCTACAAAACGCGAAAAGAGGGTCACGGGGGTGAGGGGGCCACGGGGGTGAGAGGGCCAGGGGGCGAAGGGGTGAGGGGGTGTTGCCGCGTGCAGGACATGACGAGCCTCGGTGCCGCCGCGACGGCGCAGCGTGCCCACGTGCTCCGACGTGGCCGGATGTTTCGTGGACCGACCGGAGGCGTCGCCACGTGCGGACAGCCGCCTGGGACCCCATCCCGATTCCGTCCGGTCACATATGACGATCATGGCCTTACAGGGCGAAATGGAAAGTTACTTTCCCGCGTGGATGACAACACGGTCCGCGCACGTCTGGCTTACGAGATGAACACGGACCGCGACCATTCGCCACGGTGAGCGCACGCTAGCCGTCTGACCCCGAACGAGTGACGTCGGAAGTGGGGTCCTGGTGGGAGGAGCCTGCGGTGGGCGAACGAGTCGTGGACGCGGCCAAGGCGATCCGGCCCTACCTCCCGGACATGCTCGGTGAGGACGCGGAACGCTTCGACCTGCTCGTCTCCGGGCTGCTGGCGCAGGCGGAGGCCGATCCGGACGAGACCGCGCTGCGGCTCGAACAGCTGCTGTCCATGCCGCCGGTCACCGCGCGGTGGCTGGAGCGGGTGCTGGCCGACGACCAGCTGCGGCCACCCGAGCTGCAACAGCATCCCCAGCTCGGGCGCTTCGAGTGTCCCGGCAAGGATTTCGTCTGGTACCCGCGCATCGTGGGTCAGCGCGCCCCGATCTGTCCGACGCACGGGCGCCCGTTGCGGGGAGCCGCGTCGTGACCCCGTTCTGGGAGGCGGCGGGCGGCAGGCTCGTCGACCGCGTCGTGCGCGCCGGGGTGCCCGCGGCGATCTTCTGGCTGGGCGGGCTCGCGCTCGTCCCCGGCGGGCTGACGTGGCTCACCGGGCTCTCCAGGGGCGCGCCCGTGATCATGCTGCTGGTCGGCGCGCTCGTCGGGTCGGCGGTGCTGGTGAACCGGTTGTCGCCGGTCGCGTTGTGCTTGACGCGGGGCCCTTGGCGCGGGCCGTTGAAGAAGCTCTCCCGCAGGCGCACGGCGGAGCTGAGCGCGCGGGTGGAAGCGGACGAGCTGAAGTGGCGGGAGCTGACCGCCGCCGTGGAGTCCGACATGGCCACCGACGAGGAACGCGCCGAGTACGTGCGGTTGAAGCGGCGGCTCAGCCTGAGCTCGGCGGACGTGGCGCAGCACCAGCCGACGAGGGTGGGCAACCTGCTCAGCGCCGCACAGGCGCGGGTGCACGAGAAGTACGGGCTGGACGCGGTGATCACCTGGCCCCGGCTGTGGCTGGTGCTGCCGGAGGCCGCGCGCGAGGAGATCTCCTCGGCCAGGGCGGCGCTGAACTCCTCGGCCGCGACGCTGGTGTGGGGCCTGCTGTTCTGCGGGTTCACCTGGTGGTCGTGGTGGGCGCTGCCGATCGGTGTCGCGGTGACCGTGCTGACGGCGTGGTTCTGGGTGCCCTCGCGCGCGGCGAACTTCGCGGCGCTCTTCGAAGCGACCTACGACCTGCACCGGGCCGCGCTCTACGAGCAGATGCGCTGGCCGATCCCGATGTCCCCGGCGAGAGAGCGCGAACAGGGCAGGGCGCTCACGAAGTACCTCCAGCGCGGATCGGACGCGCCGACCCCGATCTTCACCAACCTGGCCGCGTGAGCGCGGGCCTGGTCGAACCGATCAGTATTGCGCCCCAACGGTTTCCGCCGACTCGGCCAGGGCGTGGGCTGCCAGCCGCAGCAGGGGCGGGAAGCGGTAGCGGAACCACCCGGCGAAGTCCGCGGCGCCCCCGGTCTCCGGGATGGCGAGGTGGAACTCCACCAGGCGCTCCAGGACCGACTCGGCGTGGTACTCGTCGAGGTTGAGCAGCTTCGCCGCCTTCTCCAGCGGCAGCGGCTCCTTGGCGTGCGGGGCGAGCGCGAGGAACGCCTCGCGCGCCTGGGCGTCGAGCTGGGTGACGCTGGCCTCGACGCTGGCGCGGACGTCGAGCTTGCCGCTGGTGAGCTCGCGCAGCCGGTGCTCCTCCGCGGACAACCGCTCCACCAGCCGGGCCACCGACCAGTGCGGCCGCAACGCGAGCCGGGTCGCCGCGGCCAGGACCGCCAGCGGGGAGCCGCCGCACAACCGCAGCAACGCGGACGCGGCGGCGTCGTCTCTTCGGACCCTGGGCTGGCCGATCACCGAGACCAGCAGGTCGGTGCTCTCGGCCGGGGTCAGCGGCGGCAGGTCGAGCATCAGCCCGACGCTGCGCCAGTGCAGCCTGCGGCGGCAGCTGACGATCACCGCGCAGCGCTGACCGGTCGGCACCAGCGGGGCGACCTGTGAGGCGCTGGTGGCGTTGTCCAGCACCACCAGCAGCTTGCGATGCGCCGTCCAGCTGCGGAAGAGCTGGCTGCGCTCCTCCAGCGTCGCGGGCAGCGGGATGTGCGGGCCGCGCAACGCGCGCAGGAAACCCGCGAGCACCTCGGCCGGTTCGGTGTTCGCCAGGTCGGCGTAGAGCTGGCCGTGCGAGAAGCGGGCACGCACCCGGTTGGCGGCGTGGATGCAGAACGCGGACTTGCCGGAGCCGGGCCCGCCGGTCACCGACACCACCGGCGGCGCGGAGGACGGCGGGCGCAGCATCAGCGCCTCGACCTTGGACAGCTCCTCGTTCCGGCCGATGAACGCGGGCAGGTCCGGCGGCAGCTGCGCGGGCGGCTCGCCCCACGCGTTGTCCCGTCCGGTCTCCCTGCCGCCGTCGCGGACCACGGCCAGCCCGCTCGGCGTGGACTCCGCCGGCTCGACCCCGCCCGCGAGCAGCGACCGGTGCAGCTTCTGCAGCTCCGGACCGGGCTCGATGCCGAGCTTGGCGACCAGGGTGGAGCGGATGGCCTGGAACACCCGCAGCGCCTCGGAGCGGCGGCCCGCGCGGTGCAGCGCGAGCATCAGCTTGCCGTGCAGCCCCTCGTGCGTCGGGTACTGGCGGACCAGCGCGCTCAGCTCGGCGATCAGCTGGTGGTGCCGCCCGAGCAGCAGGTCCACCTCCATCCGCTGCTCGGTGACGCTGCTGCGGCTCTCCTCAAGGCGCGCGATGTGGGTCTTGAGCAGCGGGCCGGGCTGCACGTCGCTGAGCGCCGAACCGCGCCACACCGCCAGCGCCGAGCGCAGCGAGTCCGCGGCGTTCTCGTACATGCCGCTCTCCAGCTCGGCGCGGCCGCGCTGGGCGAGCTCGGAGAAGTGCTGGACGTCCAGGGACTCCGACGGCAGGTCGAGTGAGTAGCCGACGCGGTGGGTGCGCAGCACGGAGTCGGCGAGGTCGGCCCGCTCGGAGCTGGCCAGGATCTTGCGCAGGTGCGAGACGTAGGTCTGCAGCGTGGTGTTCGCCTTGGACGGCGGCCGAGGTCCCCACAGCTCCTCCATGAACGACTCGGTCCGCACGACGCTGTTGGCGTTGACCGCGAGGAGGGCGAAGACCTGACGCATCTTCGGCGGGGTCGGCGTGATGGCGACCCCACCACGCAGGACCTCGAACTGGCCGAGCACGCGCACTTCGATGATCTCTACCTCCGCTCAGAAGGATCGCACCTGGTATACCGCAGAGCCTCCCACCGTAGAAGGAGAAGATGGAGAAGAATCAACCCGGGGTAAACAGTTCGTCAGACGCGCGGCGACTGTCGACGAACGGCTTCCAGAGACTTTAATGCCCTAACTCCAACGAGTGAAATTGCACCCCTGAGCAGCAGTAATAACGATATCGGACATGTCGGGACAGCAAGCGAGCGACTGTAGCGCACCGCTCGCTTGCCGCACAGCCAAGACCTTTTGTCCCCAACAACTTGAAATCGCTTCGCCTGCGACCAGCGGTCCACCCCGACCCGCGACCTATCGAACAAAGTTGTTTTGTCGTTCGTTAGAGCGACGCTTACCGGCGGGGTCGAGACATCCGGCTCAAGGCGTGACCGTTCCCGCGATTCGGGACAACACCGCGTGCGCCACCTCCTCCGGGGCCTCGTCCGGGATCCAGTGACTGACGCCGTCCAGGACGCGCAGCTCGTAGGGCGCGTCGACGAACTCCGCACACCGGCGCGCACCGGCCTCGCCGAGCGCGACGTCGGCGGTGCTCCACAGGTAGGTCGTCGGCACCCGCACCGGCTCGGCCGTGTCGCCGAGACGGCGCTCCGCCCGGTACCAGTTCAACGCGGCGGTGAGCGCGCCCGGCTGGGTCATCGCGTTGACGTGCACCTCGACGTCCTCCAGCGGCAACGCCGTGCCGAAGACCGCGCGCAGATAGGCGGCGTCGTTGTCCAGCAGCACGTCCTCGGCCTTGCCAACCGCGCGGAAGGCCTTCATGTACTCCGAGCGTCGCGCCTGGTCGGGGTCCTCCTTGAGCGCCCACGTGAAGGCGGCCGGATGCGGCACGGAGACCGCGGTCAGTGCCCGCACCCGCCCGGGGTGCGTGATCGCCGTCGCCCACGCGACCGCCGCTCCCCAGTCGTGGCCGACCAGGTGGAAGGAGTCCAGCCCGAGCGCGTCAGCGAGCCCGAGCACGTCGCCGACCAGGTTCGGCACGCCGTAGTCGCTGACCTCAGCCGGCCTCGCGCGCGGGGAGTACCCGCGCTGGTTGGGCGCGTAGGTGCGCAGCCCGGCCGCGTTGAGCAGGGTGGTGACCCGGTGCCAGCTGTGCGCGGTCTGCGGGAAACCGTGCAGCAGCACCACCGGTTCGCCGGACTCCGGCCCGGAGGCGACGACGTCGAAAACGAGCTCGCCGAGTTGGATCTCCATGCGCCCCAAGCTAGCGGTCGCCCCTGACAGAACCGTTCAATCCGGGTCCAGGCACGACATCGACGTCGGTCGCGCGCATCGGTTCACCGCAGGCCGAACAACGCGGTTCCACGTGGGCGATCCGGCCGCACGCGTGGTGCCGGTAGAGAACGGGCGGCCCGTCCTCGCCCGCCGTCCACCGGTCCCCCCACCGCACCATCACCATCAGCAGGTCGCACAGCTCGGTGCCCTTGACCGTGAGCGCGTACTCATGGCGGGGCGGCTTGCTGGAGTACTCGCGCCGTTCGAGCACGCCCTGTTCCACCAGCCACTTGAGCCGCTCGGTGAGCACTTTGCGGGAGATGCCGAGGTCCTGCTGGATCTTTTCGAACCGGGAGATGCCGACGTAGACATCACGCAGGATCAGCGGCGACCACGGCTCCCCGATGACGTCCAGGGTGCGCGCGATCGAACAGGCCATGTCGCCGAACCGGGTTCGCTGCACCGAGCCAGTCTAGCGAACCGGGTTCCCTCAAGGAACTGACGATGCTACGGTCAGTTCCCTCAAGGAATGCACTGGGAGGTGCCTATGAACCGGCCGAACGTGGTGTCCGCGCAGGAGTGGCAGACAGCCCGCGAAGCCCTGCTGGTCAAGGAAAAGGAACACACCCGCGCGCTCGACGCGCTGGCCGCCGAGCGCCGCAGGCTGCCGATGGTCCGGCTGGCGGGGAACTACCGGTTCACCGCGCCCGACGGCGCGGAGGTCGGTCTGGCGGAGCTGTTCGAGGGCCGCCGCCAACTGGTCGTCTACCACTTCATGCTGGCGCCGGGACAGGACTGGACCTGCGCGGGCTGCGCGTCGTTCACCGACAACCTCGCGGACCAGTCGCACCTCAACGCCCGCGACACCACGCTCGCCCTGATGTCACCCGCGCCGAGGAACGAGATCGACGCGGTCCGACGCCGGTTCGGCTGGACCGTGCCGTGGTACTCCGTGCACGGCAACACCTTCTACGACGAGCTGAGCCTTGGCGGTGGCTTCGGCCTGAGCGTGTTCCTGCGCGACGGCGACGAGTTCTTCCGGACGTACTTCACCAACGGCCGCGGGGTGGACCGGCTCCGGCTGGACTTCAACCTGCTGGACCTGACGCCCTACGGCAGGCAGGAGGAGTGGGAGGACTCGCCGGAGGGCTGGCCCCGGACACCGACGATGCGGTGGCTCCGCCTCCGCGACGAGTACGAGGACTGATCCCATGCCCAGAACGCTCACCGAGGCCGAGCGCGACCAGTTCCTCGCCGAGATCCACATCGGCGTGCTGAGCGTCGCCGCCGACAGCGACGGCCGTCCGCCGCTGACCGTGCCCGTCTGGTACGCCCACCGACCGGGCGGCGACATCACGTTCTTCACGAACACGCAGGGCCGGAAGTCACGCAAGACCCGCCTGCTGCGGCACGCGGGGAGGTTCAGCCTGTGCGTTCAGCAGCCGCGGTTCCCCTACAAGTACGTGACCGCCGAGTGCACGCTCGTCCGCGCGGACCGCTCCCCCGCGGTGGAAGAGGTCCTGGCGATCACCGGCCGCTACCTGCCCCCGGACGCCGCGCGCGAGTTCGCCGAGGCGGAGACGAGCCATCCCGCCGGCACGTTCGTGCTGTTCACCGGCCGCCCGGACCGGTGGGCCAGCGCCGACTTCGACCAGCGGGACGACCGCTAGCGCGACGGCGGGGTGTACTTCTCGATCTTGTTCAGCAGCGACCGGATGCGCAGGCCGTGCAGCGGCGACAGGGCGTAGCCCGGGTAGCTGGCGAACCACGACGCGCTGCCCAGGCTGACCGCGTCCGCACCGGCCCAGAAGTACTCCCGGCAGTCGTCGAAGGTCCTGATCCCGCCGGTGGCGATGATCGGCAGCGTCACGCCCGCCTCGCGCAGCTCGGAGACCACCCGCAGCCCGATCGGCTTGATCGCCCGGCCGGACACGCCGCCGTAGCGGTTGGCCAGCCACGGCTTGCCGGTCCTCGGGTCCAGCCGCAGGCCCTTGACGGTGTTGATCGCGGTCAGCCCGGAGACGCCGTGCTCGGCGGCCAGCTTCGCGTGGCCGAGGTAGTCGTAGTCCGGCGACAGCTTGAGGATCACCGGGTGGTTGCTGCGCGGGACAGCCTCCGCCAGCACAGAGCCGATGATCTTGTTGAAGTCGAAGTTCACGTTGTGGCAGGACACGTTGAGCTCGACCGCGGCGATGTCACCGGCGGGCACAGCGGCGTTGACCTTGTCCACCAGCGTGACGAACTCCTCGGCCGAGAAGCCGCCGAGGGAGATGATCGTGCGCTGTCCCCTGGTGCGCGGGTAGTAGTCGCGCAGGTAGGCGTCGATACCGACGTTGCACCAGCCGAAGGCGTTGAGCCAGCCGGTGTCGGTCTGCCGCAGCACCGTGGCGTAGCGCTTGAGCAACGCGGGCAGCTCGCGCAGCGGCCACACGTCGCGGGTGGTGAAGTGGCCCTCGCGCGGCTCGACGGTCACGGTGCGCGCGGTGACCGCGCCGAACCGCTCCAGCGGGACGAACTTCGAGATCGGGCTCATCCCGTACGGCACCAGTGAGGAGTTCGACACGCCGTAGCCCAGCAGGCTCGACGAGGTCACCAGCCGGTTGCGCAGAACGATGTCGCCGAGCCGAACGGTCACTGCTCGTCCTGCTTCGGCCGCGGGGCGGGGGTGCCGTACCGGGCGTGCATCGCGCGCAGCTCCCGCATCGCCTTCACCGCGTGCTCGGAGTCGGTGGACTGGATCGCCATCACCGACACGTACTCGTCCTCCGGCAGCTCCAGCCGCGCCCACGAGGAGCCGTCCGGGAAGTTCACCTCCTGCACCAGCGCCCACGGGAACCGGTGCGTCACAACGATGTTGCGCACCTCGACCCCCTCGGCGTCGGCGCGCAGGCGGGGCCGGGTGAACAGCATCGCGGCGGCGGCGAGCGCGAGCCCGATGCCCGCCATGGCGATCTGGTCGGCCACCCGGAAGTACGCCCCGGTCGGGGTGTCGCCGAGCAGCACGCCCACCACGACGAAGACCGCGACCAGCGCGACGGCCAGCACCGGGGCGACCCTGCGGACCTTGCGCGGCCGGATCACCAGCTCTGTCGGAGTCGCCACCGCCTCGGTCTCCGATGTCATCGTCACCCTCTCAGCCCTCCCTGGAGCGCACGCAGGGTCAGCGCCGTGTCCAGCGCCGCCACACACGCCTCGAAACCCTTGTCCTCCACCGAGTCCGGCCGCCCGGAGCGGTCCAGCGCCTGCTGCTCGGTGTCGCACGTCAGCACGCCGTTGCCGACCGGGGTGCTCTCGTCGAGCGCCACCCTGGTCAGTCCCGCGGTCACCGCGTCGCAGACGTACTCGAAGTGCGGGGTGCCGCCGCGGATCACCACGCCCAGCGCCACGACCGCGTCGTGCGTGCGCGCGAGCTGCTGGCACACAACGGGAAGCTCGACCGCGCCCGCGACCCGGACGACGGTCGGCGAGTCGATGCCCGCCTTCGCCGCGGCCTCGACGGCGCGCTCCAGCAGGCTGCCGGTGATCTCGGCGTGCCAGGTGGTCGCGGCGATGCCGAGGCGCAGCCCGGCCGCGTCCGGGACCACCTGCTCCGGCCGTCCCTGCCCGCTCATGACATGTCCAGGTCGTGCAACTCGTGTCCCATCCGATCGCGCTTGGTGCGCAAGTAGTTCAGGTTCTCCGGGTTGGGGCGGATCGGCAGCGGGACCCGTCCGGTCACCCGCAGGCCGTAGCCTTCGAGCCCGACCCGCTTGGCCGGGTTGTTGGTCAGCAGCCGCATGGAGTGGATACCCAGGTCCACCAGGATCTGCGCGCCGGTGCCGTAGTCCCGCGCGTCGGCGGGCAGGCCCTGGGCCAGGTTGGCGTCGACGGTGTCCGCGCCCGCGTCCTGCAGCTGGTACGCCTGGAGCTTGTGCATCAGGCCGATGCCGCGCCCCTCGTGGCCGCGCATGTAGAGCACGACGCCGCGTCCCTCGGCGGCGACCATGGCCTGCGCCGCGTCCAGCTGCGGTCCGCAGTCGCAGCGCAGCGAGCCGAACGCGTCGCCGGTGAGGCACTCGGAGTGCACTCGCACCAGCACGTCCTCGCCGTCGCCGATCTCGCCGTAGACCAGCGCGACGTGCTCGACGCCGTCGATGAGGCTGTCGTAGCCGATGGCGCGGAAGATCCCGTGCACGGTGGGCATCCTGGCCTCGGCGACGCGCTCGACCTGCTTCTCGGAGCGGCGGCGGTAGGCGATCAGGTCGGCGATGCTGATCAGCGCCAGGTCGTGGTCGGAGGCGAAGACGCGCAGCTCCTCCTGGCGCGCCATCTCCCCCTCCTCCTTCTGGCTCACGATCTCGCACAGCACACCGGCCGGCCGAAGCCCCGCCATCCTGGCCAGGTCGACAGCCGCCTCGGTGTGGCCGGGCCGCCGCAGCACGCCGCCGTCCTTGGCGCGCAAGGGAACCACGTGCCCGGGACGGTTGAAGTCACCGGCGACCGACTCCGCGTCGGCCAGCAGCCGGATGGTGTGCGCGCGGTCGGCGGCGGAGATCCCGGTGCTGACGCCGTCCTTGGCGTCCACGGTGACCGTGTAGGCGGTGCCGCGCACGTCCTGGTTGGCGTGGTACATCGGCGGCAGGTCCAGCCGGTCGCAGTCCTCACCGGTCAGCGGCACGCAGATGTAGCCGGAGGTGTAGCGGACGGTGAACGCCACCAGCTCCGGGGTGGCCTTCTCCGCGGCGAAGATGAGGTCGCCCTCGTTCTCCCTGTCCTCGTCGTCAACGACGACGACGGGGCGGCCCGCCGCGATGTCGGCCAACGCCCGCTCGATGGTGTCGAAAGTGGTCACCGGGCCACTCCTGTTCATGTGCGGGTCCTTGACAGCATATTGTCCCCCAACCGGCGGTGTCCGACGGCGCGGCGTTCGTCACGTGGCGAGGTGCGGGGTGGCGAGCCGCTCGACGTACTTGGCGACCACGTCGACCTCCAGGTTCACCACGTCGCCCGGCTCGCGGCGGCCGAGCGTCGTCAGCTCCAGGGTGGTCGGGATCAGCGCGATGCTGAACTCGTCGGCGCCCGCGTGCACCACGGTCAGTGAGACGCCGTCCACCGCGATCGAGCCCTTCTCCACCACGTAGCGGGCCAGGTTCTCCGGCATGGCGAAGCGGGTCAGCCCGGAGGCGTCGCGGGAGAGCATGGTGCCGGTGCCGTCCACGTGGCCCTGCATGATGTGCCCGCCGAGGCGCTGACCGGCGGCGACCGCGCGTTCCAGGTTGACCGGCTGCCCCGCCTCGGCCTTGGCCAGGCTGGAGCGCTGCAAGGTCTCGTGCACCACGTCGACGGTGAACGAGCCGTCCCGCACCTCGACCACCGTCAGGCACACCCCGTTGACCGCGATGGAGTCACCGTGCTTGGCGTCGGAGGTCACCAACGGACCGTGCACCGTCAGCCGGGCGGAGTCCGCCTCGTGCTCCACCGCGGTGATCGTGCCGAGCTCCTCGACGATTCCGGTGAACAAGGTGATCCTCCTAGTCCTGGGCCGGGACGGCGCTGATCCGCACGTCCGGGCCACTCATGGTGACGCTCTCGTAGCTCAGGGGCAGCGCGGCGCTCATCGTGGACACGCCCAGCTCCCCCAGCGCGGCGGTGCCCGCCCCGAGCAGCAGCGGCGCCACGTACATCAACACCCGGTCCACGACGCCTGATTCCCAGAACGCGCCCGCGAGCCGGGGGCCGCCCTCCAGCAGCACGTCGACGACGCCCCGCCCGGCGAGCACGGCGAGGACCTCACGGGGGTCCCTGGTGCGCAGGTGCAGCGTCTCCGCCGCGTCGTCGAGCACCCGCGAGCCCTCGGGGATGTCGCTCTCGCCGACCACGACGCGCAGCGGCTGCCGTTCGGCAAGACCGCCCTCGGGCGTGCGGGCGGTCAGCTGCGGGTTGTCGGTGACCACCGTCGCCGTGCCGACGATCACCGCGTCGATCTTGCGCCGCAACGCGTGCACCTCGGCGCGCGACTCGGGCGAGCTGATCCACCGGCTCGTCCCGTCGGCCGCGGCCGACCGTCCGTCCACAGTGGACGCGAACTTCCACGTCACGTGCGGCCGCCCAGTGCGCACGTGGTGCAGCCACGCCCGCAACGGGCCCTTGCGCACGGCGTCGGCGAGCAGTCCGGAGTGGACGGTCACGCCCGCGGCCCTGAGCTGGTCCGCCCCGCCCGCCGCGGCCGGGAACGGGTCGGCCACCGCGAAGTGCACCTCGGAGATCCCGGCGTCCAGCAGCGCGAGCACGCACGGCGGGGTGCGGCCGTGGTGCGCGCAGGGCTCCAGCGTGACGACCGCGGTGCCGCCCCTGGCCAGCTCACCGGCGGCGCGCAGCGCCATGACCTCGGCGTGCGGCCCGCCGGGCGGCTGGGTGGCGCCGACCCCGGCGACCGCACCGGTCGGGTCGAGGACGACGCACCCGACGGGCGGGTTCGGGCTGGTGCGGCCCCGCGCGCCCTCGCCGGCGGCGATCGCCGCCCGCATCGCGATCTCCAGCGCGGACATCAGCGCGCGGAGTCGAGCACCTGTCGGCGCAGGGCACGGACCGCCCGTCCGGGGTCCTTGCCGTCGTAGACGGCCGAACCGGCGACGAAGCAGTCCACCCCGGCCTCCGCGGCCTGTTCGATGGTGTCGGCGTTGATCCCGCCGTCGATCTCCACGACGAGCTTCAGGTGCCCGGTGTCCACCAGCCGCCGGGCGGTGCGCACCTTGTCCAGCACCTCGGGCATGAACGACTGCCCGCCGAACCCGGGCTCCACCGACATCACCAGCAGCGTGTCGAAGTGCCTGAGCACGTCCACATAGGACTCCAGCGGCGTGCCCGGCTTGACGGACAGCCCCGCCTTGGCGCCCGCGGCGCGCAGGTCCTTGGCGATCTTCACCGGGTCGGCGGCCGCCTCGGCGTGCACGGTGACGTTGTAGGCGCCCGCCTCCGCGTAGCCGACGGCCCAGCGGTCCGGGTCCTCGATCATCAGGTGGCAGTCCAGCGGGATCTCGGTCGCCTTGCGCAGCGACTTCACCACCGGGAGCCCGAGCGTCAGGTTGGGCACGAAGTGCGCGTCCATGACGTCGACGTGCAGCCAGTCCGCGCCGTCGGGCCCGCCGACGGCGGCGGCCTCCTCGGCGAGACGCGCGAAGTCCGCGGACAGGATGGAGGGAGCGATCAGCGCCTGACGAGCCACGGAACGGCAGTCTAGGTGCTGGGTTCGGCGTCGCGCGCACCGGTCCGCGCGGCCCGGCGGCGGACCGGCAGGTACGCCAGCACGAGCAGCAGCAGGAACGGCGGACCCGCAAGCCACGCGACGAAGAACTGGTCGGTGAACCCCGTGGTGACCAGGACCGCGACCAGCGCGAGCGCGGCGAGGCCGGAGGTCACCGGCGCCCCGGGCAGGCGGATCGGCGAGGCGGGCAGCCCCTCGCGGGCGCGGGTGCGCCGGAAGGCGAAGTGCGTCACGAAGATCAGGATCCAGGCCGTGACACCGCTGAACAGGGCGGCGCCGATCAGCAGCGGGAACGCCTGCTGCGGCGAGAACACCGAGGCCAGCACCGCGATCACCAGGCCGAGCGCGCACAGCGCCAGCGACCTCGTCGGCACCCCGCGCGCGCTGGTCTTGAGCAGCGCCTTCGGGGCGTGGCCGACCATCGCCAGCGAGTGCGTCATCCGCGAGCTCAGGTAGAGGTTGGTGTTCATCGCCGAGAGCGCGGCGGTCAGCACCACGAAGTTCATCAGCCCCGCCGCGGCCGGGATGCCCGCGTACTCGAAGAGCCGGACGAAGGGGCTCTGCGTGATGCCCTCCGCGCCCGCCGCCTCGGTCCACGGCACGACCGCGACCAGCACCGCCGTGCCCAGCACGTAGAACAGGCCCAGGCGCACGACCATGCCGCGCGCGGCCCTGGGCACGTCGCGCTCCGGGTCCTTCGACTCCGCCGCGGTGACCGCGACCGCCTCGGTGCCGAGGTAGCTGAAGGTCACCACGCTCAGCGCGAGCCACACCGCCCCGAGCCCGTTGGGCAGGAAGCCGCCGTGGTCGGTGATCGCGGTCAGGCCGGGCGACGGGCGGCCGGGCAGGCCGAAGAGCAGGAAGTACACCCCGATCGCGATGAACACCACGATCGTGACGACCTTGATCATCGCGAACCAGTACTCGAACTCGCCGAAGAAGCGCACCGACAGCGTGTTGACCGTCAGGATCAGCGCGGAGAAGACGACCACCGGCAGCCAGAGCGGCACCTCCGGCCACCAGAACTGGATGTAGAGCCCGGCGGCGACGACCTCGCTGCCGATGTTGACCACCTGCGCGACGACGTAGAGCCACCGCTGCACGAAGCTCGCCATCGGGCCGAGGTAGCGGTGCGCGATGGCGCCGAAGCCGCCGGCCTCCGGGTGCACGACGGTCATCTCCGCCAGGGCGTAGGCCAGCGCGAGGGCGACGACGGCGGCCACCGCGTACGCCGCGACCGCGGCGGGACCGGCCAGCGAGATCGCCAGCCCGGAGCCGAGGAAGAGCCCGGTGCCGATCGCGCCGCCGAGGGCGATCATGCCCACCTGCCGCCCGGACAGCTCCCGCCGCAGGCCAGTGCCCTCGTCCACGCCACGCTCTCCCTGTCTCGGCCCGGTAACGCCGTGGCGAGTCTGCCCGGAACACGGACGGTGATCGCCAGTGGGCCGGTCGTCGGTGCTGCGCCGGGGCCTACTTGTCGGTGCCGAGGAACTCGCGCAGCTCAGCGAGGACCTCGGCCGGGCGCTCCTCGGGCAGGAAGTGCCCGCAGTCCGGGATCGCCCCGCCACGGACGTCGTCGGCGTACTCCCGCCAGATGTCCAACGCGGGCAAGGAACCCAGCAGTCCGGAACCGCCCCACAACGCGAGCACCGGCATGCCCAGCCGATGTCCCGCGGCGAAGTCGGTGTCGTCGTGCTCGGCGTCGTGCGGGAAGGACGCGCGGTAGTCGTCGAAGCCCGCGCGCAGAGCGCCCGGGGCGGAGAACGCGCGCACGTACTCGTCGATCGCGGCGGGTTCGAGCCCGTGCCGGTTCACCGTCCACTTCTCGAAGAAGTACGAGAGATATCCCGCGACGTCCTGCCCTGCCAGCCGCTCCGGCAGGTCCGGCTGCAGGTGGAACAGCCAGTGCCAGTAGGCGGCACCGAGCTTCGCGTCCAGGCGCTGCCACATGGCCCGCGTCGGGAGGATGTCCAGCACGGCGAGCCGGTCGACCTGGTCCGGGCGGTCCAGACCCCAGCGGTGGGCGACCCGCCCGCCTCGGTCGTGCCCGACCACGGCGGCGCTGGCGAAGCCCAGAGTTTCAATCAACACTGAAATGTCGGAGGCCATAGTGCGCTTGTCGTAGCCGCCGGTCGCCTTGTCCGTGCGGCCGTACCCGCGCAGGTCGGGAGCGATCACCGTGTGATCGCGAGCGAGCTCGGGCAGCAGGAACCGCCAGCAGTGGCTGGTCTGCGGCCACCCGTGCAGCAGCACCACGAGCGGCCCCTCCCCCGCGCGCAGGTAGTGCATCCGCAGCCCGTTCACCAGCGCTACCTCACCCATGACGCCTCCTTCTAACCGGCTAAGATGGTTAGAGACGGTAGCGTGCGGCACACTCTCCGGACAAGGAGGGACGATGGCCAAGCGGGACTGGGTCTGGGACGGCGGGCGGGCGAGCGTCGACCTGGTGAACACGGTGCGCGACCGCAAGATCAGCCCCCGCGAGCTGCTCGACACCGAGGCCGCACTCGCGGAGTGGCTGCGCCTTGCCAAGCTCGCGGACGTCACCGCGGCCGAAGCGCGCCCGTACCTCGACGCGGCGCACGAGCTCCGCGAGGCGGTCGACCGCGTGACCAGGGGAGAGCTGACCCAGGCAGACATCACCCTGCTCAACGGCTGGGCGGCCCGCCACCACCAACCCCCGCCCCAGCTGCGCCTGACTCCGGAGGGCACTCCGGAGGCACACATCCCGAAACCCGAAGACCCGGTCGCATCGGCCCTGGGCGCGGTGGCGGTGGACGCGATCACCCTGCTCCTGGAGGACCGCCCGCCGACGATCAGGGTCTGCGCGCTCGACACCTGCGGCCTGCGCTTCGTGGACCGCTCCCCCGCCAGGAACCGCCAGTGGTGCTCAATGGCGCGCTGTGGCAACCGGGCGAAGGCGCGACAGCACTACGCCCGCCACAAAACCACGTAGGAAGGGGAAAGCGTGAGCTACGTCCACTGGCAGGACGTGCCGACGCGGTGGAAGGACAACGACATCTACGGCCATGTGAACAACGCGGCCTATTACTCCTTCATGGACACCGCGATCAACACCTGGCTCATCGAGACCGGCGGGCTGGACATCCACAACGGCAAGACAATCGGCCTCTGCGTGGAGTCGCATTGCTCCTACAAAGCACCCGCGGCATTTCCGGAGACGATCGCGGTCGGATTGCGCGTGGGACACCTCGGCCGGTCAAGCGTCCGGTACGAGCTCGGGCTCTACCGCGATGACGACCTGCTGGCCGAGGGTCACTTCGTCCACGTCTTCGTCGATCGCGAGACGCGGCGCCCGCAGGAGATCACCGCGCCGTTGCGCCCGGCCCTGGAATCACTGCTCATCAACCCCTAAGCCGCTGCGGGGAAGTCTCCCCCAGGACCCCCAGACCCCGCAGCGGCCGTTGGTGGACGCCCTCCCCCGTGCTCGCCGAGCGAGGCTCGGTGACTGGCGTCTGGCACAAGACTGGCCTCGCCCACGAGCCCGCCGAAACCCCCTGACCGGAAGGCGCGAGCAAAATCCCAGCTCACGGGTAGTGCCCCGGGTTTCCGGTCCGGAACTCGGGGCGGTTAGGGTCACCGCATGGGCAGTGGGGGCCCGCGCGGGGCGTTCATGGAGCGGTTCGCGCTGCTGTACGCGGAGGCGGGTGACCCGCCGCTCAAGCGGGTCGCCGAGACGATCGGCCGGGCCCGCCGGGTCGACGAGGACGGGCGGCCCGTGCGGGTCAGCGTCCAGCGCATCAGCGACTGGCGGCGCGGACGGAGCGTCCCCGCGCGGTTCCCCGGGCTCGCCGCGGTCCTGGAGATCCTGATCGGAGAGGCGCGGAAACGGCGGCCCAGCCCGCTCGTCCCGGGTTTGTACGACCTGGGCTCCTGGCGGTCCCTGTGGGAACTGGCGGTCGCCGGCACCGCCCGCGCCGAGCCGGACGTCAACGTTTGTCCTTATCGGGGCCTTGCGCCTTTTCGCCGGGAAGACTCGGATTGGTACTTCGGGCGGGAACAGGTCACGCAGGATCTTTTCCGCATGGTGGAGACCACTCGCGAAACCGGCGGGATCGTCACGGTCGTCGGCGCTTCCGGAGCGGGCAAGTCCTCACTCCTCAAAGCCGGGCTCATGCCGCTTCTCGGCGATGCCGTCGAATACGTGACGCCCGGCAGCGAACTCGAACTGGCCGAGGCTCCCGTGCTCATCGTGGACCAGTTCGAGGAGCTGTTCACCCTCACGTCCGACCCGGTCGCGCGGCAGGACTTCGTGTCGCGGCTGCGGGAGAGCAGTGAACGCGCCGTCGTCGTCATCGGGGTCCGCGCGGACTTCTACGACCACTGCCTGGCGCACCCCGAACTGCTGGACGCCTTGCAGGACCGGCAGCTCGTCCTCGGACCGATGACACCGAAGCAGCTCCGAGAAGCGATCACGGCGCCCGCCAAAGGGGTCGGGCTGCACCTGGAACCCGGTCTCGTCGAGCTGCTCCTGCACGACCTCGGAACCGATGCCGGAGGGCTCCCGCTCCTGTCGCACGCGCTGCTGGGAACGTGGAAGCGCCGCCAGGGCAACCGCCTCACCATCGCCGGTTACCGGGCGACGGGCGGTATCCACGGCTCGGTCGCCGCCACCGCCGAGCGAGCGTGGACGCGGTTGGACGAGCCGGGGCAGCTGGCGGGACGGGCGATGCTGCTGAAGCTCGTCCGCATCGACAGGGACGGCAAGGACACCCGCAGGCGGACCACGCGCGATGACCTCCTTGGCTCACCGGCCGGGGCCGCGGCGCTGGAGATCCTGGCCGAGTCACGGCTGGTGACACTGGACGCGGGCTCGGTGGAGATCACCCACGAAGCCCTGCTGAGGGCCTGGCCGAGGCTGCGGCAGTGGCTCGACGAGGACCGCGAGGCGATCCTGGCGCGGCAACGGCTCGACGAGGACGCCGAGGCGTGGGCCCGTGCCGGGCACGACCCGTCCCTGCTCTACCGCGGCGCGCGGCTGGCGACCGCGAGGGGGTGGGTGTCGGGGGACTCCGGGGAGGCGACCCGGGCTTTCCTGGCGCGTTCGGAGCGGCAGGACCGGCGGGTGCGGTGGGCGCGCAGGAGCGGGGTCGCGGCCGTCCTCGTGTTCGCGCTCATCGCCGCACTGTCCACCGTGGTCGTTCTCCGGCAGCGGGACGAGGCCCGGTACGCACATCTGGTGTCGGCCGTCGAACGGGTCACCGACACCGACCCTTCGCTGGCGGCACGGCTCAACCTCGCGGCCGCCGCACTGCGACCGGAGGACCAGAACGCCTACGCGCGAACGATCTCCGCTCAGCACGCCATGTTCACCACCAGGCTGGACAGCCATCGAGGCGCGATCCGGGCGATCACCTCCAGTGGTGACGGCAGGCTCGTCGCGACGGCGAGCGAGGACAGGACGGTCCGGCTCTGGGACGCCGTCAGCCGCACCCCCCTTGGCGAGCCGCTCACCGGGCACGGCGACGCCGTCATGGCCGCGGCGCTCAGCCGGGACGGTCGCGTGCTCGCGACCGGCGGGGCGGACGGGGCGGTCCGCTTGTGGGACGTCGCCGAGCCGGCACGCCCGCGCCCACTCGGCCCCCCGCTCAAGGCTGATACCGGCGCCGTCAGCTCGGTCGCGCTCTCCCCCGACGGCAGGACCCTGGTGAGCGCGGGCACCACCACCAGGATCTGGGACCTGGCGTCACCGATCCCGGTCTCCCGCGACCTGGCGGGCCACTCGGGAGTCGTCCGCGCTGTGGCCATCAGCCCGGACGGCCGCCTCCTCGCGACCGCGAGCTCGGACAGGACGGCGCGGCTGTGGGACCTCAGCACCGCCACCCCGCTCGGTCGGCCGCTGACCGGCCACACGGGCCGGGTGTGGTCGGTCGCCTTCAGCGCGGACTCGGCGATGCTGGCGACGGGAAGCGACGACGAGTCGGCGCGGCTGTGGGACACCCGCGACCTCCGCCAGATCGGGCAGCCGCTGACCGGCCACGCCAGCGCGGTGATGTCCCTCGCGTTCAGTCCCGACGGCGGGCACCTGGTCACCGCGAGCACCGACAAGAAGCTGCGGCGGTGGGACATCCGCACTCCGGAGAAGCCGCGCGGGGAAGTGCTCGCCGACAGCAGCGGCGTGGTGTACGCCGTGGTCACCCGGGCGGACGGGACCCTGGTGACCGGGGGCGAGGACACCGCGCTGCGCTTCTGGAGCCCGCCGCCCGGCCTGCTTCCCGGGCACACCGCCAGCGTGCACGCCGCGGCCTTCCGCCCGTCGGACCACACGCTCGCCACGGCAGGCGAAGATCGCACGGTGCGCCTGTGGGACACACGGGACCCGTTGCACCCCAAGCCTTGGGGCCCGCCGCTCGTCGGCCATGCGAGCGGCGTCCGGTCAGCCGCGTTCATCCCGGGCAGCTCGCTGCTCGCCACCTCCGGCGATGACAGCAAGGTGGTGTTCTGGGATGTGAGCGACCCCGCGAACGCCGCGCTCGCCGGGCAGCTGGACGTCGGCGCCGGGGAAACGCTGTGGAAGGTCGCGTTCAGCCCGGACGGGCGCACGATGGCGACCTTGGTCTACGGCAAGGAAGTGCGGCTGTGGGACACCAGCGACCCACTGCGCCCTCGGCCGCTCGGCAGCGCGCACCCCGGAGCCGTGTGGGCCGACTTCGCTCCGCGGGGCAGGACCCTGGTGACCGGTGGCCCGGACCGCACGGTGCGGTTGTGGGACGTGGCCGATCCCGCCGCGCCGAAGCAGCTCGGGCAGCCGCTCACCGAGCACACGGGGACCGTGTGGACGGGGGCGTTCAGCCCGGACGGCCGGTCGCTGGCGACGGCGAGCAGCGACCGGACGATCCGGCTGTGGGACATCACCGACCGCCTCCGCCCCCGGCCGGGCCCGGTGCTGACCCGGCACGGCGAGACCACCACCGGACTGGCGTTCAGCCCGGACGGCCGCCACCTCGCCAGCTCCAGCTCCCACCACACGGTCCAGCTCTGGGACCTCGGCACCGGCGACGGGGTGACGCTCACCGGGCACCACGACCTGATCTGGTCGATCACCTTCAGCCCTGACGGGCGGAGCCTGGCCACGACCAGCTCCGACCGCTCGGTGCGGCTGTGGACCCTGGACGCGGCGCAGGTCGCCGAGCGGGTGTGCGCGCAGACCCGGGGAGTGCTGACGCCCGAGCTGTGGCGGGAGCACGTGCCACAGCTGCCCTACACCGATCCCTGCGCTAGGTAGCGCTACTCCTCCGGCCGCCGGAACAGCGCGCAGAACATGGCGTCGGTGCCGTGCCGGTGCGGCCACAGCTGCACGTACGGGCCGTCGCCGAGGTCGGGCACGCCGGGGAAGTACTCGCGCGCGTCGAGCACCTCGGCCTTGCTGCGGCGGGCGGTGTCCACGGCGATGCCGACCGTCTCGGACAGGTGCGGGGAGCACACGACGTAGCCGACGACACCGCCCGGCCGGACCAGCGTCATGGCCGCGCGCAGCAGCTCGCGCTGGATCTTGGTCAGGCCGCCGACGTCCTCCGGCTTGCGCCGCCAGCGGGCCTCCGGGCGCCTGCGGAGCGCGCCGAGGCCGGTGCACGGGGCGTCGACCAGGACCCGGTCGAAGGAGCCCTCGGGCAGCCCGGAGTCGCGGCCGTCGCCGACGTGCACGGTGACCGGCAGTCCTTCGGTGGCCTGGCGGACCAGCTTGGCGCGGTGCTCGGCCTGCTCAACTGCGTCCAGGGTGCCGCCCTCGATCGCCACCAGCGAGCCCAGCAGGTTCGCCTTGCCACCGGGTCCGGCGCACAGGTCGAGCCAGCGCTGGTCGGAGCCGGTCAGCGGCACGCGGCTGAGCGCGACCGCGACGAGCTGGCTGCCCTCGTCCTGGACCGCGGCCAGGTGCTGGCGCACCGGGTCCAGCTCACCGGGGTCGCCGGACTCCAGGTGCACGCCGTAGGGCGAGTACGGGGCCACGTCGCCGCCGGTGATCGCGGCGAGCTCGTCAGCGCTGATCTCACCGGGCCGGGCGAGCAGGTGCACACCGGGCCGGGCGTCGTCCGCGGCGAGGGCGTCGGCCAGCTCCGCGCGGGCGCCGCCGAGCGCGTCGGCGAAGGACTGGGCGATCCACTTCGGGTGGGCCGTCCGCAACGCGAGGTTGCCGATCGGGTCGGTGTCCGCGGGCGGGGCCAGCTGCTCGACCCACGCCTGCTCGTCCTGCTGGGCGACCTTGCGCAGCACCGCGTTGGCGAAGCCACCCGCGCCACCACCCGCCTCCACGCGGACCATGTCCACACTGGACGCCACGGCCGCGTGCGCGGGAATCCTGGTGCGCAGCAGCTGGTACGCGCCCAGCCGCAGCACGTCGAGCACCCGACCGTCCACTTCGGACAACGGCCGGTCGGCGCAGGCCGCGAGCACGGCGTCCAGCAGCCCCTGCGCGCGGCTGGTGCCGTAGCCCAGCTCGGTGGCAAGCGCCGCGTCCCTGCCGGTGATCTTGCGCTCCCGCAACAGCTTCGGCAGCACCAGGTTGGCGTAGGCGTCGCGCTCACGGACCGCGCGCAGCGTCTCCAGCGCGGCCACCCGCGCGGGGTCCAGCTCCGGCGGGCGACGCGGTGCCTCGGTGCGCCCGCGCGGCGGACCCGACTTCTTGGGTCCGCCGCGTCGGCGTGGCTGGTGGAAGGTCATCCGAGTCGCTCTCCAACGTCGATGCGGCTGCCACGGGCCCAGTCCACGGCGGCCATTCTCTTCTTGCCCTGCGCCTGCACCTCGCCGAGCTGCACGGCGGTGGTGGCGGTGCCGACGAGCACGCGCCGCTTCTCCACGCGCAGCTCCCCCACCGCCAGGTCGGTCACGTCCGTCGGCTGGACCGGGGCGAGCTTGAGCCGCTCGCCCCGGAAGACCGTCCACGCGCCGGGATCGGGGGTCACCCCGCGCACCAGGCGGTCGATCGCGGTGGCCGCGACGGTGAACTCCACCCGCGCGTCCGCCACGGTGATCTTGGGGGCCAGGCTGACACCCTCCGCGGGCTGGTCCACCGCGACCAGCGTGCCGTCCTCGATGCCGTCCATAGTGGACAGCAGCAGGTCCGCTCCGGAGACCGACAGCCGCTCCAGGAGCTCACCGGCGGTGTCGCGCTCGCGCACCTTCTCCGTCACCACGCCGAAGACCGGTCCCGCGTCGAGCTCGCGCACGATGCGGAAGGTGCTCGCGCCGGTGATCTCGTCGCCGTGCCGCACCGCCGCCTGCACCGGCGCCGCGCCGCGCCACGCGGGCAGCAGCGAGAAGTGCAGGTTGACCCAGCCGTGCTCGGGCACGTCGAGCGCGGACTGCGGCAGCAGCGCGCCGTAGGCCACCACCGGGCAGCAGTCCGGCTCCAGCTCGGCGAGGCGGGCGAGGAAGTCCGGGGCTCCGGCCTTGGCCGGGGTCAGCACCTCGATGCCGTGCTCGTCGGCCAGCGCCCCGACCGGGGACCGCAGCACCTTCCTGCCCCGTCCCGCGGGCGCGTCCGGCCGGGTCACCACGGCGACCACCTCGTGCCGGGGCGAGTCGATCAGCGCGCGCAGCGAGGGCAGCGCCACCTCCGGCGTTCCGGCGAAGACCAGCCTCATCGCGCGCCCCCCTTGCCGAAGAACGGGTGCGGGCTCTCCTTGATCATGGGCACCGCGCCATCGAACCACTCCGCCGCGCGGATCTCGCGCAGCGCCTGCTTCCTGGTCTCGGCGTCGAGGCGGTCGACGAACAGCACGCCGTCGAGGTGGTCGGTCTCGTGCTGGATGCAGCGGGCCAGCAGGTTGCTGCCCTCCACCTCGACCGGCTCGCCGTGCATGTTCCAGCCCTTGGCCACCACGTGCAGGTGCCTGCGGCAGTCCCAGCTCATCCCGGGGATGGACAGGCAGCCCTCCGGGCCGTCCTGCTCCTCGTCGCCGACCACGTCGAAGGTCGGGTTGATCAGGTGTCCCGCGAAGCCGTCGCAGTGGTAGGTGAACACGCGCAGGCTCACCCCGACCTGCGGAGCGGCGATGCCTGCCCCGCCCTGCGACTCCATGGTGTCCCACAGGTCCTTGACCAGGCCGCGCAGCTCCTTGTCGAAGTCCACCACCTCCGCGGCTCTGGTACGCAGCACGGGGTCTCCGAACAAGCGGACGGGCTGAACGGTCACGGGGCTCCTCTCGACAGTTGCCCAGTCTACGAACCGGAACGGGACGCGGCGGCGGCGGGCGCTTCGGTCCGGAACCCCACCTACCGGCTGACCGGCTCCTGGGCCGCCGCCGAGGACCTGACGCCGGGCACCTGCCTGACGGCGCGGAACAAGTTCGGACAGGTGGCGCTGGCGGCCGTGAACCGGGTTCATCCGCGCCTGCTCGGCGAGCTGTCCTTCGCCGACGCGGCGACCGCGCTCGGCATCGCCGGGTCCAGCGTGCGTGCCGTCCTTCCCGAGGAGCCCCGGGTCCGCTGTTCGCCACGATGACACCGCTGGTGGGGACCCCGGAGATCACGGTCACCGGCCTCCGAGCGGGTCCGGCGCCCGACCTTCGCCGTACATCCCGAAGCGGCGCTGTGGCTACCCCCAGGAAACCCTGGGGGGTGATCCTCAGTTGCCTGAGAAGTCCCTCAGGCGCCCCCCGGACCTTCTTGAGGGGTGATTCCGGGTTGTCCGAGGGTCTTCCCCGATGGTTCCGCTCGACGACGCGAACAAGAGTTGGTCGTGTGATGGAACTGACCGTGCTGGCCGTGGCGCTGGCCGCGCTGGGCGCCTGTTGCTACGCCGGGGCCGCGCGGTTGCAGCACACCGCGGTGCGGGCCACCGGCGACGGGGAAGCGCTGAAACTGGCTTCCCTGCTGGGATTGCTGCGCGACCGGCGGTGGCTGCTCGGCATGGGGCTGCTCGTCGGCGGCACCGTGCTGCACGCGGTCGCGGTCGCTATCGGTCCTCTCATCGTGGTGCAGCCGGTCGGCGTACTCGCACTGGTGCTCGCCGCCGTGCTCGACGCCCGCCAGACCGGCGAGTCCCTTACCGCCCAACGCATAGCGCCCGTGCTGACGGCGACGCTCGGCATGGGGCTGTTCGTCGCCTTCGCGGCGGGCAACACCTCCGGGGCGCTCGCCCCGCTCACCGCGGTGACCGACGCGCTGCTGATCACCTTGGGCCTGCTCGCGGTGTTCGGCCTCGTCGGCGCGCTCTCCGGGGGCGGCCTGCGCTGCCTCGCGCTCGGTGTCGCGGGCGGAGTCGCGTACGGACTGATCTCGGTGCTGATCCGCCTTGTGGCACAACGATTCCAGTCCGGCGGCGACATCGACCCGCTCGCACCGGCTGGCATCGTGGTCGCGCTGGTGGTCGGCGGCTGGTGCGTCCAGCAGGCCTACGCCAGCGGCCCGTCGCACATGGTGGTCGCCTGCCTCACGGTGATCGACCCACTGGTCGCGGTCGGCATGGGCGTGGGACTGCTCGGCGAGGCCGCGGGCACCAGCCCCGCCGTCGCCGTCGCCGAGCTGGCCTGCGCCGCCGTCGCACTCGCCGGTGTCGCGCTAATCGCCTTGCACGGCAACAAGAACTCATCCAGCAGTACTGGGCGGACCGTCGGTCCGGCCGAGAACGAGCGGGTGCTCGCCGCCGCTCACGCCACGTCCCCCCTCACGGACAGGACCGGATCATGACCAGCAACCGCCCCCTCCGGATCGTCATCGGCGCCGACACGTTCCCGCCGGACGTCAACGGCGCGGCCAACTTCGCGCACCGCCTCGCGGTCGGGCTGGCCTCCGCCGGGCACGAGGTGCACGTGCTGTGCCCGGCCCCCGCCGCCGACGCGCCGATGCTCGCCGGGGTCAACGCCGTCGACGGCATCACCGTGCACCACCTGAAGTCCTACCGCTGGCCGTTCCACGAGAGCTTCCGGTTCTCGGTGCCCTGGAAGGCCGCGGCGGAGACGGAGGAGCTCCTCTGGCAGATCCGCCCGGACGTCGTGCACGTGCAGGCGCACTTCGTGGTGGGCCGGGCGCTGTCGAAGACTGCGACCGCACTGGGCATCCCGCTGGTGGCCACCAACCACTTCATGCCGGAGAACCTCTTCGCCCACGCCAAGGTCCCGCGCTGGTTCCGCTCCACCGCCGCCAAGTTCGCCTGGCGCGACCTGGCCAAGGTCTTCGGCCGCGCCCAGGTGGTGACCGCGCCGACGCCGAGAGCCGTGGAACTGTTGCACGCCAACAAGCTCGGCAAGGAGGCGCTGGCGATCTCCTGCGGCATCGACATCGACAAGTACCGCGACCGCGCGGCCGCGGTGCGGCCAGAGGGCGCGGCCAAGACGGTGCTCTTCGTCGGCCGCCTCGACGAGGAGAAGCGCGTAGACGAGCTGCTGCGGGCGATGGCGAAGCTGCCGGAGACCCTCACCGTGCGCGCGGAGATCGTCGGAGGTGGCAGCTGCCAGACCCAGCTTGAGGAGCTGGCTCGGCAGCTGGGCGTCGCCGACCGCGTGAGCTTCCTCGGCCGGATCAGCGACGAGGAGCTGCTGGACGCCTACGCCCGCTGCGACCTGTTCTGCATGCCCGGCATCGCGGAGCTGCAGAGCCTGGTCACCATGGAGGCGATGGCGGCGGGCAAGCCGGTGATCGCCGCGGACGCGATGGCGCTGCCGCACCTGGTCCGCCCCGGCCGCAACGGCTGGCTGTTCCCGCCCGGCAACGTGCTGGTCCTGGCGGCGCGCCTGGCCCAGACCCTGGGCGACGAGGAGATGCTGGAGCGCATGGGCAGGGCGAGCGCGGAACAGATCACCGAGCACGCCATCACGGCCACCCTCCAGCGCTTCGAGTCCCTGTACCGCCAGGTGATCGCCGACGGCCAGGGCCAGCTCCGCCTGCTCCCCAAGCTCACCCCCTCGGAACCCCACACCGCTCTCCCCCGCACCGCCTGACCCCCGCCCCCGCCATTCGCGGGCTTATGGACCTCCGCCCGCGCGCGAAGAGGTCCATAAGCCCGCGAATGGCGCTAGATCAGCTCGGGTGGGTCGAAGCGGACGCGGACCGGGTCGGGTTCCTTGCGAGCGGTCCGGACGCCCTGGGCCTCCGCCAGCGCCGCCGCGAGGGCCTTGCCGTCCCGCCGAGGCACCCTGATCAACGCGCGCTCGCGCTCGGCGAGGCCGTCCGCGCTCTCCGGGCCCAGCGGCACCGGGCCGAGCACCTCCGCGGTCTCCGGCAACCGGGCCGTGTCGAGGAACTGCGCGACCGCGTCGGGAGTCCCGTCGACCGTGCCCATCCGCACGGCGGGCGGGAAGCCGAGCTCCTGCCGCCCGGCGAGCTCCTGCCGGGCGTGCCACACCGGGTCCCACCGCACGAGGGCCTGCACCGGCACCAGAGCCGACTCCGCGACCACCACGACCTTGCCGCCATCGGGCCCCGGTTTGACCAGTGCTGCCGCAGTCAGCCACCTGCGGAAAGCCTCCTCCGCGGCGCGCAGGTCGGCCCGGCCCAGCAGCGCCCAGCCGTCCAGCAGCAGCGCCGCCCCGTAGCCGCCCTCCGCGTACGGCTCCGCTCCTGGCGTCGACACCACGATGGCGGGTTTGCCCGGCACCGAGGACAGCACCTCGTCGGCCCCGGACGTCCGCACCACGGCCCCGGGGAACGCGCGCCCCAGCTCCTCCGCCGTCCGCTTCGAGCCGATCACCACCGCGCGCATCCGGCGCGAGGAGCACGCCGGGCAGACGAAGGACGCCTCGCTGACCCCGCACCACCGGCACGCGGCGGGCCTCGGCTGGTCCTCGCGCATCCCGCCCGGCAGCGCCAACGGCCCGGCGCACCGGCGGCACCGCGCGGGCTCGCGGCAGTTCCCGCAGGCCAGCGAGGGCACATAACCCCGGCGAGGCACCTGGACGAGCACCGGAGCGCCAGCGGCGAGGGCGGCACGCGCGGCGTCGAAGGCGATCGACGGCAGCCGCGCGGCCCGGGCCGCCGGGTCCCTCGCGAGCTGTGTGTCGGTCTCGCCGATCGAGGCCACCTTCGGCGCCGCCGCGCGAACCTGGTCGCGGGTGCCGATGATCTCGTGCGCCCAGCCGGTCTCCACCAGCAGCTGCGCCTCCGCCGTGCGCGCGAACCCCGCCACCAGCAGCGCCGCGCCGTTGCCGTGCGCGCGTTGGGCGAGGACGTCACGGGCGTGCGGGTAGGGCGAGCGCGGCTCGGCGTGCAGGTCGTCACCGTCGTCCCAGATCACCAGGAGCCCCGGGTCGTGCACGGGGGCGAACGCCGCCGCCCTGGTTCCCACGACGACGCGGACCGCGCCGCGCAGCACCGCGAGCCAGCGGCGGTAGCGCTCGGCCGGGCCGAGGTCGTAGGACAGCGCGACGACGCCATCAGCGCCCATCAGGGCTTCGCAGGCGGTGTGCACGCGGGCGAGGTCGCGGTGGTCAGGCACCACGATCACCGCGCCGCGCCCGGTGGAGGCGACCGTCGCCGCGGCCTCGGCGAGCCGGGCGGGCCAGTCTTCGCCGGGCAGCGCCTGCCACACCGCGTGCGCGGGCCGACCGGCCAGCGCCGCGTCCAGGAACACCTTGCCGCGCGGGTAGCGGTGCCATCCCCCGGCGGGCGGGGCATCGGGGACCGGGGCGGGCTCGCGCGGGGTCTGCGCCTCCGCCTTGGCGTGCCTCGGCGGGATGGCCAGCCGCAGCACGTCGATCATCATGCCCGCGCCGCGGTCGGCGATCACCCGCGCCAGCTTCTTGATCTCCGGAGCCAGCACCGGCTCCGGGGAGACCACCCGGTCCAGATAGGACAGTCGGCCGCCGAACTCCGAGGCCTCAAGGCGCTCCAGCACGAACCCGTCGACCAGCTGCCCGGCGAAGCGCACCCGCACGCGCGCGCCGGGCACCGCCGAGGCGTCGGCCTCGCGCGGCACCAGGTAGTCGAAGGGCCGGTCCAGGTGCGCGAGCGGCACGTCGACACAGATCCGCGCGAACGGCAGCGTCTCGGCGGGCTGCTGTTCGCCCTTGCGCTTCGCGCGCGGTTTCCCACCCGGCTTCCCGGCAGCTCCAGCCACCTCGCTGGTGTACCAGAGACCACCGACCACGGGCATGCCGGGAGCGCGCGTCGCCCGCCGCACCCCCAGAAGGCGCGGCGGGCGCACCCACCCCGCTCACGCGCCCCGACCCGGCGTGCACCGGAAGCGTAGACCGGGCTCGTCACCGACAGTGCCGGTCGATCACCCCACGGCTACAGGTCGCCGACGTCGATCAGGCCGTCCTGGATCGCCCGCGCCACCAGGGCCGCCTTGGTCGGCGCGCCCCGCCCGGCGTTGGCGTACTTCACCCGCACCCGGTCGATGTAGGAGTTCACCGTGCGCACCGACAGCGAGAGCTTGCGGGCCACCATCTCCTTGGACTCGCAGTGGAACCACTCGATCAGCACGTCCACCTCGCGCGGCGCGAGCTTGGGCCGGTGCAGGCGCATGTCCGTGCCCAGCGCCCCGGCAAGCGACGGCGTGGTGTACGGCAGGTCGTTCGCGGCCGCCCGGATCGCCGCGACCAGATGCCGCTCCCCCTCCGCCTTGGTGATGTGGCAGCTCGCGCCGATGTCCAGGCAGGTCAGCGCGGTCTCCGGGTCGTCGCGCATGGTGTAGACCACGACCTTGCGCCCGTCGTCGACCAGCCGCCGCAGGTCGCCGTACGCGGGCACGCTGTCGGCGAGCTGGAGGTCGAAGACCACCACGTCGGCCAGCGACCCGGGCTCCAGCCAGGCCGTGCGCACCGTGGGCCCCGCGGCGAGCACCTTGATCGGCGGGGTGGCGGACGCGCACCACACCCGCACCCCGGCGGCGATGGCCGGGTGGTCGTCGACAACGGCCACCGTGATCGTCATGCCCGCCACGTCACCTCGACCCACAGCCGCCCTTCTGCCTCCACCGTCGTCGTGGTGACCCCTGGAACCTCCACAGTGGACAGCTCATCCGGGGCGGCGTCGGCGACGACGCTGACCGACACCCGGTCCGGCCGCCCGGCAACGGTAACCCTGGCGGAGCGCACCGTCGCCACCAGCACCGCGAGCACCGGCTCGGTGAGCGCCCGCCGCACCTGCTTGCTCAGCGCGGGCCGCTCCCCGCGCACCGACAGCTGCACCGTGATCCCGTTGCGCTCCGCCAGGTCGATGCACGCCTGGAGCTGGTGCACCAACGGATCCGGCACGTCGTCGCCCTCGGCGAACAGCCGCCGCATCCTGGCCGCCTCCAGCGCGCACGAGCGCCTGACCCGCTCGTCCTCGGGGTTGAGCACCCCGGTCGCCAGGCCGGCCAGCAGCGGCGCCGTGGTCGCGGCCAGCGCCGCGTAGCGCTCGCGCTGCTCGGCGTGCAGCCGCTGCGCCACGGCCTCGTCGGTGCGCAGCTTCTCCTCCTGCTCGGCGACCCTGGCGGCGTCGACGGCGATCCGCCGCATCAGCGTCGCGGCGTGGCCGACCGCGAGCTGGAAGCCCCACACGATCACCGTCTGCACGGCCATCCCGACCAGGGTGGCGCGGTCGGTCTGCCCCGCGAGGGCCAGCTGCCCCAGCGTCAGCAGGTAGTGCGTGACCAGCAGCGCCGCCAGCACCTGCGCGCCGAGGTCCAGGGTCAGCAGCACCGCCAGCCAGCCCAGCGGCCCGAAGGACCAGTGCGCCTGGCCGATGAGGTGCGGGGCGGGAACCGCGGCGGTCGCCGCGACCGAGGTCAGCAGCACGAGCGCGGCCAGCGGCCACCGCCACCGGCCCGGCGCGACCTCCAGCCACGCCAGCACGCCGAACCCGCACGCCACCACCACGAAGATCACGAACGCGGCGAGCTGCGTCCACGCCGGACGGTAGACGCCCATGTGCGCCAGCAACATCGGAAGGCTGAGGCCGAACAGCACGGCCAGCGTGATGGCCACCACCGCCAGCCGCAGCCCGCGCAGGATGTGCGAGGTGGCCGGGGCCGGGGAGATCGTCGGAGCGACGACCCGGACGGGCGCGGCGACCGCGGCGACGTCAAGCATGCGGCCACTCCAGTCGCACGCTGGTGCCCGCGCCGGGACTGCTCGCGATCACCGCCCGCCCACCGACGGCGGCGAGCCGGTCCACCAGCGAGAAGGCCAGTCCCCTTCGCTGCGGCGGCACCTGGTCGGGCTCGAACCCGGTGCCGCTGTCGAGCACCTCCACCACCACGCCGCCGTTGCGCCGCGAGGACATCCGCACGAGCGCGTTGAGCACACCGGAGTGCCGGGCCACGTTGGTCAGCGCCTCCCTGGTGGCCAGGCACAGCGCCACCGCCACCACCGCGGGCACGACCAGGCCGGAGGTGCCGCGCCAGTCCACCCGCAGCGGGCACTGGTCGATGACGTCCTCCAGCAACCCGACGAGGTCCACATCGCCCTCGGTGACATTGGCGAGCCCGGAACCGCTGAGCACTTCGAGATCCCGCGCCGCCTGCCCCGCCAGCCACGTCTCACGCCCGTTGAGCACCCCGGCGCCGACCATCAGCAGCGTCGCCGCCGCGGTGTCGTGCAGCGCCGCCAGGTGAGCGCGCTCGTCGGCGCGCACGGCAGCGGCGATCGCGGCCTGCCTGCGGACGAGCTCCTGGGCCGCCACCGCCCGGTCGGCACGCCTGCCTCCGCGCCGCACGAGCACGTACAGCCCGTAGGACAGACCCGCCTCGACCAGCATCCAGACCGCAAGCGGAACCGCCTCCGCCCACCGCGCCGGGGCGGCCAGCGCCGCGCCCGCGAGGTAGGCGGCGACGAGGGTGGCGGTCGCGGGCGCCGCGACGACCGGCCGGAGGTGCCACTGGTAGGTCACCACCACGATGGAGATGACCACCAGCACCCAGCTGGTGCCGTTGTAGAGCGCCTCCGTCGGCACGATCCACAGCTGTGTCAGGCAGAACCCGGCAAGCACCAGGGTGTCCACGGCGATCAGCCAGGTCATCCTCGGCAGCCGCACGTACACCGCGTTCCACCCGTTGAGCCCGGCCGCGACCGACAGCGTCACCAGGACCGCCTGTGCCGGGACTGCCAGCAGCGACAGCAGACTGCACGTCGCGATCACGACCGTGCGGACGACCCCGGCATAACGCAGCCCGAGTCGCCGCAGCTCCCGCTCCGCTGGCCCCACGCGTTCACCCGCCACTGACCGCTCGACTGTGTCGAACACCGTAGCGATCAAGGGCAAGGCTGGGCGTACCCATTCGGCCCTGAAATGCAGGCTGATGCTTGTTTAGTTCACGCGGGTCGCCGAAAGACCAGGTACCGCACGGTGCGCTCCTGCGCGACCGGGACGTCGGCGGCCAGCGGGCTCTCCGCGAGCACGCCCTCCCCCAGCGACGGCAGCAGGCCCCGGTCCTGCCCGGCCCGCCAGCGGTCGGCGACCGCGACGGCGTCCGCGACGACCTCGCGCGGGGTGATCATCAGCTCACCGGAGACCTCGATCGGCTCCTCGGGGAGGAGCCCGAGCGCGGTCAGCTCCTCGGCGACCTGATCCGGCCCCTCGATGTCGGCGCGCACGTCGTCGCGCGGCAGCCCGGCGGCCTCGGCCCGGTCGTAGAAGGCGTTGGACAGCTCGCGCAGCCCGCCGGTGTAGAGCGGCCAGCCCAGCGACAGGCACAACCGCCCGCCGGGCGCGAGCACGCGGGCCAGCTCGGCCAGCGCGGTCCGCCACTCGGTGATGTGGAACAGCACCCTGGCGATGTGCACGCCGCCCATCGAGCCCGACGCCTGCGGCAGCGCGGTGGCGTCGGCGCGCACGAAGGTCGAGCCGGGGACCTCCACCTGACGCCAGTCCTCGACATCGGTCAGCTCGAAGGACACCCCGCGCGCGGCGATCTCCGCGGCCAGGAAACCCGATCCGCAGCCGACGTCGAGCACGGCAGCGCCGGTGCCCAGACACGCCGCGAGGCGGCCGAACAGCTGTTCGGCCGCCTCGGCGGGAAGAACTGGGATCACGCCCCGACGGCGCTCTTGAGCGCCTCGACCCGGTCCAGGCGCTCCCACGGGAGGTCCAGCTCGGGACGACCGAAGTGGCCGTAGGCGGCGGTCTGCGCGTAGATCGGGCGCAGCAGCTCCAGGTCGCGGATGATCGCGGCCGGGCGCAGGTCGAAGACCTGGTTGATGGCGGCCTGGATCTTGGCGGGGTCGATGTTCTCGGTGCCGAAGGTCTCCACGAACAGGCCGACCGGGGCCGCCTTGCCGATGGCGTAGGCGACCTGGACCTCCATCCGGGTGGCCAGGCCCGCGGCGACCGCGTTCTTGGCGACCCAGCGCATGGCGTAGGCGGCGGAGCGGTCCACCTTCGACGGGTCCTTGCCGGAGAACGCGCCGCCACCGTGGCGGGCCATGCCGCCGTAGGTGTCGACGATGATCTTGCGACCGGTCAGGCCGGCGTCACCCATGGGGCCGCCGATGACGAAGCGGCCGGTCGGGTTGACCAGCACGCGCACGTCGCTGGTGTCCAGGTTCAGCTCGTTGATCTCCGGGGAGATCACGTGCTCGCGCACGTCGACGGCGAGCATCTGCTCCAGGTCGATGTCCGCGGCGTGCTGGCTGGAGAGCACCACGGTGTCCAGGCGGACCGGCTGGTCACCGGCGTACTCGATGGTGACCTGGGTCTTGCCGTCGGGACGCAGGTACGGCAGCGTGCCGTTCTTGCGGACCGCGGTCAGGCGGCGGGAGAGCCGGTGCGCCAGCGCGATCGGCAGCGGCATCAGCTCCGGGGTGTCGGTGCTGGCGTAGCCGAACATCAGGCCCTGGTCGCCCGCGCCCTGCTTGTCGATGTCGTCGTCGGCGCCCTCGACCCGGGTCTCGTGGGCGGTGTCCACGCCCTGGGCGATGTCCGGGGACTGGGAGCCGATGGCGACGTTGACGCCGCAGGAGTGGCCGTCGAAGCCCTTGGCCGAGGAGTCGTAGCCGATCTCCAGGATCTTCTCGCGGACGATCGAGGGGATGTCGGCGTAGGCCTCGGTGGTCACCTCGCCTGCGACGTGCACCTGGCCGGTGGTGATCAGGGTCTCCACCGCGACGCGGCTGCGGGCGTCCTTCGCGAGCAGCGCGTCCAGGATGGAGTCGCTGATGGCGTCGCAGATCTTGTCCGGGTGTCCCTCGGTCACGGACTCACTGGTGAAGAGTCTGCGGCTCTGCTGCGTCACGGTGCTCCCCAAAGATGTGTTCTCGGCCCCGAAATGGCCGGGCCAGCGTACTTCGCTGGTCTACGCGCCCGAAGCGACGTATTCAAGCTTCTTGCTCACAGCGTCCCAGAGCTGCGCCGCGAGTTCAGTCTTCTCACCAAGTGGGAGCTCGACGGCGGTCGCGCCGCCGTCCGCCGAGGCCAGCAGCCAGCCGGAGTTCTGCTCGACCTCGAAGGCCCGCCCGTCCCCGACCGCGTTGACAACCAGCAGGTCGCAGCCCTTGCGCGCGAGCTTGGCGCGGCCGTGTTCCAGCGGCGTCCCGTCGGCGTCGCCGGTCTCGGCGGCGAAGCCGACCACGAGCTGTCCAGGGAAACGGTGTACAACCAGTTCGGCCAGAATGTCCGGGTTGCGGGTGAGTTCCACCACGGGATCGGGCCGGTCATCCGACTTCTTGATCTTGTGCTCGGCGAGCTCGGCCGGCCGGAAGTCCGCGACGGCCGCGGCCATCACCACGACGTCGGCGGCCTTGGCGGCCTCTCGCACCGCCTCGCGCAGCTCCAGCGCCGTGCCCACCCGGACCAGGTCCACCCCGGCGGGCGTGCCCAGGTCCGCGGTGTGCGCGGCGACCAGGGTGACCGTCGCGCCCCGCTGGGCGGCGACGCGGGCGAGCGCGAAGCCCTGCCGCCCGGAGGAGCGGTTGCCCAGGAACCGCACCGGGTCCAGTGGCTCGCGGGTGCCGCCCGCGGAGATGACGACTCGCCTGCCCTCCAGGTCGCGGGGCAGCGCGTCGCGGCGGGCCAGCAGCAGCCGGCACAGCTCCGCGATCTCGGCGGGCTCGGGCAGCCGGCCCTTGCCGCTGTCCTTGCCGGTCAGCCTGCCGCTGGCCGGTTCGGCGACGACCACGCCCCGCTCGCGCAGCAGCGCCACGTTGGCCCTGGTCGCCGGGTGCTCCCACATCTCGGTGTGCATCGCCGGGACCAGCAGCACCGGGCAGCGCGCGGTCAGCAGGGTGTTGGTCAGCAGGTCGTCGGCCAGCCCGTGTGCGGCCTTGGCCAGCAGGTCCGCGGTGGCGGGGGCGACAACGACCAGGTCGGCGGTCTGCCCCAGGCGCACGTGCGGGACCTCGGGCACGTCGGCGAAGACCCCGGTGTGCACCGGGTTGCCGGACAGCGCCTCGAAGGTGGCCGCGCCCACGAAGTTCAACGCGGCCGAAGTGGGAACGACCCGCACCTCGTGGCCGGTCTCGGTCAGCCTGCGCAGCAGGTCGCACGCCTTGAAGGCGGCGATGCCACCGGCCACTCCGAGAACGACCCGAGGGCGGGTCCCGTCGGTGGTGCTCACCTCGCGGTGCTCACTCGCCTTCGGTGTGCTCGAGCATTCCGGCGTGGATCTCGCGCAGCGCGATCGACAGCGGCTTCTCGCGCGGGCCCGGCTCCACGAGCGGGCCGACGTACTCCAGCAGGCCCTCGCCGAGCTGGGCGTAGTAGTCGTTGATCTGCCGCGCGCGCTTGGCGGAGTAGATCACCAGGGCGTACTTCGAGCTGACCTTCTCAAGCAGGTCGTCGATGGGCGGGTTGGTGATGCCCTCGGCGCCGGTGATCGGCTGCGCGAGCGCGCCCAGCTCTGCGGGGATCGTCACTGAGATTGCTCCATGCGGTCGGTAAATCCGGGGTGCGACCTAGTCGGTCGTCACGGCCCCGGATGATGTAGCGGCGGTGCTGTCCGCGGCCTTGCTACGCGATCCAGGCGGGCCGACCACCAAGTTTACCAACTCGGCCGCGGCCTGCCGCACGTCGGCGTTGACGACGTGGTGGTCGAACTCCTCAGCGGCGGCCAGCTCCTCGCGGGCCACCCGGAGCCTGCGCTCCACGACGGCGGGATCCTCGGTGCCTCGTCCGGTGAGCCGGTCGACCAGCACCTCCCACGACGGCGGCATCAGCATCACCAGCCGGGCCTCGGGCATCGCCTCCCGGACCAGCCGGGCGCCCTGGAGCTCGATCTCCAGGATCGCGGGGCGCCCCGCGTCGAGCGCGGCCAGGACCGGGCCCCTCGGCGTGCCGTAGTGGTTGCCCGCGTACTCGGCGTGCTCCAGCATCTCGCCCGAGTCGATCATGTGCTGGAACCGGTCCCGGTCGACGAAGTGGTAGTGCGTCCCGTCGATCTCGCCGGGGCGCGGGGACCTGGTCGTCGCCGAGACGCTGAAGTAGAGGTCCGGGGCCAGCCTGCGGACCTCGGCCAGCACGCTCGACTTGCCGACGCCCGAGGGCCCCGAGACAACGGTGAGCCGGGGCCGGGCGATGGCGTCGCCCGGCCCCGGCCGATCCGCGGTCACTCTGCGCTGAACTCCGCGAGCAGCGCCTTGCGCTGACGGTCGCCGAGACCACGAAGACGGCGGCTGTTGGCGATCTCGAGGCGCTCCATGATCTGGGCGGCGCGGACCTTGCCGACGCCGGGCAGGGCCTCGAGCAGCGCCGAGACCTTCATCTTGCCCAGGATCTCGTCGCTCTCCGCGGAGTGCAGCACCTCCTTGAGGTTGGTGCCGCCGCGCTTGAGGCGCTCCTTGAGCTCAGCGCGAACGCGACGAGCAGCAGCCGCCTTCTCCAACGCTGCAGCCCGCTGCTCCTCGGTCAGCTGGGGAAGGGCCACGATCATCCTCCGTGGGGTGGGGGTTTATCCAGTAGGAACGGTGCGGCGACCGTACCGACCGGGTCTGACACGACACAACGCGGGTCGAACATCCGAACACATCTCTTGCGACAGTGTCCGTCGCGCCCCGCATTCGACATCAGTCCTGAGGATGACTACCCATTCGGGTTGTCCTCCTCGCGGCGGACGGTCTGCGAACGTTACCCGCGAATCCCGTTGAAAGCGGTATCACCCGCACGGCATTCCCGGAAACGATCGGCACCGGGCGCAAGTACTACCAGTACCGGCGGCTTCACCGCTACTGACCCGCTACAAGGCACCCGAACTCCTAGATCACATATTTCGTACGCGAGCCGAAACAACCTGTGTTGCACGAGGCCGCACAGGTGGGCGATTGGCGTGGTTTTCCCGCGCGCTTTCGGGGCCTCAGACAGCGAGCGAAGCGGCTATCGACTCAACGGCGCGCAATGCCGCCGAGCGCACTTCCGCGACCCCGGGACCATGCCGCAGAACGTCGCGGGAAGTGGCGGGCAGAACGTGCGCCAGCCGATCGCCGAAGACCGTTCTCAGGTCCTGCGCCGTTGCGCCCTGCGCACCGATGCCCGGAGCCAGAAAAGGCCCGTTGACCTGCGAAAAGTCCAGCCCCGTCCGGCCGACGGTCGCTCCGACGACCAGCCCGACCGAGCCCAGCGGATCGGCGCCGGCGTTGCGCGCGGCGGCCTCGTCGGCCATGGCCTGGGCGACGCTGCGGCCGCCGTCGGCCAGGGTCGCGGTCTGCACCTGGGGACCCTCCGGATTGGAGGTCCTCGCGAGCACGAACACCCCCCTGCCGGTGCGCTCGGCGAGGGCGAGCGCGGGCTCCAGCGAGCCGAAGCCGAGGAACGGCGAGAGGGTCACCGCATCGGCCGCCAAGGGCGAGGAATCGGCCAAGTAGGCGTTGGCGTACGCCGACATGGTTGATCCGATGTCGCCGCGCTTGACGTCCAACAGGACCAACGCCCCGGCCTGACGCGACTCCGCGATCACCCGCTCCAGGACCGCCACCCCGCGCGAACCGTGCGCCTCGAAGAACGCCGACTGCGGCTTCAGCACGGCCACGGTGCCCGCCAGCGCCTCCACAGCGGTCAGGGCGAAGCGCTCAAGGCCCCCGGCGTCCACCGGCAGCCCCCACGCCTCCAGCAGGCCCGGATGCGGGTCGATGCCCACGCACAGCGCGCCCCGTTCGGCGACGGCGGAGACCAGCCGCGCCCCGAACGGGACGCGGCCGGTTCCCGCGGTCACTTGCGGGCCTCGCGCACCGCCGCCTGCAGCTCCTGCAGCGAGCGCACCCCGATGTCGCCCCTGATCAGGGCCTCGATGCCGTGCACAGCGGCAGCGGCGCCCTGGACCGTGGTGACGCACGGGATGTCCCTGGCCACGGCCGCCGTGCGGATCTCGTAGCCGTCCAGCCGGGGCCCGTGGTTGCCGTACGGGGTGTTGATCACCATGTCCACCTCGCCGGCCAGGATCGAGTCGACCACGTTGTGCTCGCCCTCGAAGTGCTTGCGCACGACCGTGCACGGGATGCCGTTGCGCCGGAGCACCTCGGCAGTGCCGTCGGTGGCAAGAACTTCGAAGCCGAGGTCGGCGAGCCGCTTGACCGGGAAGATCATCGAGCGCTTGTCGCGGTTGGCCACCGAGACGAAGACGCGGCCGCTGGTGGGCAAAGACCCGTACGAAGCGGCCTGCGATTTGGCATATGCCTTACCGAAGGACGCGTCGATGCCCATCACCTCGCCGGTGGACTTCATCTCCGGGCCGAGCAGCGAGTCCACGCCGCGGCCGTCGGGGGTGCGGAAGCGGTGGAACGGCAGGACCGCCTCCTTCACCGCGACCGGGGCGGAGACGGGCAGGTCGCCGCCGTCGCCGTGCGCTGGCAGCAGGCCCTCGTCGCGCAGCTCGGAGATCTTCGCGCCGAGCGCGATCCTGGCCGCCGCCTTGGCCAGCGGCACCGCGGTGGCCTTGGACACGAACGGCACGGTCCGCGAGGCGCGCGGGTTGGCCTCCAGCACGTAGAGCACGTCGTCCTTGAGCGCGTACTGCACGTTCAGCAGGCCGCGCACGCCGACACCGCGGGCGATGGCCTCGGTGGTGCGGCGGACCGCCTCCAGGTCCGTGCGGCCCAGGGTGATCGGCGGCAGGGCGCACGCCGAGTCACCGGAGTGGATGCCCGCCTCCTCGATGTGCTCCATGACGCCGCCGAGGTAGACCTCCTGGCCGTCGCAGAGCGCGTCCACGTCGATCTCGATGGCGTCGTCGAGGAACCGGTCGACCAGCACCGGGTGCTCCGGGCTGACCTCGGTGGCCCTGGCGATGTAGCCGGCCAGGGTGTCCTCGTCGTAGACGATTTCCATACCGCGCCCGCCCAGCACGTAGGAGGGCCGCACCAGCACCGGGTAGCCGATCTCGTCGGCGATCCGCTTGGCGCCCTCGAACGAGGTGGCCATGCCGTACTTCGGCGCCGGCAGCCCGGCGGAGGTGAGCACCTCGCCGAACGCGCCGCGCTCCTCGGCGAGGTGGATGGCCTCCGGCGGGGTGCCCACGATCGGCACGCCCGCGTCGGCCAGCCGCTGCGCCAGGCCGAGCGGGGTCTGGCCGCCGAGCTGGACGATCACCCCGGCGACCGTGCCCGACCGCTGCTCGGAGTGCACGACCTCCAGGACGTCCTCGAAGGTCAGCGGCTCGAAGTACAGGCGGTCGGAGGTGTCGTAGTCGGTGGAGACCGTCTCCGGGTTGCAGTTGATCATGACGGTCTCGAACCCGGCGTCGCGCAGCGCCATGGCCGCGTGCACGCACGAGTAGTCGAACTCGATGCCCTGGCCGATCCGGTTCGGGCCGGAGCCCAGGATCAGCACCTTCTGCCGGTCCCGCTGCTCGGTGACCTCGCACTCCGCGTCGGGGTCCAGCTCGTAGGCGGAGTAGTGGTACGGCGTGTTCGCGGCGAACTCCGCGGCACAGGTGTCCACCGTCTTGAACACCGGCCGCACGCCGAGCCGGTGCCGCAGCGCACGCACGCCGTCCTCACCGGCCAGCTCCGGCCGCAGCACGGCGAGCTGCCGGTCGGACAGGCCGTTGCGCTTGGCGCGGCGCAGCAGGTGCTCGTCGAGCACGGGGGCCGACTCGATCTCCTGGCGCAGCTCGATCAGCGCGGCGATCTGGTCGACGAACCACGGGTCGATCCCGGAGGCCTGGCAGACCTGCTCCACGGTCGCGCCCAGCCGCAGCGCCCGGTCGACGGTGTAGAGCCGCCCGTCGTGGCCCTGCTTCAGGGCTTCGAGGGTGTCCTCCAGCGTCACGTCGGGGTCCGGCAGCGTCCAGAACCCGGCCGCCTTGGTCTCCATCGAGCGCAGGACCTTGCCCAGCGCCTCGGGGAAGTTGCGGCCCATGGACATGGCCTCGCCGACGCTCTTCATCGTCGTGGTCAGCGTCGGGTCCGCGCCGGGGAACTTCTCGAAGGCGAACCTCGGCACCTTGACGACCACGTAGTCCAGCGTCGGCTCGAAGCTGGCCGGGGTCTCGCCGGTGATGTCGTTGCGGATCTCGTCGAGGGTGTAGCCGATGGCCAGCTTCGCGGCGATCTTGGCGATCGGGAAGCCGGTGGCCTTGGACGCCAGCGCCGAGGAGCGCGAGACCCTCGGGTTCATCTCGATGACGACCATGCGGCCGGTCTCCGGGTGGATGGCGAACTGGATGTTGCAGCCGCCGGTGTCCACGCCCACCGCGCGCAGCACGTCGATGCCGACGTCGCGCATGTGCTGGAACTCGCGGTCGGTCAGGGTCATCGCCGGGGCCACGGTCACCGAGTCGCCGGTGTGCACGCCCATCGGGTCGATGTTCTCGATGGAGCAGACGACCACCACGTTGTCGCGCCGGTCGCGCATGAGCTCGAGCTCGTACTCCTTCCAGCCGAGCACGCTCTCCTCGATGAGCACCTCGGTGACCGGGCTCTCCGCGAGGCCGGTGGAGGCGATGCGCTCCAGCTCCTCGTGCGTGTGCGCCATGCCGGAGCCGAGGCCGCCCATGGTGAAGCTGGGCCGGATGACCACCGGCAGGCCGAGCTCGGCCACGGTCTCGCGGACCTCGTCCATCGAGTGGCAGACCCGGCTGCGCGGGGTCTCGCCGCCGATGGAGGCCACGATGTCCTTGAACTTCTGCCGGTCCTCGCCGCGCTGGATGGCGTCGATGTCGGCGCCGATCAGCTCGACCCCGTACTTCTCCAGCACGCCGCGCTCGTGCAGCGCGACCGCGGTGTTCAGCGCGGTCTGGCCGCCGAGGGTGGCCAGGATGGCGTCGGGGCGCTCGGTCGCGATGACCTTCTCGACGAACTCCGGCGTGATCGGCTCGACGTAGGTGGCGTCGGCGAACTCCGGGTCGGTCATGATCGTCGCCGGGTTGGAGTTGACCAGGCTGACCCGCAGGCCCTCCGCGCGCAGCACGCGGCAGGCCTGGGTCCCGGAGTAGTCGAACTCGCACGCCTGGCCGATCACGATCGGACCGGAGCCGATGACCAGGACGTGCTTGATGTCGGTGCGCTTGGGCATCAGTTCTTCCCGTCCATGAGCTCGACGAACTGGTCGAACAAGGGCGCGGCGTCGTGCGGACCCGCTGCGGCCTCGGGGTGGTACTGCACGCTGAACGCGGGAACGTCCAGGCAGCGCAGTCCTTCGACGGTGTCGTCGTTGGGGCAGTAGTGGCTGACCTGGGCGGCGCCGAAGTCGGAGTCGAAGCGCTCCCCCGGCGTGCCCTCGACGGCGAAGCCGTGGTTCTGGGCGGTGATGGCGACCTTGCCGGTGGCCACGTCGATCACCGGGATGTTGATGCCCCGGTGGCCGTAGCGCATCTTGTAGGTGCCGCGACCGAGCGCGCGGCCGAGCACCTGGTTGCCGAAGCAGATGCCGAACAGCGGGACGCGGCGGCCGAGGAGCTCCCTGGTGAGCGCGACCGCGTGGTCCTGGGTGGCCGGGTCGCCCGGCCCGTTGGACAGGAACACGCCGTCCGGGTTCACGGCCAGCACGTCCTCCACGGAGGAGGCCAGCGGCAGCACGTGCACCTCGATGCCGCGCGCGGCCATCATCCGCGGGGTGTTGGACTTGATGCCCAGGTCCAGCGCGGCCACGGTGAACCGGCGCTCGCCGTCGGCCTTGACGACGTAGGGCTGCTTCGTGGTGACGTCCCCGGCGAGGTCGGACCCGGCCATCTCCGGTGCCTTGCGCACCTCGGCGACCAACCGGTCGACGTCGGCGAGGGCGTCGCCGGAGAAGATCCCGGCGCGCATGGCGCCGCGCTCGCGGATGTGCCGGGTCAGGGTGCGGGTGTCCACCCCGGAGATGCCGACGACGCCCTGCTGGACCAGCTCGTCGTCGAGCGAGCGGACCGAGCGCCAGTTGGACGGCACGCGCGCGGGGTCGCGCACGACGTACCCGGCGACCCAGATCCGCTCGGACTCGTCGTCCTCGTCGTTCCAGCCGGTGTTGCCGATCTGCGGCGCGGTCTGCACCACGATCTGGCGGTGGTAGGAGGGATCGGTCAGCGTCTCCTGGTAGCCGGTCATGGCGGTGGAGAACACCACCTCGCCGAGGCTGCGGCCGAGGGCTCCGTAGGACTCGCCACGGAAGCTTCTGCCGTCCTCGAGCACCAGGACAGCGGGGGTGCGAGAACTCATCGCGCAGAATTCCCTTCGTGGTCGGGGGTGGGAGCCGGAGCAATACTCTGCAACGCGGCCTCCCACTCGGGGTAAACCGAACGGTCATCGCCGCGGAACCCGCTGTCCAGCAGCCAGTTCTCGTCGAGGGCCCATGTCACGACGAACACGCCCTTGATGCCCATGGCCTTGCCCGCGAGGCCGCGCGCGGCACGGGCGCCGCGGACAGTCTGCGCGGGAATCCACAGTGGACTGGCGCCGACGCGTTCGACGAGCAGTCCCTCGGCGGTGAGACGCACGGTCGCCTCGGCGCGGTAGCCGATGTCGCCGACGGCGATCCGGTCGTGCCAGTCGCCCGCGTGCACGGTGCCGACGTAGACACCGCGCAGCGGGGGAAGCAGGTCGGCGGTGAGGGTGTCCGGCGGGGCGAAGAACCCGGGCATGACGGCGGACTGGCGGCGGGCGCGGTAGCGCCACCCGCGCAGCATCGCCAGCAGGGTCAGCACCAGCAGGCCGACCAGGATCAGGGTGAGCAGCGCACGCATCAGCCGCACACCTTTCCCTCGTGGGCGGTGATCCGCCCGCGCAGCATGGTCATGACCACCCGGGCGGGCAGCTCCATGCCCTCGAACGGGGTGTTGGCGGCGATGCTGGCGAACTCCGATCCACGCACGGTCCAGCGCGCGTCCGGGTCGACCAGCGCGAGGTTGGCGGGCTCGCCCTCGGCCAGCGGGCGGCCCTGGTCGGGCAGCCCGGCGATCTGCGCTGGGCGCTCGCTCATCACCCTGGCCACGCCGCGCCAGTCCAGCAGCTCGGTGGCGACCATCGTGTGCGCGACGACCGACAGCGCGGTCTGCAGACCCAGCATGCCGGGACGGGCGCTGGACCACTCGCAGTCCTTGTCCTGCGGGGCGTGCGGGGCGTGGTCGGTGGCGACGCAGTCGACGATGCCCTCGGCGAGCGCGGCCCGCAGCGCCTGCACGTCCACGGAGGTGCGCAGCGGCGGGTTGACCTTGTTGACCGGGTCGTAGCTCGCCAGCACCTCGTCGGTGAGCAGCAGGTGGTGCGGGGTCACCTCGGCGGAGACGCCGGTGCCGCGCGCCTTCGCCCACCGCAGCACGTCCACCGTGCCCGTGGTGGAGACATGGCAGACGTGCAGCCGGCCGCCGGTGTGCTTGGCCAGCAGGCAGTCCCGCGCCACGATCGCCTCCTCGGCGACCGCGGGCCATCCGGCGAGCCCCAGCCGCGAGGCGACCTCGCCCTCGTTCGCCTGCGCGCCAACGGTGAGCTCCGGCTCCTCGGCGTGCTGCGCGATGACCGCGTCCAGTGCCTTGCTGTACTCCAGGGCCCTGCGCATCAGCAGCGGGTCGTGCACGCAGTGCCCGTCGTCGCTGAAGACCCGCACTCCCGCCGCGGATCTGGCCATGGTGCCGAGCTCGGCGAGCTTCTCGCCCTTGAGCCCCACGGTGACCGCGCCGACCGGGTGCACGTCGACGAGCCCCACGGCCTGGCCCTGCCGCCACACGTGCTCGACCACGAGCTGGGTGTCGGCGACCGGATCGGTGTTGGCCATCGCGAAGACGGCGGTGTAGCCGCCGAGCGCGGCGGCGGCCGACCCGGTGGCGATGGTCTCGGTGTCCTCACGGCCCGGCTCACGCAGGTGCGTGTGCAGGTCGACGAACCCGGGCAGCAGGACCTTGCCCCTGGCGTCGACGACCTCCGCGCCGCCGGCGTCGAGATCCGTGCCGATCCGCGCGATAACCCCGTCATCGACGAGGACGTCGACGGGTTCTCCCTCGCCGTAGAGGAGAACTCCCCTCAGCAGCGCGCTCACAGCGCATTCCCTTCTCCGACTAGCAGGTGGTAGAGCACGGCCATCCGGACGTGCACGCCGTTGGACACCTGGTCCACGATCGCGGCGCGGTCGGAGTCGGCGACGGCGGAGGAGATCTCCATGCCGCGCAGCATCGGCCCGGGGTGCAGCACGACCGCGTGCTCCGGCAGCAGCCGCATCCGGTTCTCGTTGAGGCCGTAGGCGATCGAGTACTCGCGCGTCGACGGGAAGAAGCCGCCGTGCATGCGTTCGGCCTGGACGCGCAACACCATCACCGCGTCCAGCCCGGGGAGTTCCGCGTCGAGGTCGTAGGAGACGGGAACCTTCCACGCCTCGACCCCGGCCGGCACCAGCGTGGGCGGTGCGACCAGGACGACCTCAGCGCCCAAAGTGGACAGCAGGTGGACGTTGGAGCGCGCGACCCTGCTGTGCAGGATGTCGCCGACGATCCCGATGCGCCTGCCGCGCAGGTCACCGAGGCGCTCGCGCAGGGTCGCCGCGTCCAGCAGCGCCTGCGTGGGGTGCTCGTGCATGCCGTCGCCCGCGTTGACCACGCCGGTTCCGGTGTGCCCCAGCCAGCCCGCGAGCCGGTGGGCCGCGCCGGAGGCCGGGTGCCGCACGATCACGCAGTCGGCGCCCGCCGCGGACAGCGTCAGCGCGGTGTCGCGCAGCGACTCGCCCTTGTTCACCGAGGACCCGCTGGCCGACACGTTGATCACGTCCGCGCTCATCCACTTGCCAGCGATCTCGAAGGAGACCCTGGTGCGGGTGGAGTTCTCGTAGAACATCGTGATCACAGTGCGGCCGCGCAGCGTCGGCAGCTTGCGGACCTCGCGGCCCAGCAGCGTCGCCTTCAGCTCGGCGGCCGTGTCGAGAACGGCGGTGGCGGTGTCGAGGTCGAGGTCGGCGGCGGAGAGCAGGTGCCTCACCGCGCGCCCCCCTGGCTCAGGAACACGCCGTCATGACCGTCCACCTCGGACAGATGAACCGAGATGTCCTCGCTGCGCGCGGTGGGCACGTTCTTGCCGACGTAGTCCGCGCGGATCGGCAGCTCGCGGTGGCCTCGGTCGACGAGCACGGCGAGCTGGACGGCGCGGGGACGACCGTGGTCCCGCAGGGCGTCCAGCGCGGCGCGCACGGTGCGGCCGGAGAACAGCACGTCGTCGACGAGGACGATCAGCCGGTCGTCAACGCCGCACTCGGGCAGCTGGGTGTGCTCAAGCGGACGCGCGGGCTTGCGCCGCAGGTCGTCGCGGTAGAGCGTGATGTCGAGGGCGCCGACGGGCACCGTGACGTCGCTGAACTCGGCGATCTTCTCGGCCAGCCGCACCGCGAGCGGAGCGCCCCGCGAGGGGATGCCGAGCAGCACCACCGACGCGCGGTTGGCCGCGTCGAGCGCGGTCTTCTCGATGACCTGATGGGCCATCCGGGCAACAGTGCGCGCGACATCACCGGCCGACAGCAGCTCACGCCGCTCGGCCGGATCCGCCGCGCCACCGTGAGGTGACACCACGGAGGGACCTCCTTCCCCGCCTCACTGGACGGGTCGTTAAAGGACGTCTAGCAGGGCTTTTGCCCAACCACGTCAGACCGTATCAAGAAGTCGCTATCAGCCGTCCGAGTGGTGTGTCACTACTCGCCCGCCTGCCGCAGTGAGATCAGCTTGACCTGGTGACGTCGAACAGCAACCATTACTCTCCGTATTGGATGTGAGCTTCCCTGCGGCAACTGGTGCCTGCCGACGGGGCGAACGAACGGAGAACCGCCACATGGGCGATTACGCCAAGGCGCTGGGCGCCAAGCTCCGCGCGATCCGCCAGCAGCAGGGACTGTCGCTGCACGGTGTCGAGCAGAAGTCCGGCGGCCGCTGGAAGGCGGTCGTCGTCGGCTCCTACGAGCGCGGCGACCGTGCGGTGACCGTCCAGAAGCTGGCGGAGCTCGCCGACTTCTACGGCGTGCCGGTGGCGGAACTGCTGCCCGAGGGCCGGGTCCCCTCCGGGGCCGAACCGGCGACGAAGATCGTGATCAACCTCGAACGGCTCCAGCAGCTACCGGCGGACAAGGTGGGCCCGCTGGCCCGCTACGCGGCGACGATCCAGAGCCAGCGCGGCGACTACAACGGCAAGGTGCTCTCGATCCGCACCGAGGACCTGCGCTCGCTGGCGATCATCTACGACATGACTCCCGGCGAGCTCACCGAGCAGCTCATCGACTGGGGCGTGCTCCCGCCCGAGGCCAGGCCCTCCAAGGAGGACTGAGCGGCCCGACCTCGGCCAACGGCGCAGGCACCACGACGAGGCACCCGGGAGCACGTGGCTCACGGGTGCCTCGTGGGTTCGGTGGCACTCAGCCGTTGAGCGAGGCCCGCAGGTGCGTGGCGATGCCCGCGATCCGGCCGAGCACACCGTTGACGAAGCGCGGCGAGTCGTCGGTGGACAACGTCTTGGCCAGCTCGATCGCCTCGTCGATGGCGACCGCGTCCGGCACGTCGGCCGACCACAGCAGCTCGTAGAGCCCGATCCGCAGGATGGCGCGGTCCACCGCGGGCATCCGGCCGAGGTTCCAGCCCTCGGCGTGCTCGGAGATCAGCTGGTCGATCCGCGCGCGGTTGTCCCGGACGCCCTCGACCAGCGTGATCGTGTAGTCGTTGACCGGGGCGACCTCGGTGGAACCGACCCGCTCGGAGATGAGGGTGACAGGGTCCACCTCGCGAGCCTCGGCCTCGTAGAGGACGTCGACGGCCCGTTTCCTGGCCTTGCTGCGCGCGCCCATGTCAGCTGTTGACGCGGCCGAGGTAGCGGGCGTCGCGGGTGTCCACCTTGACCTTGTCGCCGGTGTTGACGAACAGCGGGACCTGGATCTCCGCGCCGGTCTCCAGGGTGGCGGGCTTGGTGCCACCGGTGGAGCGGTCGCCCTGCAGACCCGGGTCGGTGTGCTGGATCAGCAGCTCGACGGAGGCGGAGAGCTCGACGAACAGCGGGGCGCCCTCGTGCGTGGCGACCATCGCGGAGGTGTTCTCCAGCATGTACTTGGCGGCGTCGCCGACGGTGACCTCGGGGACCGTGATCTGGTCGTAGGTGTCGCCGTCCATGAAGACGAAGTCGGAGCCGTCCTTGTACAGGTAGGTCATCTCCCGCTTGTCCACGGTGGCGGTCTCGACCTTGGTGCCGGCGTTGAAGGTCTTGTCCACGACCTTGCCGGAGAGCACGTGCTTGAGCTTGGTGCGCACGAACGCGCCGCCCTTGCCCGGCTTGACGTGCTGGAACTCGACGACGGTCCAGAGCTGGCCGTCGAGGTTGAGCACCAGGCCGTTCTTGAGGTCGTTGGTGGTGGCCACGGTGGTGGTCTCTCCTGTGGTGTCTCAAGGGTTGGGGGTCTGGGCGAGCGCCCGCCGTGGGGTGAGGCCGCCTAGACGACCACGAGATCCTTCGTGGTCAGGGTGAGGAGCTCGGGTGCGTCGGCGCGCACGACGAGGGTGTCCTCGATGCGGACGCCGCCCCGCCCGGCCAGGTACACACCGGGTTCGACGGTGACCGCCATACCGGCGGCAAGTGTACCGACCCCCACCTTGGACAAAGCCGGAGCCTCGTGCACCTGGAGGCCGACGCCGTGGCCGAGCCCGTGCAGGAAGCGCTCCCCGTGGCCGCCGGTCTCGATCACCGACCGGGCGGCCGCGTCGACGTCGGCGACCTTGGCCCCGACCTCCAGCGCGGCGCGCCCGGCGGCCTGCGCGGCGGCGACGAGCTCGTAGACCTCGCGCTGCCAGTCCGCGGCGGCCCCGAGGACGAAGGTCCTGGTCATGTCGGAGTGGTACCCGTCGACGCGCGCACCGAAGTCGAGCTTCACGAAGTCCCCGGACCGCAGCACGGCGCCGGTGGGCCGGTGGTGCGGGATCGCGGAGTTCGGCCCGGCGGCCGCGATGGTCTCGAACGCGGGCCCGGCGGCGCCGTGCTCCAGCATCCGCGACTCCAGCTCGCGCGCCACCTCCAGCTCGCTGCGGCCGGGCCGCAGCCCACCGTGCTCGACGAGGTCGGCCAGCGCCCGGTCGGCGGCGGCGCACGCCATCCGCAGCGCCTCGACCTCGGCCTCGTCCTTGATCAGCCGCAGCCGCTCGACCAGTCCGGGAGCGCGCACCAGCTCGGCGGTGCCGGCTTCGGAGAGCAGGTCCAGCCCCTCCACGGTCACCTTGTGGCTCTCGAACCCCAGCCGCCCGTGCGCCGACCTCGCCAACGCGATGTCACAGGGCCGGTCGATCACCCGCCGCAGGTCCGGAACCTGCGTCTCCGACTGCGTGATGTACCGGCCGTCGGTGCAGAAGACGCTGCGTTCCTCGTCCTCGGCGTGCACGAGCAACGCGGCGTTCGAGCCGGTGAAGCCGGTCAGGTAGCGGAGGTTGAGCAGATCGGTCACCAGCAGCGCGTCAAGGTCCCCGGCACGGAGCTCCGCGCGCAGCAGCGACCGCCTGCGGGCGTGGGTTTCTGACATGTCCGCAGGGTACGTCGGCGCTGGTGAAGCGGTCGATAACCGACACCCGCCCGTAGGCTGTCCCACGTGCGAAAGGCTGACCAGGTGCGAACCTGGATGCTGCGAGGACTCTTCCTCGGACTGCTGCACGCGGTGGCGCAGGTGGTGGTGGCGGCGGTGCGGGTGCAGGCCCCGGAGGCGCTGGCGCTGCCTCGGACCATCGCGCTCGCAGTGCTGGTGATCGCCGCCGCTGCTTGGGCCTACGTCGACGGCGACCGCACCAACTGGCTGCTCGCGGGCGTGGTCGCGGGTCTGGTGGCGGGCCTGTTCGGAGTCGCCGGTCAGGCGCTCCTAGTGGACGCGACGGAGTTCTCCGCGCTCGGCGTCGCGCTGACCGGAGGAGCCGCGTTCACAGCGCTTCTCGTGCTGCTCCCGGCTCTGATCGGCAAAGCCCTGGCGAACCGCCGAGTCACAGGTTCTCCTTGATGGCACGAAGAATCCTGATCGCGTCCTGTTCCGCCTTCGCGGGGTCCAGCGGCTGGCTCTTCCTGTCCGGTCCGTAATCCGTGCCCTCGACGCTCACATGGACAACGAGATTGGCGTCCCGAAACGCCGCGGCTCCTCCCGCCTCCTGAATGCCAATCGCGGGGGTGTTCCAGGAAACGCCTTCCTGGCCGAGATCCAGTGGCCGTCTCAGCCCGGAGGAACGACGCTTCTCGTCCAGGTTCTCCTTCGCCGCCGCCACTGGATCCGGATACTGGTCCGATACCTTCGGCATGTAGTATGACACCGCTACGGTGCGCTTCTCCGGACCAAAGACCGCGGTGGTGTCGAGTCTGGACATGGAACGCGCACACCGTCGAAGCGCGCTGTCACCCCACGGGGACGTGACACCCCCTTCGTTGAAGACAGAGAGTTCCTGCGCATGATCCATGATCTCCGACAGGATCTGCTCGGCTCCCCGAAAACAGTCACTGGGAAAGTTCGTGTACTTCACCGGCTCGGCCGGAGCCGAACAACCGACCAAAGACGCTGCGGCCACAACCAGAAAGAGCGACCTTCTCAACGACGACCAACCTTCCAGCTGCCGGAGTCACCCACGGACGAGGGGATCGGGTCCGGAACGCGAAGATTGACCGCAGCCTGCTCCACCTGCGTCCCAGTTCGACGAAAGCAGCCTTGGAAACTTTCGGACGCCATGGTGGCCGTCATGAGCTGAACTTGTTCAGCTTTCGTCGATATCCCTTTTGAGCTGCTCGAACTCAGCTATCCGAGCCTCAAACACCACAAGTCCCCCGCACGTGCACGAACTCTTTCAGCGACCATACAACGAGTCGTGACAGCGAGTTGGCACAACAGGAGAGGTTCGGGTCAGCCGCCGATGGTCGATCCGGGGCGATAGGCGTCCCAGCGGGCCGTGGGCACGTCGACGATCGGGGACTCGTTGGCCACGGCTGCGGCTTCCGAGCCGGCTCGCCACAGCCTTCCGTCGTCGAGGAGGAAGGCAAAGGGGCGGCCCGGGGCGCGGATCGCCGGGGCTCCTGGGCGGAGGCGAGCCAGGACGGGCAGGCGCTGGAGGGCCGGAACCGGGGCCGGGAGCAGGCGCACGGCCAGGCGTTCGGCGACCGACCTGCGCTCAACGCGGACGCGGTTGCCGCCGATGACCAGGTCGATCGTGCGGTCCGGGGCGGGGAGGGCGAAACCTTCGAGGATCTTGCGGGCGCGGCCGGTCTCCGCGCAGCCGTCGAAGCCGCGCACGTCCAGCCCGAAGTGCTGGAGGTCGGTGGGCGCGCGGGGCTCACGGGTGGCCCTGACGACGTCGATGGCGGTACGGCCGCACGGGTCCTCGGTGGACAGCGGGGCGTGTCCCTCGGCGGTGCGGACCAGGCCCGGACCTTCCTGCCAGGGTCCCGGGATGTGCACCGGCTGGTACGGATGGCGGGCGAAGGTCCGGTCCCAGAACGTGATGGTGGTGCCCTCGCCGGTCTCGTGCGCGATCGCCACCGCGTCCAGGGCGGGCACCCACATCCAGTCCGCGCTGAAGGCGTCGACCACCGAGCGGGTGCGCGTGACCTGCGTGGAGGCGACCGGCTCGAAGCCGTCACGGGTGAGGGCCTGGACCTGCTCGGCGAAGAGCGGGTCCTTGGCCCGAAGGACGAACTGACCGGCTCCGTTGGGCCCGGCTCCGGCCGCGGTGGTGTCGGTGAACATCAGGTGGAACCAGCCGTCGAGGTAGAAGACGGACGGCTGGCCCGCGCCGTAGGTGTTGGGGCGGCGGACCTCGCCGGACGCGCGCACGATCGGCGCTCCGGCGGCGAGCCTGCGCCAGCGGACGCCGTCGTCACTGGCCGCGACGCCGATGGTGTTGTCGTGGGTGTGGTCGTTCGGCGCACCCGTGTAGTAGAGGTAGTAGGTCCCGCTGACCTTGATGACCGACGGGTCGCAGGTGTGCATGGCGTCGAAGCCGCCGCCGCTGCCGCTGAACACCGCGCCGACCGCCTGGAACGGACCGGCCGGGGTCGCGGCGTCGCCGTGCACGATGTCGTCGCCGGGCGGGCCGGCGCCCATCAGCTGGCTGCACCACCACATGCGGTAGCGCCCGTTCTCCAGCAGCAGCGTGGGGCCGTAGTTGTAGGGCGCCTGAGGCCCGCCGACCGCGACCACCCCACCGCTCTGCCTCGGCCGGTCGGTGCCGAGGACCGCGGGGACCAAGGCGGCCGCACCGCCTGCGGTCCCCCGGTTCGGCGCGACGGTGGCGGGACCCGTCATCGCGGGCGCCGGTGGCTCCGGCGGCGGCGTCTCCGCGGTCGTGCACCCGGCCAGGACGAGCACGCAGAGCAACACCGCGAGCAGGTTCCGGGGCCGCCGCAGTCCCACCGCTCACCTACTTAGTGCGACGACAAGGCGCGCACAGTCTAAGCATTCTCACCCTCATGGGTGAGTTCGGGAGCGCGCAGCGTCACGCGTCCTGCGGCGCTGCCACCAACTCCACCTGGAAGCCATCAGCGTTTTCCAAGTAGGCCGCGTAGTGCTGGTCCCCGCCGGCGTGCGGGTGCCGGTCGCCGAACATCAGCCGCCAGCCGTGCTCGCGCGACTGCTCGGTCAGCCGGTCCACCGTCGCCCGGTCCCCGGCGTGCAACGCGAGGTGGTTGAGTCCGGGCAGCAGCCGGTCGTGCGCGTCCCCGGACCGCGCGGGCGAGCGCTCCGCCACGACGTAGGCCGGGCCGAGCCGCCAGCTGATGCCGTTCTCCCACACCTGGTGCTGCCGCCAACCGAGCTCGGTGAGCAGCCAGCCGAAGGTGTCGCGCGCGTGCTCCAGGTCGCCGACCCACAGCTCCACGTGGTGCAGCCCGGTCCGCTGTGGACGCTCAAGCACCTGCACGCGGTGGGTGGCGCCGTACGCGTGGCGCTCACCAACGTCGAGGAAGCCCAGGCGCTCGGAGAGCTTGAGACTGCCCGTGTTCTCCGGGTGCACCAGCGCCCAGACGGTCGGCAGCGCGAGATCGTCGAATGCGTGCCGCAGCAACGCTTCCGCGGCCTCGCGGGCCAGGCCGGTTCCCCAGTGCGACCGGGCGACGAACCAGCCGACCTCCGCCAGCGCGCCGGGCAGCTCGTTGGACGGCCGCAGGTGGCCGATGCCGACCGCCGCACCGTCCACAGTGAACAGGAAGTGGCCCATTCCGTCCGGGTAGTCGCCGCTGACCCGGCTGTACACGTTGACGAAGGCGGCCTCGCGGGTGCTGAGGTCGGTGCCCAGCCAGCGGCTCATCTCGGGGTCGGCGAAGACCTCCGCGACCGCGTCGGCGTCGGAGGCGCGCAGCTCCCGGAGCACCATGCGCTCGGTGGTCAGCTCCGGCACGTTCACGACGGCACCTTCTTGACCAGGTAGCGCAGCGCCAGCTCGTAGCCGGTGAACCCGAGGCCGACGATCACCCCGGTCGCGACGGCGGAGATGTGGCTGTGGTGCCGGAACTCCTCGCGCTTGTGCACGTTGGAGATGTGCACCTCGACCAGGGGCTCGGTGAGCTGCGAGCAGGCGTCGCGGACGGCGATCGAGTAGTGCGTCCACGCGCCCGCGTTGAGCACCACCGGCCAGCGCGCGTCGGCCGCCTCGTGCAGCCACCCCAGCATCTCGCCCTCGTGGTCGGTCTGCCGGACCTCGACCTCCACGCCCAGCTCCGCACCCGTCTCCTCGCAGAGCCGGACCAGGTCGGCATAGGTCTCGTTGCCGTAGATCAGCGGCTCCCGGGCACCGAGCCTGCCGAGGTTGGGGCCGTTGAGCACGAGGACCTTCACAGCAGCAGACCTCCACCGTCCGAAGTGGACTCACGAACGATCGCCGAGTACGCGGCGGCCAGCATGCCGGGCTCCGGGCCCTCCAGGCGGCCGGGCTTGGCGAGCCCGTCGAGCACCACGAACCGCAGCACTCCGGACCGGGTCTTCTTGTCGCCGCGCATGGTCTCCACCAGCTGCGGCAGCGCGTCGGCGTCGTAGGTGGTCGGCAGGCCGAGCGCGGTGAGCACCCGGTAGTGCCGGTCGACCGTCTCGTCGTCCAGCCGCCCGGCCAGGCGCGCCAGCTCGGCGACGAAGACCATGCCGACGCTGACCGCGGCCCCGTGGCGCCAGCGGTAGCGCTCCCGCCGCTCGATGGCGTGGCCCAGGGTGTGGCCGTAGTTGAGCACCTCGCGCAGGTTCGACTCGCGCAGGTCGGCGGAGACCACGTCCGCCTTGACCTGGATCTTGCGCCGCACGAGCTCGGCGAGCACGTCACCGGCCGGGTCGATGGCGGCCTGGGGGTCGGCCTCGATGAGGTCCAGGATCACCGGGTCGGCGATGAACCCGCCCTTGACGATCTCCGCCATGCCGGAGACGAGCTCGTTGCGCGGCAACGACTCCAGCGTCGCGAGGTCGACGAACACCGCGGTCGGCTCGTGGAAGACGCCGACGAGGTTCTTGCCGGCCTCGGTGTTGATCCCGGCCTTGCCGCCGACCGCCGCGTCGACCATGCCGAGCAGCGTCGTGGGCACGTGCACCACCCGCACACCGCGCATCCAGGTCCCCGCGATGAACCCGGCGAGGTCGGTGGTCGCGCCGCCGCCGAGGGAGACGATCACACCACCGCGGTCCATGCCGATGCGGCCGAGCACGTCCCAGCAGAACCCGGCGACGGCCAGGTTCTTGCCGTCCTCGGCGTCGGGGAGCTCGACGCGGTGCGCCGATGCGCCCGCCTTCTCCAGCTCCTCGCGCAGGCTCTCGGCGGTCGTGGTCAACGTCGGCTGGTGCAGGATCGCGACGGTGGCGACCCCCTTGAGGGTGTCCAGGATCTCGGCGAGCAGGCCCCGACCGATGACGACGTCGTAGGGCTGGCCGGTGTTGACGCGAACGCGGACCGGTTCGCTCATCGTGTCCCTTCCAGTGCTTCGATGGCCGCGTCCACGACCTCCTGCGGGGTACGGGCGTCGGTGCTGACCTCCACGGTGGCGACCTCGCGGTAGAGCGGCAGCCGCGCGTCGAGCAGCGCCTTGAAGGTGGCGCGCGGGTTCACCCCCGCCAGCAGCGGGCGGGCGCTGGACAGCCCGGTGCGCCGCACCCCCTCGGCCATGCCCACGCCGAGGAAGACCACGACGTGGTCGGCGAGCAGCGCGCGGGTGCGCTCGGAGAGCACGGCTCCGCCGCCGAGCGCGACCACACCGTCGTGCTCGGCGACCGCGGCGGCGACGGCGCGCTCCTCGATCTCGCGGAACGCTGCCTCACCGTCGACGGTGAAGATGTCGCTGATCGACTTGCCCGCCCGCTCGACGATGTCGGCGTCGACGTCGCGGAAGCCGACGCCCCACTTCTCCGCGAGCAGGCCGCCCACGGTGGTCTTGCCGGCGCCGGGCGGGCCGACGACGACTGCGCGCGGGCTCACGGGGCCACCTCGCGGGCTCGACGGTTCGCGGTCATGGGCACCGCGGTGAAGGGCTCGCTCACCAGCGCTCCTTCAGGGCCGCGAGGTACGCATCGGCGTTGCGCTTGGTCTCGGTGACCGAGTCGCCGCCGAACTTCTCCAGCACCGCGTCCGCGAGCACCAGGGCCACCATCGCCTCGGCGACCACCCCGGCGGCCGGAACCGCGCAGGCGTCGGAGCGCTGGCTGATCGCCACGGCGGGCTCACCGGTCGCGACGTCCACTGTGGACAGCGCGCGGGGCACGGTGGAGATCGGCTTCATCGCGGCGCGCACCCGCAGGGGCTCGCCGTTGGTGATGCCGCCCTCCACACCGCCAGCCCGGTTGGACCGGCGGCTGACGCCGAGCACGCCGTCGGCGCGGTCGATCTCGTCGTGGGCCTGGCTGCCCCGCCTGCGCGCGGTCTCGAAACCGTCGCCGACCTCGACGCCCTTGATCGCCTGGATGCCCATGAGCGCCCCGGCCAGCCGCGAATCGAGCCTGCGGTCCCAGTGCACGTGCGAGCCCAGACCCGGCGGCAGCCCGTAGGCCAGCACCTCGACAACACCGCCGAGGGTGTCGCCGTCGGACTTGGCCGCGTCCACCTCGGCCACCATCGCCGCGCTCGCGCCGGCGTCGAAGACCCGCACCGGGCTGGCGTCGATCGCTTCGAGGTCCTCCGGGCCCGGCAGGACGTCCGCGGGCGCCTGCACGGTGCCGATGGAGATGACGTGGCTGATGACCTCGACCCCGAGGGTCTGCCGCAGGAAGGCCCGCGCCACCGCGCCCAGGGCGGTGCGCGCCGCGGTCTCCCGCGCGCTCGCCCGCTCCAGCACCGGACGCGCGTCGTCGAAGCCGTACTTCTGCATGCCGGCGAGGTCGGCGTGCCCCGGCCGGGGCCGGGTGAGCGGGGCGCTGCGGGCCAGGCCCGCGAGCTCCTCGGCGTCGACCGGGTCGGGCGACATCACCTTCTCCCAGCGCGGCCACTCGCTGTTGGCGACCTGCACGGCGACGGGGCCGCCCTGGGTGCGCCCGTGCCGGACGCCACCGAGGAAGGTGACCGCGTCCGCCTCGAACTTCATCCGGGCGCCACGGCCGTGGCCAAGACGCCTCCTGGCCAAATGACCCGCGACATCACCAGTGGTGATCTCGACCCCGGCGACCAAGCCCTCAAGCACGGCGACCAGGGCGGGTCCGTGCGACTCTCCAGCGGTGATCCAGCGCAACACGCCGTGATCCTGCCATGTCGCGGCGGTTCAGCCCCGCGGAACCCCGGGGACGAGCACCGGCTGCTCACTGGCTGGGATGACGACGACCAGCAGCGTGGCCAGCAACAATCCCGGCCCGTGCGGGATCACGGAACCTCCTTCCCACACTCCAGAGAAGCGCCGTGACAGCGCACCGACTATGGCGGTAATCACCGCCGCGACGACCGCGACCACGGGCAGGGCGCCCCACGACACCGACGCCGCCACCGCGCCGAGGCTGCCGGAGAGCTTCACGTCGCCCGCCCCCAGCGAGGTCGGTGAGACCGCGCGCACGACCAGGTGCACGGCGAGGAACAGAGCCGCCCCGCCAACGGCACGGCCCACCAGCGGTGGTCCGGGCCCGGCCAGCACGGCTGGTGCCAGCACCAAGCCCGCGACCGGATAGGCGGGCAGCGTCAGCGCGTCCGGCAGCCGTCTGTGCCTGACGTCGACGGCGACCAACGCCACGGTGAACCACGCCACCGCGAGCTGCACCGGCAACCACCACAGCGGCACGGCCCCACCGAACGCACTGGCGCCGCCGAGCGCCCACAACCCACCGACGGCGAGCTCGCACCAAGGCGGACGCACGATGACACCACGGTCGAGCCGGCCGAGCAGCAGCCTGGCTCCCGCTCCCGTCGCCACTCCGGCGACGAGACCGAGAACCGTTCCGAGAACGGGAGTGAGGATTTCCATGCCCTCAGGGTGCGTTCGCTTGTTGTTCCGCGGCAAGGCAGAACGAGGCTTGGGGGGAGTTCGTCTCACACCCCGTTCCCCCATGCGGCAACGAGCCCAACCGTCCACAGTGGACCAGCCCTGGATTTCGCGTTTTGTCACCTTATTGCACTGTGAGAGCGCTTTTTCTCGCATCAAGGTGACAAAACGCGAGGAGGGACTGGAGCTGAGGCACGACAGCAGCCGACGGTTGCGAGCGGAACAGCTCCGTGGGCGGGCGCACGGCTTTCAGGGCGCTGCCATTGCCGTTGTGAGTGCGAAACGGGCTTGCGGCAGCAGTGTCGGCGTGCCCGGGGGAACTGAGTGGCCGACGGTGGCCCACTTCGGGGTGTGACCGCCTCCGCTCGACGAACCGCGGCTGGACGCGGGGGCTGCCCACTCGCTGCGCGATGTCGTTGCGCCAGAAGGCAGTTCGCTGGTCCACACCGTCACCGGAGACTGCGGTGGAGACTGGGCCAACGGCCAGTGGGTCCTCGATCGCGGCTGTCTCGACCAGCCCTCCGCACGGGTGGAGACCGACGCGGAGTCCTTCTTGCGCCTGTGCGTCCGCGCCATCGAGCCCGACGAGCGGGTGCGGCGACAGGGCGACGAGAGGCTGACCGAGGCCGAGACCGCGATGGTGTCGATCATCAGGTGAGAACCGGTGCGGCGCCCGCAACGACGCGCGCCGCACCGGTCATCGGGCTCAGGAGCCCCAGGTGAAGACCGGATCGCCGAGCTCGACCGCGTCGGACTCGCGCAGCGCCGCCAACTGGTCCGGCTTCGCCTCGACCGCGACGATCGGGCAGACCGGGGAGTAGCCCTGCCGCTCGACCTCCGCCGGGTTCCAGGTGATCATGCGCTGACCCGCCCGGACCGTCTCGCCCTTGACCACGTGCAGGGTGAAGCCCGCACCCTTCAGCTTCACCGTGTCGATGCCCAGGTGCACCAGCACGGCCTGGCCGGAGGGCGCGAGCACCACGAAGGCGTGCGGGTGCAGGGTCACCACCGTGCCGTCCACCGGAGCGACCGCGTCGGCCTCGGCGCGCTCCGGGTCGACCGCGATGCCCGGGCCGACCATGGCCTCGGAGAACACCGGGTCCGGCACCTCGCTCATCGGGATGGCCCGGCCCTTGACCGGGCACTGCACGCTCAGGCTCACAGCAGGTCCTGGATGTCCTGGGCGATGTTGTCCGCCTCCGGCCCGACAACGACCTGGACGATGGTGCCCTGCTGCATGACGCCGTGGGCGCCGGCCGCCTTCAGCGCGGCCTGGTCGACCAGGGAACCGTCGTGCAGCTCGCAGCGCAGCCGTGTGATGCAGCCCTCAATGTCGTCGATGTTCGAGGCTCCTCCCAGCGCCGCCAGGATCGCCTCGGCCTTGTCGTCAGCCACTCAAGTCCTCCTTGCCTGACACCCCGCGAGCAGGGCGTACGTGGTTGGGCCAGATGCTCCCACGCCTGATACGAAGCCATAACGGTGGTTGACACCCCGTTCCTCCCCGGAGCATCCTCCCCCGCAACTGGTTTAGACCGGACCGTACCAATCTGGCCGCGTGGTTTCGAGGCCGGATCACAGTCGAGGGGAGTCAGCAGTGCCGGTCCCGGAGACTCCCGCAGCCCGGCGGCTGTTGGAAGGGCCGACCCCCAAGCACGCCCAGCTGCGCGAGATCCTGCGCAGGCTGGCCCAGGACCAGCTGCCGCCGGGCACCCCGGTGCCCTCCGAGCGCGAGCTGGCCGCCCGCTACGGCGTCTCCCGGCTGACCGTGCGCGAGGCCATCAGCCAGCTCGTCACCGACGGGCTGCTGACCAGGGTCCGGGGCAAGGGCACCTTCACCGCCAAGCCGAGGGTGGACGCGCAGCTGCACCTGGCCTCCTTCACCGAGGACATCCGCAGGCGCGGGATGACCCCGGCAACCGAGGTGCTCGACAGCGGCGAGCTCGTCCCGCCGGGGGCGACCGCCGCCGCGCTGGGGCTGGAGCGCGAGGAGAGCGCCTACTGGCTGTTCCGGCTGCGCCGCGCCGACGACACCCCCATGGCCGTCGAACGCGGCTGGTACCACCCCCGCGAGGTCCCGGGGCTGCTGGAGCACGACCTCACCCGATCCCTGTACGGCCTGCTCGCGCGGGAGTACGGGGTCCAGCTCGACCACGGTCGCCAGACCGTGTGGGCGGACGCCGCCGACCCGGCGACCGCCCGGCTGCTCGGCGTCAAGCCGGGCAGTCCCGTCCTGGTCTTCCGCAGGATCTCCACCGCCGCCGGTGTGCCCGTGGAGGACATGACGTCCTGGTACCGGGGCGATCTGTACCAGGTGACCATGCAACTCGACCGGAGCCTGCCTGGCTCCGATCCCCACCCTCAGCAGGGAGGTACCAGATGAGCGCCACCCCGGGCGGTCGTGACATCAAGGGTTTGGCGGTACTGCAACGGATCGGCCGCAGCCTGATGCTGCCGATCGCCGCGCTGCCTGCGGCGGGTCTGCTGCTGCGGCTCGGACAGGACGACCTGCTGGGCGGCATCGGCGGCTTCGAGAAGGTCGCCGCGGTCATCGGCGGCGCGGGTGGTGTGCTCTTCGACTACCTGCCGCTGCTGTTCGCCGTCGGTGTGGCCATCGGCTTCGCCAAGAAGGCCGACGGTTCCACCGCGCTGGCCGCCGTCGTCGGCTTCCTGGTGCTGTCCAAGGTCATCCTGGTGTTCAACCCGCTTGCCGAGGGCAAGGAGGGCGCGCCGCCGAACAACTGGCCCTACGGCGTGCTCACCGGTCTGATCGCCGGCATCCTCACCGCGTGGATGTGGCAGCGCTACCACCGGATCAAGCTGCCGCCGTACCTGGCGTTCTTCGGCGGCAGGCGGTTCGTGCCGATGGCCGTCGCGGTGGTGATGATCCCGCTCGGCGTGGTCATGGGCCTGATCTACCCGCTGTTCAACGCGGGCCTGACCTCGCTCGGCGAGCTGATCACCGGCAGCACCCTGGTCGGGGCGGGCGCCTACGGCGTGGCCAACCGGCTGCTGCTGCCGTTCGGCCTGCACCACATCATCAACTCGTTCGTGTGGTTCGTCTTCGGCGAGTTCGGCGGCCAGCACGGTGACCTCAACCGGTTCATCAAGGCGCACGATCCCAGCGCGGGCTCGTTCATGACCGGCTTCTTCCCGATCTTCATGTTCGCCCTGCCCGCCGCGGCGCTGGCGATCTGGCGGACGGCCCGGCCGGAGCAGCGCAAGATCGTCGGCGGCATCATGCTCTCCGGCGCGCTGACCGCGTTCATCACCGGTGTCACCGAGCCGCTGGAGTTCTCCTTCCTGTTCGTGGCCTGGCCGCTGTTCCTGGTGCACGCGGTGCTGACCGGCGTGTCGTTCATCGTGGTCAACGCGCTGGGCATCCACACCGGCTTCACCTTCTCCGCCGGTGCCATCGACTACGTGCTGAACTGGAACATCTCCACCCAGCCGTGGCTGATCATCCCCGTCGGCCTCGCCTTCGCGGTGGTCTACTACTTCCTGTTCACGTTCGTGATCAAGAAGTGGAACCTGAAGACACCGGGCCGCGAGGACGAGAGCGCGGACCCGCAGGCCGAGTCCAGCAAGCTCTAGGCGCTGGCACCTCCCCCAGGAAGGACCTTTGCAATGCCGGAAAGACGGGTCACCGTTGCCTCCCAGGTCGGACTGCACGCACGGCCGGCGGCACTGCTCGCCAAGGCCGCCGCGGCGCAGCCGGTCACGGTCACCATCCGCAAGAACGGCGGCGACCCGGTGGAGGCCGCCAGCGTCCTCGGGCTGATGACGCTGGGCGCGATGCACGGTGACGAGGTGGTGCTCAGCGCCGAGGGCGAGGGCGCGGAGGCGGCTCTGGAGGCCATCGCCACGATCATCGCGACGGACCTCGACCAGGGCTGACGCCCGAGCAGGCACGACCTCAGTGGGACCCGCCGGCTCGGCGGGTCCCACTGTCGTATACCGATCGATCGTCATTCCGGGGGATATCAGGGAAAACGCCGATGTCTCCCGGTTGCGCCAGGGCGATGATCAGGGGCATGGATCTCAACATCGCCGGCGCTCCCGCCGCGACTCGGGCGCCCCGGATGGGGATCACCGTCGCCTGGGTGGGCGTGGGCGTCTCGGGCGTCCTGATGGCTGTGCTGCACAGCCAGCCGTTTCCCAGCCCCTACTCCCAGACGATCAGCACCTACGGTGTCGGCCCGTCGTCCCAGCTCTACATGTGGGCGCTGGTCGCACTGGGCGTCGGCTCACTGGCCTTCCTCGCGGGGATGGTCCGGTGGGAGGCGCCCTACTCCCCGCTCGCGTGGACGTGCGTGGGCATCTGGAGCGGCGGCCTGCTGATGGCCGGCGTGCTGCCGATGGACACCACGAGCACCGAGCGCACCCCGTTCGGCATGCTGCACAACTTCGCCGCGGTCGCCGCGTTCCTCGGGCTGCCCGTTGCGGGCATCGCGCTGGGCAAGCGGTACCGGGGGCACCCGGAGTTCGGCGGCTACGCCCGGCTGAGCACCCGGCTCGGCGTGTTCGGGTTCGTCATGCTGGCGGCCTTCGGCGTGAGCTTCTTCGGGATGATGGAGCCCGCGCTGATCGACTGGTTCCCGGGGCCGAACCCGGTGGGCATCACCGAGCGCCTGCTCGTGCTCGGCGAGGTCGCGCTGCTAGTGGTGATCATGAAATGGTCCTCGGAGATCACCAGGGCGGTGCGCGCCACCTAACCGAGCGGCAGCTCCAGCACGTTGCCGGTCGCCTCCCGCAGCGCGGACCGCATGGCCTCGCGCGGTGCCGCCCTGCCCGTGAACAGCTCGGACTGGCCGAACGCCTGGTGCAGCAGCATGTCCAACCCGGTCGCGACCGGGTTGCCCGCCTGCTGCGCCGCGGCCGCCAACGGCGTCGGCCACGGGTGGTAGACCACGTCCAGCACGCTCGGCGCCTGCGCCAGCTCGGTGACCCACGGCTCCACCGCCGCGGTCGGCACCGTGCTGATCAGCACGGAGCACCCGTCGACGAGCTTGGCCGGGTCGACATCGGCCCAGGTCACCACGGTGACCGCGAGCCGAAGCCGCTGCGCGCACTCCAGCGCCCCGACGGCGCGCGCGGGGTCGCGGACCACGAGCCGGACCTGGCGCACCCCCAGCTCAGCGAGCCCGACCAGCGCGGCCTGCGTGGTGCCGCCCGCGCCGAGGACCACCGCGGGCCCGGCGGCGATGGTGAAGCCCGCCGCGGCACGCAGCGCTCCGACCACTCCGTCCACGTCGGTGCAGTCGGCGCGCCAACCGCCGTCCACCGGGACCAGGGTGTTGGCCGCGCCCGCCATCCTGGCGCGCGGGGTGACGGTCGTGGCGAGCGCCAGCGCGGCGCGCTTGGCCGGCATGGTCACCGACAGCCCTGCCCACTCCGGCCCGAGCCCGCCGACCAGACCGGGCAGGGCCTCGGCGTCGCACTCGACGCGGTCGTAGGTCCAGCCGGTCAGGCCGAGCGCGTCGAAGGCGGCGCGGTGCAGCACCGGGGACAGCGAGTGCTCGACGGGGGAACCGAGGATCGCGGCCTTGCGGTCGGCCATCAGTACGCGCCCCTGGCCTCGGCCTCGCGGACGTTGGCCTTGTGCTCGTCCAGGGTCTTGCCGAAGCAGGACCGGCCTTCCTTGTCGCAGCGCACGAAGTACAGGTAGTCGCTGGGCTCCGGGGTGACCGCCTTGCTGATCGCCAACGCGCTCGGCGAGGCGATCGGGGTCGGCGGCAGGCCCTGCACCGCGTAGGTGTTGTACGCGCCCGCCTTGTCCCGGTCGGAGCCGTTGGTGCGGATGTTCGGCCGGTCCAGCGGGTAGTTGACGGTGGAGTCGTACTGCAGCCGCATGCCCTGGGCCAGGCGGTTGCGGGTCACCTGCGCGATCTTGCCGAAGTCCTCCTTGACGGCTTCCTTCTCCACCAGGGAGGCCATCACCAGCAGCTGGTAGGCGCTGAACCCGGTCTTCTCCGCCGCCTTGGGCAGCCCGGCCGCCTGCAGCCTGCCCGAGGAGGTGGCCAGCAGCGCGCGCAGCACGTTCTCCGGGCTCTCGCCCGGCTTCACGTCGTACTTGCCGGGCATCAGCAGGCCCTCGAACCGGCGGCGGGGCTCGGTGGTCCTGGCGGCCTCGGCCTGCGCCCACTCGGGCACGCCCATGTCGTTGAGGTCGGCCTTCTCCATCGCGGTGCGGACCTGCTCCGGGGTCAGGCACGTGTTCTTGCCGTTCAGCTCCGCGCAGCTGGCCTTGGCGATCAGCGAGATGATGCCCAGGTTGGTCTTGCCGCTGGCCACGGTCACGTCGTCGAGCTGGAAACCGCCGCGGATCTCCATCTCGCCGACCCTGGCGTTCTTGCGCACCAGGCCCGCGATGGCGTTGGCCCCCGACATCTTGGTCTTGAGCACGTAGTAGCCGGGCTGCACCGCGCTCGCGGCATCGTTCTCCGCCGCGGCGGCGGTGTAGGCACGCACGCTGGCGACGACCCCGGCGTCCAGCAGGCTCTGGCCGGTCTGGGAGATGGTGCCCGGCTCGACCTTGACCACGACGTCGGACTCGCCGGCGCCCTCGAAGTCCTCGTAGCTGGTGAGGCCGAACAGCGACTTCACGCCGTACCAGACGCCGACTCCCAGGATCACCACCGCGGCCAGGCCGCCGACCAGCAAGACGGTCCGGCGGCGCTTGTTCGCCTCGGCGTTCTCGGCCCGGCTCCCGCGGCCGCGGCGCCCGCGTGGCGCCGCCTCTGCGGCTTCGGCGGGGCCCTCGTCGAAGAGATCCAGGTCGTTCACTGGCTAACCCTCCTGGGTGGCAGGTCGGGTACGGGCGCGCAGGTCGATCCAGCCCTGGAGGATCTCCACGGCGGCGGCCTGGTCGATGACCTTCCGCTGCTTCTTGCCGCGCACCCCGCGGTCGGACAGCATTCGTGTTGCGGAGACGGTGGTCAGCCGCTCGTCGGAGAGCCGGACGGGCACCGGCGCCAGTCGGCGCGCGAGCACGCCCGCGTACGACGTCGCCGCCTCGGCGGCCGGTCCGTGCCGGCCCGCCAAGGTGCGCGGCAGGCCAACGACCACCTCGACCACCTCGTGTTCGGCGACGAGCGCCACGAGCTGGTCGACGTCGCGGCCAGTCTTCTCGTCGCGAGCCAGGGTAACGAGCGGGCTGGCGAGCACCGGAGCCGGATCGCTCAGCGCGATGCCGACCCGGACCGAGCCCACGTCCACCCCGAGCCGCCGCCCCGGTCCGGGATCGTCCGGGCCGGGGCGGTCGGGGCTGGTCGGAGCGTCGGTCACGAGGCCGTCACGGCGGCGTCGAGGGCGCGGCGCAGCGCGGTGGCGGCCTCGCCGACCCCGGCGTGGTTCGTGCCGCCGCCCTGGGCCATGTCCGGCTTGCCGCCGCCGCGCCCGTCGATGGCGGGCAGGAAGCTCTTCACCAGGTCGCCGGCCTTGAGCTTGAGGTCCCTGGCGGCGGCCGTCGTGGCCACCACGAAGCTGACCTTGCCGCTGCCGGGCTCGGCGGAGAACAGGGCGACAACGCCGGAGCGGCCGCCGAGGCGGTTGCGGACCTCGGTGGCGAGGGCGCGCAGATCGTTGCCGCCGACGCCGTCGGGGACCCGCTCGGCCACGAGCACGGTGCCGTGCACGTCCTGGCCCTTGCCCACCAGGTCACCGGCGGACTGGAGCACGGCGGCCACGCGCATCCGGTCGATCTCCCGCTCGGCGTCGCGCAGGCGGGTGAGGATGCCGGAGACGCGCTCGGGCAGCTCGTGCGTCGGCACCTTCAGCTGGTCGGCCAGCTGGGTGACCAGCAGCCGCTCCTTGCTGGTGTGCCGGAGGGCGTCCATGCCGACCAGGGCCTCGACGCGGTGCACGCCGGAGCCGATCGAGGAGTCGGCGACCAGCTTGACCATGCCGAGCTGGCCGATGCGCTTGACGTGGGTGCCACCGCAGAGCTCGCGGGAGTACTCCCCCATGTCCACGACGCGGACCTCGTTGCCGTACTTCTCGCCGAAGAGGGCGACGGCGCCGAGCTCCAGGGCCTTGTCCATCGTGGTGGTGAAGGACTTCACCTCGATGTCGTCCTGGAGGTAGGCGTTGACCTCCTCCTCCACCCCGCTGAGCACGGTGGCCGACACCGGGCCGGGCGTGGTGAAGTCGAAGCGCATCCTCCCCGGCGAGTTCAGCGAACCGGCCTGGGCGGCGCGCTTGCCGTAGGCGGAGCGGACGGCGGCGTGCACCAGGTGGGTGGCCGAGTGCGAGCGCTCGACGGCGCCGCGGCGGTCCTCGTCCACGTGGGCCTGGATGACGTCGTCGACGGCGACCTCACCGGCGAGCACCTTGGCCTTGTGCACGAACAGGCCGGGAACGGCCTTCTGCACGTCGGTCACGGAGATCTGCACGTTGTCGCCGACCAGCACGCCGGTGTCGCCGACCTGGCCACCGCTCTCGGCGTAGAACGGGGTGCGGTTCAGGAACAGCTCGACCTCGGTGCCGGTGCCGGCGCTGGTCACCGGGACGCCGCCGACCAGCAGGCCGACCACGCGGGAGTCGGAGTCCAGGTCGGTGTAGCCGAGGAACTCCGTGGTGCCGTGCTGTTCGAGCACCGAGCGGTAGACGGTCAGGTCGCCGTGCCCGGTCTTGCGGGCGGCGGCGTCGGCCTTGGCCCGCTGCCGCTGCTCGGCCATCAGGCCGCGGAAGCCCTCCTCGTCCACGGTGAGGCCCTGTTCGGCGGCCATCTCCAGGGTGAGGTCGATCGGGAAGCCGAAGGTGTCGTGCAGCTGGAAGGCCTTGTCCCCGGCCAGCTGCCTGCTGCCGGCGGCCACGGTCTCGGCGGCGGCGACGTCGAAGATCTTCGAGCCGGAGGTCAGCGTGGCGAGGAAGGCCTCCTCCTCGGTCCGCATCACGGCCTCGATCCGGTCGAAGTCGCTGGCCAGCTCGGGGTAGGACGGGCCCATGGCGTCGCGCACCACGGAGGTGAACTCGGCCAGCACCGGCTCGTGCACGCCGAGCAGGCGGGTGGAGCGGACGATGCGGCGCAGCAGGCGGCGCAGCACGTAGCCGCGGGCCTCGTTGCCGGGGGTGACACCGTCGGCGACCAGCATGACGCCGCTGCGGGCGTGGTCGGCGATCACGCGGAAGCGCACGTCGTCGGCCGGGTCGGTGCCGTAGGTGCGGCCGGAGAACTTCTCGGCGGCGGTGATCACCGGGCGGACCAGGTCGGTCTCGTAGACGTTGTCGACGCCCTGGAGCAGGAAGGCCACCCGCTCCACGCCCATGCCGGTGTCGATGTTCTTGGCCGGGAGCTGGCCGAGGATCGGGTAGTTGTCCTTGGCCCCGCCCTCACCCCGCTCGTTCTGCATGAAGACGAGGTTCCAGATCTCCAGGTAGCGGTCCTCGTCGGCGACCGGGCCGCCCTCGACCCCGAACTCCGGTCCACGGTCGAAGTAGATCTCCGAGCACGGGCCGCACGGGCCGGGAACGCCCATCGACCAGTAGTTGTCGACCATGCCGCGGCGCTGGATGCGCTCGGCCGGGATGCCGGCGACCTTCTTCCAGAGCTCGATGGCCTCGTCGTCGTCCTGGTAGACGGTGACCCACAGGCGCTCCGGGTCGAAGCCGTAGCCGCCGTCGGCCTGGGAGCTGGTCAGCAGCTGCCAGGCGTGGGTCATCGCTCCTTCCTTGAAGTAGTCGCCGAAGGAGAAGTTCCCGGCCATCTGGAAGAAGGTGTTGTGCCGGGTGGTCTTGCCGACCTCGTCGATGTCGCCGGTGCGCACGCACTTCTGCACGCTGGTGGCGGTGGCGTACGGCGGCGGGGCCTCGCCGAGGAAGTACGGCTTGAACTGGACCATCCCGGCGTTGACGAACAGCAGGTTCGGGTCGTCCAGGATCAGCGGGGCGCTGGGCACCAGGGTGTGACCGGCCCGCTGGAAGTGGTCGAGAAAGCGCTGACGGATCTCATGCGTCTGCATGGTGGGTCCTTACGGAGGAAAGAGAGCGGAAAGGGGGCCAGAACGGCGGAGAGCGTGCAGCGCTGTGCAGGCGCGGGAGATCAGCTCCCCGCCTTGCGCGCTCGCCTGGTCCGCTGCACGGTTCCGTCCTCTGGTGCTTCCCAGCTCCTGCGCTCCCTCGACTGGGAGACGCGGTCCGTGCCTCTACTGTAGCTCGGGCGTCGACCGGGATCGTTGGCCCGATCGACCACCTCGCGGAGCTCGCCCTCGCGCTCGCTCATGCCCGCGCGCACGTCGGCGCCGAACGCGCCGACCGCCCCGGCCAGCTCGCTGATCGCGTCGCCGAGGTTGGCCGCGACACCGGCGGGGGTGAAGCCCTGCGCCTTGGTGTTGGCCTTGCGGGAGAGCACCACGCCGGTGAGCACGCCGATGCCCAGCCAGAACATCCGCTTCATCGACGGCCGCCTCTGGACTTGCGGCCGCGGCGGGAGTGCTTGCCCGGCTTGTCGTCGGTGGAGCGGCGGCGGGCGCGCACGGCCTTGCTGACGCCGTAGGACAGCGCGGCGGCCTTCACCAGCGGACCGCCGAGGGTGGCGGTGAACAGCGAGGTGAGCGCCGAGACGTTGCCGCTGACCGCGCGGGCGTTGGCGGTGATCCCGTCGACGCGCTCCAGCTGGGTGTTCACGTGGTTCAGCGTGGTGTTGGCCCCGGTGAACAGGTCGTCGCTGTTCTCGTGGGCCTTGCGCAGCGCGACGGTGGCCTCGTCGAGAGTGCGGCCGAGCTTGATCAGTGGAACCGCCAGCAGCAGCACCAGCAGCACGAAGGCGCCCGCTGCGATCAGCGCGGCGATCTGCCCTGGTGACACGTGCCCTCCTGGGGAAGTCGGTGGTCGTCAAGTGCGACACCGGGACCGGTGTCAAGTGCCCGGACAGGCTACCGCGCGGTGATCGCGCCCTCATTCGGGGCGTGCGGTGGCGGCGCGCGCCGGGTACTCCCCGAAAACGGGGAAAGCGGCGTGCCTCACTCAGCGGTTGACACGTGAACCCGCCACCACTTGGGTAAGGCTTGCCTAACTATGCCTTGCCTAACCTCAATGGCCTAGTCCGCCCTGTCGCTCTGCGTTGTCATCTTTCGGAGGTGCTGTGTTGCCGGCTGCCGAGGCGCCGCCTCGTCCACGCTCTACCGCGACCATTCCCCTGGCAGGAACCGGCGACGGCCTCACCGAGGTGGCGGACGCGCTCGCGCGCGCCGTCGGCGGGGCCCAGGCCGCGCAACGCCCGGCGGGCCCGCTGCCCGCGGGCGCCCCGCACGACGTGCTGGGCGCGGTGACCAGCAGACTCGGCCCCGCGGTGGTGCCCGCCACCGGGATCGGCGCGGACGCCGCGCTGCACCGCGTGGCGAAGCTGCTGGTGGAGCAGGGCATCAACCTGACCCACCCGTTCGCCGCCGCGCACCTCCAGCCGCCGCCGCTCGCGGTCGCGGTGGCCGCCGACGCGCTGGCCGGGGCGAGCAACGCCTCCCAGGACACCTACGACTCCGGCCCCGCCGGGATCGCGGTGGAGCGCTGGCTGGTCGCGGCGCTGGCCGGGCTGGCCGGGTTCGGCGCGGAGGCCGACGGCGTGCTCACGCCGGGCGGCTCGCTGTCCAACCTGATGGCGGTCATGTTCGCCAGGGACTCGGTCGCGCGCAGGCTCGGCGTCGACGTCCGGGCGGACGGGGTGGCCGCGCTCGGCACTCCGGTGGTGTTCTGCTCGGAGCTGGCGCACTTCTCCACGCACCGGGCGTGCGCGGTGCTCGGCCTCGGCGAGTCCGCGGTGCGCGCGGTGCCGGTGGACGCCGACCGCAGGATGCGGCCGGACGCGCTGGTCGAGATGCTGGCGGAGCTCGACTCCGGGGAGATCCCGTTGGCGGTGGTGGCGACGGCGGGCACCACCGACTTCGGTTCCGTCGACCCGTTGCCCGAGATCGCCGAGATCGCCCGTGAGCACGGCATGTGGTTCCACGCCGACGCGGCCTACGGCTTCGGCGCCCTGTTCTCCGACCGGCTCGCCCCTCGGGTGGCCGGCCTTGAGCTGGCCGACTCGATCACCGTGGACCTGCACAAGATCGGCTGGCAGCCGTCGGCGGCGAGCGTGCTGCTGGTCTCCGACGGAACGGCGTTCTCCTCGCTGGAGCGCCAGGTCGACTACCTCAACCCGGCCGACGACGGCGAGCAGGGCTACGACGGGCTGCTCGGCGTGAGCCTGCAGACCACCCGCAGACCCGACGCGGTCAAGGTCGCGACGACCCTTCTCGCCTACGGGCGCGAGGGCCTCGGCCGGATGCTGGATACCTGCCACGACCTCGCACGGCACGCCGAAACGCGCATTCTTGGCGACCCGGAGCTGGAGCTGGTCGCGGGCGCGAACCTCACGACCGTGGTGTTCCGCTACCGCGGCACCGCCGCAGAGGCGTGCCTCGACGAGCTGAACGGCACGCTGCGGCGGGAGCTGCTGCGGTCGGGCCGGGCGCTGCTCGGCCGGACCTCCGCCTTCGTCGACGGGCCGGGGGCCCCGTCGGTGACCTGCCTGAAGTTCACGCTGCTCAACCCGAACGCCGGTGTCGCCGACATTGACGCGCTGCTCGACTTGGTGGTCACCACTGGTCGGGAGCTCGCGACACGGCCTTGTACCCGAACCGACGCTGACGCGCACCAGGAGGGCGCAGCATGACCACCACCACTGAAGCCGTTGTGTCCCAAGCCGATCCACTTCACCAGCCGGACGCCAGAGCGACGGCCGAGCACGCGCACCTCGAAGCGCTGCTGCGGTGCTGGTTGCAGGAGACCGGAGTGGAGGTGCTGCCCGGTCCGCTCTCGGTCGAGCTGCCGTCCTCCGGTCTCGCGCTGGTCACCGAGGTGACGCACCGGTCGCCGACCGGTTGGCACCGGTTCGCCCCGGTGCGCGTTCGCCGCGCCGACGGCGGTGAGCTGTCCCCCGCCGACCCGGTGCTCGCGGTGAACCTGATCGCGACCGAGGCCGCCGCGCGCGGTGGCGCCCGCACCGGCGGGGTGCCGACCGGCGAGGTCGCGGACCTCGTCGAGCGGACCGCGGAGTCCGTGCGGCGGATGACCGAGTTCGTGGCGCACCGCCGCGCCGAGACCGCTCCCCCGCCGGGTGTCGACGCGTTCCTCGACGCGGAGCAGGCGTTGCTGCTGGGCCACCTCCAGCACCCGGCTCCGAAGAGCCGCGACGGCGTGCACCCGGACGAGGCCAGGGCCTACGCGGCGGAGCTGCGCGGGAAGTTCCGGCTGTCCTGGTTCGCCGCCGATCCGTCGGTGGTCTCGCACGACGCCGTCGCGGGCGCGCCTTCGCTCGGCGGGCGGGACACCGTGCGGCTGTTGGCCGACCTGGCCGAAGGCGGCCCGACCGACGGCCGCGTGCTGATCCCGGCGCACCCGTGGCAGGCGCAGAGCCTGGTGCGGCGCCCCAGGATCAAGGCCCTCGTCGAGTCCGGCCTGCTGCAGCCGCTGGGTGAGCTGGGGCCGGAGTGGTTCGCGAGCTCCAGCCTGCGGACGGTCTACCGCGCTGACGCCCCGGTGATGCTGAAGCTCTCGCTCGGGCTGCGGATCACCAACTCGCGACGGGAGTCCACCCGCACGGAACTCAAGCGGGGCTTGGAGATCAACCGGCTGATCGACGCCGGGCACACCGCGTCGACCTACGACGCCTTCCCCGGCTTCTCCATCGTGCGGGACCCCGCGTGGATCGCGGTCGACGAGCCCGGTCGCGCCGAGGGGCCGGAGGTCACGGGCCTGGACGTGGCGGTGCGCGAGGTTCCCGCCGACGTCACCGACTACCGCTGCCTTGCGGGCCTGGTCGCCCCGCGCCCGGGGATGGGACGCAGCATGCTCGGCGAGATCGTCGCGGGCAAGGGGTCCGGGGCAGCGCAGCAGTGGGTCGCCGACTACACCGACCGCGTGCTGGTGCCGATGCTGCACCTGTACTCCTCGACCGGCATCGGGCTTGAAGCCCACCAGCAGAACACCCTGGTGCGCCTGGACGCCACCGGCGGGGTCGCGGGCTCGGCGTTCCGCGACAACCAGGGCTACTACCTGGCGTCCTCGCACCTGCCCGCTCTGCTGGAGCGGCTGAAGATCACGGAGTCGACCCTCGCGGTGGTCGATGACTCCATTGTGGACGAACGCCTTTCCTACTACCTGCTGCGCAACCAGGCGCTGGCGATCATCGGCTGCCTCGGCGTCGACGGGCTCGCCGACGAGCGCGAGCTGCTGTCGGTCATGGCCGGTCGGCTCACCGCCGCCCTGCCCGCACTGGCCGACGCCGGGCCGGACGGCGACCGCCTCGCGACCCGGTGGCTGAGCGCGGACACCTTGCCCGGCAAGGGGAACCTGCTCACCCGCCTGCACGGCATCGACGAGGTGCTCGCTCCGCTGGACGCGCAGTCGGTGTACCTGGACATGCCGAACCCGCTCGCCGAAGTACTCCCCTCCGCTGAGGCGACATCGTGACCGCAGGTGGTGGCCCCGTGATCCCCGCTCCGATACTTCCCGTCCTCACCGGCGACTGGACACTGCGCCAGGTCTCACCGGACGGGGACGACCTGGACCTGGTGCACCGCTGGATGAACGAGCCGCACGTGTCGCGGTTCTGGAAGCAGGACTGGCCGAAGGACAAGTGGCGGGAGGAGCTGACCGGTCAGCTCTCCGGCGACCACTCGCGGCCGTGCTTCCTGCTGAAGGACGGCGAGCCGGTGGTGTATGTGGAGATCTACCGCGTGGTCCGCGACCAGCTCGCCGCGGCGTACGGCTCGCGCCCGCACGACGTGGGCGTGCACCTGGCCATCGGTGACCCGAAGTGGACCGGACGCGGCGTCGCGAGCACAACGATGCCGTTGCTGGCCAAGGCTTTGCTGGCCGCCGACGAGAGCTGCACCCGCGTGGTGCTCGAACCCGACGTCCGCAACGTGCCCGCGATCCGTGCACTGCGCAGCGGGGGTTTCCACCACCGGGGTGAGGTCACCCTGCCCAACAAGACGGCCGCGTTGCTTGTCTACCCACGAACCGAGGAGGACTTGCCGTGACCGAGCAGGTCGAGAGCAAACACGACGTCATCGCGATCGGCGCGGGACCGTTCAACCTCGGTCTCGCCGCATTGGCGTCCACTGTGGACGAGCTGGACGTGGTGGTGCTGGAGTCGCGGACGGAGTTCCGCTGGCACCCCGGCCTGATGTTCGACGACGCCATGCTCCAGGTGAGCTTCCTCGCAGACCTGGTGAGCCTGGTCGCGCCGACGCACCCGCTGTCGTTCCTGTCCTACCTGCACGACACCGACCGCATGTACCCGTTCTACGTGCGCGAGCAGTTCCACCCGACGCGCCGGGAGTACGAGCACTACCTGCGCTGGGCCGCGTCGAGGCTGCCGTCGGTGCGCTGGTCGCACCGTGTCGAGGCGGTCCGGTGGGACGCGGCGGCGAGCTTGTTCACGGTGCACGTGGTGCACGCGGACGGCAGCCGGTCGACCATGCGGGCCAAGGACCTCGTGCTCGGCGTCGGCACCGAGCCGAGAGTGCCGGAGTCGCTCGCCGCGCTTCCCGGCGAGAAGCTGCTGCACACCGCCGACTACCTGCACCGCACCGCCGACATCGAGGCGGCCGGCCGGGTGACGGTGGTCGGCTCGGGCCAGTCCGGCGCCGAGGTGGCGCTGGACCTGTTGCGCCGCAACGCCTCCGGCGGTGGCGCGGTGAGCTGGCTGACCAGAACGGTGTCCTTCGCGCCGCTGGACTACACCAAGCTCGTGCTGGAGATGACCACTCCTGCCTACATCCACTACTTCCACGACCTGCCGCAGTCCAAGCGCGACGAGCTGGTGGCGGAGCAGTGGCGGCACTACAAGGGCATCTCCACCGAGACCCTTGAGGCCATCCACGACGTGCTCTACCAGCGCGACCTGGTTCCAGGACTGGCCGACGTGGAGCTGCGCAACGGCGTCGCGATCGAAGGGTCCACTGTAGACTCTTCCGGCCGCGCGGTGCTGACCTGCCGCCACCGCGACACCGGCAGGACCTTCGAGCACGTGACCGACCTGGTGGTCGCCGCGACCGGCTACGCGCAGCGCAAGCCCGCGTTCCTGCGGCCGATGGAGGAGCTGGTGCGGCGCGACGAGAAGGGCCGCTACCGGGTCGCCCTCGACCACTCCATCGAGCTCGACCCGGCGGTCACCGGCCGCGTGTACGTGTCCAACGCGGACCTGCACAGCCACGGTGTCGCCGCGCCGGACCTGGGCATCGGCGCGTTCCGCAACGCCACGATCCTCAACTCGGCGAGCGGGCGGGAGCTGTACCGGCTGCCCAAGAACACCGCGTACACCAGCTTCGCCGTTCCGGGAGGCACCGCGTGACCAGCGACCGCGAACTGTGGCGGCAGTGCTCGACCGCGCTGCTGGCCAAGGCGATCGGCGAGCTGTCCTTCGAGGGCATCCTGGAGCCGGTCGCGCTGGAGGCCCCCGAGTCCCACGAACTGCGCTTCCCCGGTGCCCGTTACGTCTTCACCGCGAAGCGGGCCGCGTTCGGCGGCTGGCGGGTCGACCCGGCCTCGATCACCAGGGCCGCGTCGGGCATCCTCGGCGACGACATCGCCCAACGGGCCGAGGACGTCCAGCAGTTCTTCACCGACGCGGCTCCGGGTGTCGGCATCCATCCGTCCACTTTGGCCAACTACCTCAACGAGGTCACCTCGACGCTGACCGCCGACGTGGCGATGACGCGCACAGCGGTGCCCTCGGCGGAGCTGGCCGACCTCGGGCACGCGGAACTGGACGGCCACCTCACCGGCCACCCGTGGCTGGTGGCGAACAAGGGCCGTGTCGGCTTCTCCGCGGCGGACCAGGCCGTCTACGCTCCGGAGGCCCGCAAGCGCATCCGGCTCCCGTGGATCGCCGTGCACCGCGGGCTCGCCGAGTTCCGCGGCACGCCAAGGCTTTCCGAGCACGTCGTGCTGGAGCAGGAGCTCGACGAGCACACCCGCGCGGAGTTCGCCAAGGTGATCACCGACCGCGGCCTCGACCCCGACGCCTACGTGTGGCTGCCGGTGCACCCGTGGCAGCTGGACCACGTGCTCCGCACACTGTGGGCGCCGGAGCTGGCCACCGACCGCATCGTGGTGCTCGGCGAGGCGGCCGACCACTACCGGCCGACCCAGTCCATCCGGACGATGTGCAATGTGGACAGTCCGAACCGGTTGCAGGTCAAGCTCCCCCTGCGCATCCTCAACACCGCCGTGTGGCGCGGCATCCCTCCGCACTGCACGTTGGCGGCACCGGTGGTCACCCAGTGGCTGCGTGGGCTGTGGAGCTCCGACAAGCTGCTGGCCGAGTGGGGCACGGTGATGCTGGGCGAGGTCGCCTCGGTCACCGTCCGGCACCCCCATCTGTCCACAGTGGATGGAGCGCCGTACACCTGGCTGGAGACCCTGGGCTGCATCTGGCGTGAGCCGGTCGATCCCGTCGTGGGCGCGGACGAGCGGTCCTGGTCGCTGGCCGCCCTGCTGCACGTCGATCCGACGGGCCGCCCGTTGGTGAGCGAGTACATCGCCCGCTCCGGCGGCGACGCCGAGGCGTGGTTCGCGGCGCTGGCACGGGTGCTGCTGCGGCCGCTGCTGCACGTGCTCTACCGCTACGGGATCACGGTGAACCCGCACGGCGAGAACGTGCTGATCGTCAGCGGGGCGGACGGCCTGCCGACGCGGGCGGTGCTCAAGGACCTGATCGACGACGTGAACGTGTCGGTGGAGTCGGTGGCCGAGCGCGGCCCGGAGCCGGACTCGCACGACCGCGTGCTGCCCCGCAAGCCCTGGCGCATCCTGCGGCAGTACCTGGTGGACGCGCTGCTGGTGGGCGTCTTCCGCCCGCTGTCGACGCTCCTGGCGGAGCACCACGGCCTCCCGGAGGAGCGCCTGTGGGGCATCGTGCGCGGCGAGGTCGAGGCCTACCGCAGGCGGTTCCCCGACGTGGCGGACCGGATGGACGCGGGCGACCTGCTCGGGCCGACCTTCGCGCGCTACCCGCTCAACGGTGACCGGCTGCTGCAGACGGGCTACGCGGAGCTGTCGTACCGGCACGCCATCCACCCCAAGGGCACGGTCCCGAACCCGATGCACTCCGTGGTGGCGGTCCCGCCCACCGACGGCTGGTGACGGTCAGCCCCCGCCGAGTGACGGTGCCACTCGGCGGGGGCGAACACAGGTGCGAACTACCAGGCGCGCCGGTGGCTACCGCTTCCGAGCTCGGGTCTCAGCCTTCAGCCCGGAATCGGGCGCCACACCGGTTCAGCACGTGAGCTTGATCTTGTTGCTGGTGGCCTCGGCCTTGGGCGTTCCGAGGTCGGTGTTGTTCTTGTACAGCCCGACCCAGACGTGGTAGGTCCCCGGCTTGCAGTTCCCGTCGAAGTTCACTTTCTTCGAGTGACGTCCAGCCTTCACGTTGCCGGGGCCGAGGTGGTCACCGCCGACGTTGTCGTCGCCGCGGCTCACCCAGAACTGGATGTAGGTCGTACCGGACCAGCACTGGTTCCAGTTCGCCGTGACGGACAGCCGCTTGCCCGAGTTCGATGCCGTCAGCGACGCGAGGCTGATCGAGTTCTTGCAGGCATCAGCGCTCGCTTCGGCGATGCCCGGGGCCGCGACACCGGCGGCCACCGCCGCCAGCGCGGCTCCGACCACACCAATGCGGGAAATACTATTCACAATTCTCCTCAGAGCGAATTATGGATAAAGCGAGAGCAATGACAGTAGGGGTCAGGGATACCCGACCACGATTGATTGTGATTGCTTTCACGTGCCACGTCCGCGATTGACGACCGAGCACACTCACTCTTCTGAAGAGAATTCATACTGGCGCCCTTGATGCAGTTCGCACGCTTGACGGGCCGGGGCGCGTGCTTGACCTCACGCCTTGCCGCATTGACCTTCACGTCATTGCGAGAATGTGAACACATGCCATTCGACAGAGGCGATTGTTGCGATGTCAACCCGTTCGGGGAGCTGACGCGGCCGCGTGCGCTGTCGTCCTGTGCCCGGCCTCGTCGACGCGGAGAAGATCTCGCCGACGCAGATGCTTCGACAGACCCTGATGCTCCTGCTCGACCGGATCATGAACACCACCGGGACGACGCGGCACACGCAGCACGTGCCGCGTCCCCGGCGGGTCAGTCCCCAGGCAGGAGATCCAGCAGCGGCGCGGTGAGCTCGGCGGGGCCGTGCCAGTGGACGCGGGTCACCGCCCCCTCGCGGACGAAGACCGTGACCGCGGCGTCGAGCCCGTCGTCCCCGCGGATGCCGAGGCGGTCGGAGAGCTCGCCCGGCTGGGTGGAGATCGGGACGATCCACCGCCAGCCGCGGTGGTCGGCCAGCTGGGCGAGGCGGTGCGGCGGGGCCGGGGCGAACACCGCGAGCGCGGTGCGGTCGCGCAGCCACGGCACCTGGACGTCGAGCGCGTCCACGGCGCGGGCGCCCGCCTCCTCCGGCTCGTCGTGGTCGGCGTCGAAGGGCAGGTGGAAGCCGACGAGCGTGCGGTGGTCCCCGAAGACGTCGTCCAGGGTGATCGGTTTGCCGCCCGCGGTGGTCAGCGGGGAGGAGGCGTCGACCTCCGGGCCGGGCGGGAGCGTGGCGCGCAGCGCGGTGACCCTGGCGGCCGCGGCGCGCAGCTCCTCCTCGGCGGCCAGCAGCTCGGCGCGGGCACGCCGGTAGTCCTCGCTGGCGGCGATGTGGACGGTGTTCATGGCAGCAGAACTTAGCCCGAACAGCGGCACGGCGTAGCCAGAACGATCACCGCGAGGCGAGCGCGTTGGGCAACATCGGCGGGCAGCCGTTGACGTAGGACGGGTCGTACTCGAAGTGCCACGGCTCGTTCTGGTAGCGCCTGCACCAGCCGAACTTGCCGTTGCCGCGCTCCACCCACGACGCCGAGGCCAGCGGCTGGATGTCCGCGGCGATGCCCTTGACGTGGTTGGACGCCTCCGGCGTGAGCACGTACTTGCTGGCCTGCTCCGCCGAGCCGAAGCGGCGGACCGCGCCGTCGAACTCCGCCTGCTGCTGCTGGCTGCTGCGCTTGCCGTCGTTGAGGCACATCGAGACGCCCTCCGCGGCCGCCTTGGCCTTCAACGTGTTCCAGGCGGCGAGGACGTCGTCGCGCAGGCCGCGCGGGGCCTCGTCGACGTAGCGCTGGTCCAGCGGGCACGTCGGGCCCGTGTCGTCCCCGGTGACGTTGACCAGCTCGACGTAGGCCACACCCGGAACCGGTGTCGTCGGCCCGATGTAGAACAGCGCGCCCACCGCGATGAGAAGCGTGACCAACAAGGTCAGCGTTGTTCGCATGTGGGCTGTTCTCCTCTGGGATGATCAGGACGCGCAAGACCGTTGGCGCGCAACAACTCCACACTAGCCGAACGGTCAGGCACCACTGGCGTCCATGCTGTGACGACCAGTGATCCACCGGTCACCGAGGTGGTGACGACCTCGCGGTTCGCTCTCCTCCCGCTCCGCCGGTGTGGCATTCACCGCTTTCGCGAGGTCCACTCCGTGCAGGAGGGCGACCAGCGCGATCGCCACGGCCGGCGCGCCGGCCCCGGCGAGCATGATCGAGGTGTCCAGCCGCTCCGCGAAGGAGGTCGCCGAGCCCAGCGCGAGGCGGCCGGCGATCGGCACGATCGAGGGCACCACCAGCGCGGCGACGAACCAGGCCGGGTGCGGGTGGGCGCGGGTGCGGCCCAGCCAGGTCGCGACGAGGCAGCCGAGCACGGCGGGCACGAGGCAGCCACCGAGGGTGTCACTGAGCCGGTGCCAGCCGAGCGCGACCGTGGCGATGGCGACCGCGGCGACCGCCACCGACCCGCCGCCGAGCACCAGCGGGCGCACCTTGCGCGGGCTGACCAGCGCGAACGCCACCAGCACCGACATCGCGGCGGTCACGTGGCCGCTGGGGAAGCTGTTGTGCCCGGCGACCGAGGTGTCGTAGAGGTCGGGGCGGTCGAGCACGGAGACCTTGAGCAGCTCGGTCAGCCCGACCGAGCCGCCGATCACGCCGAGGACGGCGAGCGCTCCGGCGAGACGGGCCCGGACCACGCCCACGACGAGCGCGAGCACGGCGACCGAGGCGAGCAGGACGGTTCCGGCACCGCCCTTGAGCAGGGCGGAGAACGCGGGGTCGGCGACGCCCGCGGTCTGGGCCTGGTGCACGGCGCCGTTCTCCGCGCGCTGGCCGGTTTCGGTGTGCACGTACGCGAGGTAGGTCACGCCGAGGGCGATCACACTGCCGAGAGCGCCCGCGACGGGAAGCGGCCAGGTTCTCCTCGGTGCTTCGTCGCTGGTGGCCATGGGTCCGATCGTCCGGGCGCGGTGTCCGAGTCCCGTCCCGGGTTTGTCATGGTTCTGCAACAGACGGGGTGCCACGACGCCCGGTGCGCCGAACCGGGATAATCAGCTGAGTGGCGATGGTCCTGGTGGTGGAAGACGACCGTGCCGTCCGCGAGGCCCTCCAGCTCTCCCTGCGCAGGCAGGGGCACGACGTGCACGTGGCCGACAGCGGGGAGCAGGGCTTGGCCTTCCTCCGGGAGCAGCGCCCGGACCTGGTGGTGGTCGACCTGATGCTGCCGGGCATCGACGGCTTCGAGACCTGCCGCAGGATCCGCGCCGACGGCGACCTGCCGATCATCATGCTCACCGCGCGCAGCGACGACTTCGACGTGGTCGCCGGGTTGGAGGCGGGCGCGGACGACTACGTGGTCAAACCGGTGGAGCCCAGGGTGCTCGACGCCAGGATCCGCGCGGTGCTGCGCAGGGCCGCCAGCGAGCAGCACAGCAGCGACGAGCGCTTCGGCGACCTGGTGGTGGACCGCACGGGGCTGGTGGTGACCAAGGGCGGCCGTCAGGTGCCGCTCACCCCGACCGAGCTGAAGCTGCTGCTGGAGCTGACCAGGACGCCGGGCCGGGTGCTCTCCCGCCAGCAGCTGCTGAGCGCGGTGTGGGACCACGACTACCTCGGCGACTCGCGGCTGGTCGACGCGTGCGTGCAGCGGTTGCGGTCCAAGATCGAGGACGATCCGAGCAGCCCGCGGCACGTGCGCACGGTGCGCGGCTTCGGCTACCGGTTCGACCGGATGTAGGCGGCGGTGGGCAGGCGCTGGTCGTTCGGGCTGCGGCCGCGGTTGGTGGCCGCCTTCGCGGTGGTCGCGCTGGGCGCGGTGATCGCAACCACCGGCGCGAGCTACCTGTCGGCGCGCACCACCATCCTCCAGGGCGTGCAGGACCGGGCGATGGACACGCTGCGCACGCAGGTCAGCACGTTCGCGGCGACCGTGCCGCTGCCGCCGACCCAACGCGACCTTGACGCCTTCCAGCGCAGGCTGACCGGCTACGTCGCGGTGTTCTACCGGGACCTGCGCTCCACGTCCGGGCCGCCGACGGAGGAGCTGCCCGAGGAGTTCCGCACCGCGGTGCACAACAGCGACCGCGTGCTGTTCCAGCGGGGCATGTGGTTCGAGTCCGCGCCGTTCCTGATGGTCGGGATGACCGTGCGCACCCAGAACAGCGTCGGCGCCGTCGAACCGACCGGTCTGGAGGTCTACGCGCAGTTCGACCTGGCGCGCTCGCAGGCCGACATCTCCGAGCTGGCGCACTGGGCGTGGACCACCGGCGGGGTCGCGTTGCTGGTCGCGGTGGTGATCGCGTTGCTCGCCGCGCGCAGCGTGCTGCGTCCGGTGCGGGAGCTCAACGTCGCCGCGCGGCAGCTCGCCGACGGGCAGCTCACCACGCGGTTGCGGGTGCGCGGCGGCGACGAGCTGGCCAACCTGGCGAGCACCTTCAACTCCTCGGCGGCGCGGTTGCAGCACAACGTCGGTGAGCTGCGCAGGATGGAGGCGGACGCGCGGCGCTTCGTCGCCGACGTCTCGCACGAGCTGCGCACGCCGCTGACGGCGATGACGGCGGTGATCGAGATCCTGGAGCAGGAGACCGACCGGATGCCGCCGGACTCCGCGGTGGCCGCGCGGCTGGTCGCCGGGGAGACGCGCAAGCTCTCCCGCCTGGTCCAGGACCTGATGGAGATCTCGCGCTTCGACGCGGGCCGCGCCGACCTGGAGCTCGACGAGTGGGACGTGGCCACGGCGGTCCGGGACACCCTCGCCGCGCGCGGCTGGCAGGAGGAGGTGGCGGCCGAGCTGCCGGAGGGGCTGGTCGCGCGGCTGGACCGCAGGCGGCTGGACATCGTGCTGGCCAACCTGGTCGGCAACGCCCTGCGGCACGGCGCTCCCCCGGTCACCATGCGGCTGTGGCAGGAGGACGCGGGCGTGGTGATCGAGGTGACCGACGGCGGCGACGGGCTGCCGGAGTCGGTGCTGCCGCACGTGTTCGACCGCTTCTACAAGGCGGACTCGTCGCGGGCGCGCTCGGAGGGCAGCGGGCTCGGCCTGGCCATCGCGACGGAGAACGCGCGGCTGCACGGCGGGACGCTGGAGGCGGGCAACCAGCCGGGCGGCGGCGCGCGGTTCCTGCTGCGGCTGCCGGGGGTGCTGGCATGAGGCGCGCGGCGGTGCTGCTCCTGCTCGCCCTCCTCGCCGGGTGCGGGGTACGGCCGACGGACATCGTCCGCGCGGGTCCGGCGCCGATCCTGCCCGCCAACGGGGAGGGCGCGGTGCTGTACTTCCTCTCCGGCGAGCAGCTGCAGCCCGCGAGCCGGGCGACCGGTCAGCCGCTCGGGCCCGCCCAGGCGGTGGAGCTGCTGCTGGGCGGGCCGACCGAGGCCGAGCGGTCGGCGGGCCTGGTGACCAAGCTGCCGTTCACCTCGGGCAAGGCCACCCTGAACGGCACGACCCTGACCGTGCCGATCCCGGTGGTCGGGCTGCCCGAGGAGGCGGTGCAGCAGCTGGTGTGCACGGCCGTGCGGGCGCTCGCGCCGACCGGCGAGCGGTTCGGGCTGTTCCTGGCGGGGCCGACCCGCGCGCTCGGCTACCGCGAGTGCTCCGCGATGACCTGACCGCCCTCGCGCTCAGCCTTCGCGGGTCATCCGCCGCAGCTTGGGCAGCCGGTCGGCGAGCACGCGCTCGGCCCCGTGGTTGGTGGGGTTGTAGTAGTCCTTGCCGACGAGCTCGTCGGGGGCGTACTGCTGCGCCAGCACCCCACCGGGCGCGTCGTGCGGGTAGCGGTAGTCCTGCGCGTGGCCCAAGCGTTCCGCGCCCTTGTAGTGCCCGTCGCGCAGGTGCGGTGGGACCGGGCCGACCGCGCCCTTGCGGACGTCGCGCAACGCTTCGTCGATGCCCGCTATCACCGCGTTGGACTTCGGGGCGGTCGCGAGGTGGATCGTCGCTTGGGCCAGGGCCAACCGCCCCTCCGGCAGCCCGATCAGCTGCACCGCCTGCGCCGCGGCGACGGCCGCCTGCAACGCGGTGGGGTCGGCCATGCCGATGTCCTCGCTGGCGTGCACCACGAGGCGGCGGGCGATGAAGCGCGGGTCCTCGCCCGCCTCGATCATCCGCGCCAGGTAGTGCAGCGCGGCGTCGGGATCGGAGCCGCGGATGGACTTGATGAACGCGCTGATCACGTCGTAGTGCTGGTCGCCGTCGCGGTCGTAGCGCACCGCCGCCTTGTCCACAGTGGACTCCAGCGTGGCGAGGTCGATCTCGGCCGAGCCGGTGGAGCTGGCGGACTCCGCAGCGGCCTCCAGCGCGGTCAGCGCCCGCCGGGCGTCCCCGGCCGCGAGCCGCACCAGGTGGTCCTCCGCGTCCTTCGCGAGGACGGGCGACCCGCCGAGACCGCGCTCGTCCTCGACCGCCCTGCGCACGACGGCCCGCACGTCGTCGTCGGTCAGCGACCGCAGCTGGAGCACGAGCGACCGGGAGAGCAACGGGGAGACCACCGAGAAGAACGGGTTCTCCGTTGTGGCGGCGACGAGCAGCACGACCCGGTCCTCCACCGCGCCGAGCAGCGCGTCCTGTTGCGTCTTGGAGAACCGGTGCACCTCGTCGATGAACAGCACCGTGGACTCGGCGGCCCGGCCGAGGCGGCGACGGGCCTCCTCGATGACCGCCCGCACCTCCTTCACCCCCGCCGACAACGCGGAGAGCGCGACGAACCGCCGTCCGGTGGCGCGGGAGACCAGGGTCGCCAGCGTGGTCTTGCCGGTGCCGGGCGGGCCGTAGAGCAACACCGACGCGGGAGCGGCGCCCTCGACCAGCCTGCGCAGCGGTGCCCCCGGCCCGAGCAGGTGCTGCTGCCCCACCACCTCGTCCAGCGACCTCGGCCGCATCCGCACGGCGAGGGGCGCGTTCGCGGCGATCTGTTCCTCGGCCTTCTCGGCCACCTCCTGACCGAAGAGTCCGCCGTCGAAGAGTGCGTCGTCCACGCGTGCGACGCTACCCGTCACCCCTGACACCGCCCGCCGGGGAGCAGCCGGGACGGCGGTACCCAGAGACCTCGGCGACATGCGAGACTTGTTCCCCGTGTCCTCACCCTCCCTTCGCGCGCGCGTCGTGTTGCTGGCCGGTCCGTCCGGCTCCGGGAAGTCCACCCTCGCCGCCCATCTGGGCTGGCCCGTGCTGCGGCTGGACGACTTCTACCGCGAGGGCAGCGACCCGCTGCTCCCCCGCGACGCCGGTGGGGCCGTGGACTGGGACCACCCGCGGGCGTGGAACGCCGATGGCGCGGTCGCCGCGATCACCGAGCTGGCCGAGTCGGGCAGCGTGCGGGCGCCGGTCTACGACATCGGCAACGACTGCCGCTCCGGCGAGCGCACCGTGGCGGTGGCGGACTCGCCGCTGTTCATCGCCGAGGGCCTGTTCGCCGACCGGGTCGTCGACAGCTGCCGCGAGGCCGGGGTGCTCGCCGACGCGCTCGTGCTGACGCCGTCGGCGTCGCTGACCGCCGCACGGCGGTTCGTGCGCGACGTCTCCGAGGCGCGCAAGCCGGTCCCGGTGCTGCTGCGCCGGGGTTTCCGGCTGTGGCGGGAGCAGCCGCAGGTGGTGCGGCGGTGCGTGGACGCGGGGATGCGGCGCAGCAAGCCGAACGCCGCGCGGCAGGAGCTGACCGCGTTGGTGACGCGCGAACCGGTACGGCTCGGCTGACCACATCGCGGGTGGGACCACCACTCGCGGGAGAGCCGACGCGAACAGCTGACGAATAACTGATCGGCGGGCTTCCGCTCGCGGCACGGTTGCCCCAGGGTCAGAAACATGAATCTTCCTCTGGATCGGCGGACCCTGCTGCGCGCGACGGGCGCCGCGGTCGGCACGGCCACCCTCACCGCGCTGCCCGCGACCGCCACCGCCACGCGCACCGCCCACGAGGTCTTCCAGCACGGCGTGGCCTCGGGTGACCCGTTGCCCACCACGGTGCTGTTGTGGACCCGCGTGACCCCGACCCCGGAGTCGTTACCCGGCTCCGGGGCCGGACCCGACGTCAACGTGCGCTGGGAGGTCGCGACGGACGCGGCGTTCGCCCAGGTGGTCACCAGTGGCACGGTCGCGACCGGGCCGGGGCGCGACCACACGGTCAAGGTCGACGCGACCGGATTGTCCCCGGCGAGCACCTACCACTACCGGTTCTCGCTCAACGGAGCCGTTTCCGACGCCGGGACCACCAGGACCGCGCCCACGGCGAACGCGGACGTGAGCCACCTGCGCTTCGGCGTGGTGTCCTGCGCCAACTGGCAGGCGGGGCACTTCGCCGCCTACCGCCACCTCGCCGAGCGCGGCGACCTGGACCTGGTCGTGCACCTCGGCGACTACCTCTACGAGTACGGGCCCGGCGAGTTCCCGGTCGGCTACGCCGTCCGCCCGCACGTCCCGCCACGCGAGGCGCTCACCCTGGCGGACTACCGGCAGCGGCACGCCCAGTACAAGACCGACCCGCACCTGCGCCGGTTGCACGCCGCGGCGCCGTGGGTGATCACGTGGGACGACCACGAGGTCGCCAACGACACCTGGTCCGGCGGAGCGGGCAACCACGACCCGAAGACCGAGGGCGACTGGGCGACCCGCCGCGCCGCCGCCCGCCGCGCGTACTTCGAGTGGATGCCCGTCCGCAACACCGGCGACCGGCTCTACCGCAGGCTGCGCTTCGGCAACCTCGTCGACCTCGCCATGTTGGACCTGCGTTCCCACCGGTCCAAGCAGGTGAAGGTGTTATCCGGTGAGGTTGACGACCCGAACCGGTCTGTGGCGGGCGCGGAGCAGCTGACCTGGCTGGTCGACGGCCTGGTCTCCTCGACGGCGCGGTGGAAGCTGGTCGGCAACCCGGTCATGATCACGCCGACGCTCATCCCGCCGCTGCCGTCGACCATCCTGGGGCCGCTGCTGTCGCTGCTGGGGCTGCCCTCGGAGGGCGGGACGGTGTTCACCGACCAGTGGGACGGCTACACCGCCGACCGCCGCAAGGTGCTGAAAGCCTTGGCGCAGAACAAGGTCACCAACACCGTGTTCCTCACCGGCGACGTGCACTCGTCGTGGGCGTGCGACGTCCCCGCCGACGCCGGGCTCTACCCGGTGAGCCCTTCGCTGGCCACCGAGCTGGTGTGCCCGTCGGTCACCTCCGACAACATCGACGACGTCCTCCACGTGCCGCCGCGCACCGCCGCCGTGGTCGCGGAGAAGGCGTTGTGCGGGCTCAACCGGCACATCAAGTGGGTCGAGTACGACTCGCACGGAGCGGCCGTGCTGGACGTGACGCCGTCGGCGGTGCGGATGGACTGGTACTTCCTGGCCGACCGCACCGACCCGGACAGCGCCGCGCACCACGCGAAGTCCTTCCGGGTCCGCAACGGCACTCAGCGCGTCGAGGAGGTCAGCACCGCGTGAGGCCGGGAGGGAGGCGGTGTCCCCAGCCAGGAGGACAGCGCCTCCCTCAGCCCGTCGGGCGCACCGTCCGACGACGCCCACGCGACATGGCCGTCCGGCCGCACGAAGAGCCCGGTGAGCTCCGGACGGCGCACGGCCTTCGCCGTCACGACGCGCACCCGGTCACCCCATTCCCCTGCCACAGCTCGGAGTTCCGCCGAGTCGGCGAGGTCGAACACCACCGCCTTCCCGTCCACGCCGTGCGCCGCGACGGTGCTGTCGTCGCTGAGGCCGAGGTCCGGCACGGCGAGGCCCAGCAGCTCGTGCCCGTCGCCGAGGTCATAGCGGTGCAGGACACCGGAGAGCTTCTTCAGCAGGTACGTCGTGCCGTCCCGGGTGGCCAGCAGGTCGGCCATCACCCCGGCGAGCGCATTGGTGCGGAAGTCGTTGCGCATCAAGGCGATCTGCGCCCGAGTCCACTCCAGCACCCAGGCGCCGATCGGGTGGCGCTCGGTGGTGTAGGTGTCGAGCAGCCCCTCGGGAGCCCAGCCGTTGACCGTCGCGGCGAGCTTCCACCCGAGGTTCATCGCGTCGCCGATGCCGAGGTTGAGCCCCTGCCCGCCGAACGGCGAGTGCACGTGCGCCGCGTCGCCCGCGAGCAGCACCCGACCGCGCCGGTAGGTGCTCACCTGCCTGGCGTTGTCGGTGAACCGGGTCGCCGTCTGGACACTGTGGACGGTGACGTCGACGCCGGAGGTGCGGCGCAGGCTGCCCTCGATCTCGGCGGCGGTGATCGGCGCGTCCCGGTCGGCAGGCGGCCCGTCGTACTCCACGGTGAGCACCCGCCCGGGAATCGGTCCGTGCACGTAGATGCCAGTGCCAGTGCGGTTCCACCCGGGCTTGAGCTCCTCGGCCCCGGACATCTCCACCATCGCCTGCCGCCCGGTGACAGCCGGGTCGGTTCCCGGGAAGTCGAACCCGCACTGCTTGCGCACGGTGCTGCGGCCGCCGTCGCAGCCGACCAGCCAGCTCGCGCGCACGCGCTCTCCCGCGAAGCGCACGGTCACCCCATCGTCGTCGGCGTCGAACCCGGTCACCTCGACCCCGCGCCGCACGTCGGCACCGAGCTCCGCCGCGCGCTGCCCCAGGATCTCCTCGATCGCCTGCTGCGCCACCACGGCCGCCCCGGCCAGCGGCGCGGTCGACTCGAAGGCGGGCTCGTCGAGGTCGGCCACGTCCATTGAGAGCATGATCCCGGCGAAGTGGCCGGCGATCCGGCTCGACGGCATCCGCGCCAGGTGCGGCATGGCCCCGGCGAGCCGGGCGCGGTGCCGCTCCTGGAGCTCGCCGAGCAGGCCGCGCCGGTGGAACGCGCCGCCGCTGGCCAGGTTGATCGCGCCCGCCTTGATGGTCGGGTCGATCTCGGTCAGCCGCTCCAGCACCAGCACGCGCACCCCGGCCAGCCGCAGCTCGCAGGCCAGCATCAGGCCGACCGGCCCGGCTCCGGACACCACCACGTCGTAGCTCATGGGCCCGATCCTGACGGCAAAAGTTATACCGAGTCAATCTTAATGTCCGGTATAAGATTTTCCCATGACCAAGCAAGGGTTGCGCGAGCTGAAGAAGCAGGAGACTCGCAAGCACATCTCCGACGTGGCGACCGGGCTGTTCATGGCGCGGGGCTTCGACAACGTCACGGTCGCGGAGGTCGCCGAGGCGGCCAAGGTCTCCAAGATGACGGTGTTCAACTACTTCCCCCGCAAGGAGGACCTGTTCCTGGACCGGCACGCCGACCGCGTCGCCGACCTGGAGCGGGCCATCACCCAGCGGCAGCCGGGGGAGTCGGTCGCGGCGGCGCTGCGGCGCCAGCAGCAGGAGCTGCTCGCCGCGAACCACCCGCTCTCCGGCGCCTTCGAGGGCGTGATCGTGTTCTGGCGGGTGCTGCGGGCCAGCCCGGCGCTGGTGAGCCGGATGCACGAGCAGGGCGCGGAGATCCGCGCGGCGCTGGTCAAGGCGCTGGACCCGGACTCGGCCGATCCGCTGCGGACCTGGCTGGTCGCCGCGCAGGTCGCCGCGACGGTCATCTCGATCTTCGAGGTCGCCGTGGACCAGATGCTCGACGGCGTCCCGGTCGCCGAGGTCCGGCGCCGCCAGGTGCGCGTCATCGACGACGCCTTCGACCTGCTGGAGAAGGGGATCGGCGACTACGGCGCGCGGAGCCTGGACTCGATTCCGGACAGGTGACGCGTCAGGGCGTGCTCGAACAGCACGTCCAGGTTGTCACCGGGGACACCGCGCATCGCCGCCAGGCAGGGGAACCTGCCGGAGGCGAACAGGGCGTGCACCTCCGCCTGCTGGGCCAGCCACCACTGGGCCGAGGTCAGGCCGCTCTCCCGGACGGCGGTCAGCTCCGCCGCGCGGGACAGGGCGAGACCGCGCACGAAAGCGGGCAGCGTCAACGCTTCGCGGTTCTGCTCCTCCGACGACAGACCCAGGCCCCGCAACGCCTGGAGCGTCCACTCGGTGTGGATCATCGCCTCGGGGATGAGCAGCGGGCGGGTCACGGAGATCAGCTCCGCCAGCCACGGGTGCGCGCGGTAGAGCGACCACTGCAACCGGCACACGGCGCTGAGGCGCTCCCGCCACGTCGGCGGCGGCGGGTCGGGCAGCGGACGGGTGCGGAAGACCTGGCGCAGCATCAGGTGCACGAGCTCGTCCTTGCCCGCGATGTGCCGGTACAGCGACATCGGGCCGACCGCCAACTCGGCGGCGAGCCTGCGCATGGACACCGCGTCGAGCCCCTCGGCGTCGGCGACGCGGATGGCGGTCGTGGTGATGCGGAACCGGGTCAGCGTCTGGTCCGCGGGCGGTGACCGGCGCGGCTTCGGACTCGTCGCGCGCACAACGGTTCCCGCGCCCGGATGTGCCTCGACCAGGCCCTCCTGCCTGAGCAGGTCGAGCGCCTTGGCGGCGGTGGCCATGGCAACGCCCCACTCGCGCGTCACCGCCCTGGTCGACGGAACGCGGTCGCCGGGGCGCAGCTCACCGGCCTCGATGCGGCTCCTGATCTCGGCGGCGATGCGCCGGTACGGCGGGGTCACTCGGCGAGTGTACTAGTACACCTTGCCTGGTCGACCTGGGACTTTGCCACTGAACACCGTGGTTTCGTTGCACTTTCTCGACCCGCTTCCGCACAGTTGCCCCATGACGTCGATACAGCGTACGCAGAACGCGACCGGGATCCTCTGCGATGCCTTCGTCGAGGATCCGGTCGTGCGGTGGCTGTTCCCCGGCCCGGAGCAGGCACGGCGGAGCTCCGCGGCGTTCGTGTTCGCCCCCCTGGCTGAGGAGTCGGCCGCCGCGGGAGAGCTGGCGGTGCTCGACGAGGGGGCCGCCGCGGTCTGGCTTCCGGTCGAGGCTGGCGGAGTGAGCACGCCGGGGCCGGAGGTCGAGCTGCCGGAGCGGCTGCGGGTGCTCGTGGAAGCGTTGACGCGCAGCCACCCCACCGGAGAAGACCACCTGTACCTGGCGTTTCTCGGTGTGGCTCAAGGAAAGCAGGGCCAAGGGCTCGGCAGCAGGCTGCTCGCGGAGCGGCTGGGGCGGGCCGACGCCGAAGGCGTGCCGGTGTACCTGGAGGCCAGCTCGGCGCGGAACGTTCCGCTGTACGAGCGCCACGGGTTCCGGCTGACCGGAGAAGTGATCACGTTGCCCGACGGGCCCTCGATCCGGCCGATGTGGCGAAACAGCAAGGAGAACTGAGATGGGTGTGCGCAACGAGACCGTCGCGGGCAGCGACGCGGACTTCATGGTCGTCCGCGAGCTGACCGTCGACGGCGACCAGGTGGAGATCGGCCGCGTGCTCGCGCGGGAGGCGGCACGGGCGTACGGCTGGCGCCCGGAGCCCGCGGACCGGGAGAAGGCGCGAGCGCGGCGGCTGTGGTTCGAGCGGAACTGGCCGCAGCACCACGAGCGGATGCGCGGCGCGGCTTCCGCGCTGGGACTGGACTTCGAGGCCGATGAGTACTATGTGGACGGTCTGACCGGTGTGCCTGGCGGCTCCGGCTGCTCAGCCACGTACTGCCCGCCGGGCCTCACCGAGGAGCGACGGGGGCTGCTCGGGCGCAACTACGACTTCTTCACCACCAGCGCGGCCGACCTGTTCGCGTTGCTGAGCGGCGGCGAGGCGAAGGGCGGTCAGCCGCCGATGGCCTCCCGGCCGTACGTGGTGCGCAGCAGGCCCACCACCGGCCCGGCAACCACCGTGATCACCATGGACACCCTGGACGGGTGCATGGACGGCGTGAACGAGCACGGGCTCGCCGTGGTGCTGCTGATCGCCGACGCGGAGAACGCCGGCGAGCCGGTCGCGGCGGGACCGCAGGTCGGGCTCTCCAGCATCCAGCTGCCGCGCTTCCTCCTGGACACCTGCGCCACGGTGGCCGAGGCCAAGGCGGCGCTGCTGGACGCCAAGCAGTACGACCTGGGCACCCCGCTGCACTACCTGGTCGCCGACGCGAGCGGGGACTGCTTCGTGTGGGAGCGCGGCGCGGGCGGCGACGAGCACATCACCGCCGGCGACGGCGGCGCGCTGTGCGTCACCAACCACCTGCTGAACCGGCATCCCGACCCGGAGGACCTGCCGGCCGACAACGCCGAGACGATGCGGACCTACGAGCGCTACCGCAAGCTCAGCCACAGCACCAAGGCCGCCATGTCCGGACCGGGAGTGCGTGCGGCGCTCGACGACGTCTCCTACGCCCCGGACACCGACCCGCACTACCCGATCAGAACCCTGTGGCGCTCGGTGTTCGACCTCGGTGAGCGCAGCGTGGCCACGCGGTTCTACCTCGGCGACACCGACGCTGGACCGCGCTACTCCGACGAGCTCGTCTTCACCTGCTAGAGCACCTTGCGCAATGCCCCGAGCAGCAGCTCGACCCGGTCCATGCGGGCGTTGTGGCCCATGAGCCCGATCCGCCACACGGTCGCGGCGAACTCCTTGGCCCCCGCGCCGATCTCGACGCCGAACTCCTCCAGCAGGCGCTTGCGCACCGCGGCGGAGTCCACGCCGTCGGGCACCCAGACCGAGGTCAGCTGGGGCAGCCGGTGTCCCTCGGCGGCGAACAGCTTGAGGCCCATGTCCTCAAGGCCGTCCTGAAGTGCTGTTCCGACGAGGCGGTGCCGCTCGAAGACCTCGGGCAGCCCCTCCTCCAGCACGCGGCCGAGCCCGGCGTGCAGCGAGGCGATCATCGCCACCGGCGCGGTGTGGTGGTAGGTCCGGCCACCACCCGCGCCCCCGCTGACGTAGTCCCCGATCAGGCCGAGGTCGAGGTACCAGGTCGGCGGGTGCGGAACCCGCCGCGCCCACGCCCGCTCGGAGACGGTGAACGGCGCGAGCCCGGGGGCGACGCCGACGCACTTCTGCGTCCCGGAGTAGGCGATGTCCACTCCCCACTCGTCGACCAGCACGGGCGACCCGGCGAGCGAGGTCACGCAGTCGGCGATCACCAGCACGCGCTCGTCCCGAGCGCGGACCGCGGCGGCCAGCGCCCCGATGTCACTGCGCACGCCGGTCGAGGTCTCCGCGTGCACGGCGGCGACCAGGCGCGGCGACGGGTGCGCGTCGAGAACCCGCTGCACGTCGACGGGCTGCCCCCACTCGTGGTCCACCCGCACGACCTCGGCGCCGTAGCGCCCGGCGACATCGCACATCCGCTCACCGAACAGGCCGTTGACCGCGATCACCGCGACGTCGCCCCTGCGGACGGTGTTGGCGAAAGCGGCCTCCATGCCGATGGACCCGGTTCCCGACAGCGGCAGCGTCCGCCGGTTCGCCGTGCCCCAGACCGTGCGCAGCCGCGCGCAGGTCTCGTCGAGCACCCTCAGGAACTCGGGATCCAGGTGCCCCAGCAACGGCGCGCCCAAGGCGAGCGTCGCCTCCGGGTACGGGTTGGACGGACCGGGTCCCAGCAACACGCGATCGAGCAGAGCCATGCCGAGCACCCTAACCACGCCAGCGCCATCGCGCGGACCTGATCTGCCGCCTGAGTGGAACTCCGCCCACCCCCGCTCCCGGGCTTGCCGCCCCTCCACGCGGTCCCCGATCCTGGAATCGGGGGGTCCCCGGCGCGGGCGAAAGCCACCCTCGCACGGCGGTGCACTGATCGGCACGCGCTCCGAGGGGCCCTGCCAGTCCGGACGTGGGACCTGACCGGAGCCCACGTGGGCGGCGCGAGGCCCGGAGGCGAAGCCGCATCGGCGGGGTGACGAGACGAGAAGACCGGGAAGACACCGATCCGGCCAGCCCCCACGAGGACCTGCCAGTCGCGGTCGCGGAGCTGCGCCGCCCCATCTCGGGGTAACGGCCCGGCCGCGCCATCAGCTCCTCGTGCGTGCCACGCTGCGCTGCCGTCGATCACCAGGACCTGGTTCACACCGACCACTGTGGACAGTCGATGCCCCGCGTCAGCCTGGCGACGGCGTCCTGGTAGGCCGCCTCGCCTCCGGATCGGTGAACGCGGTCACCTCGGCCAGCACGGCAACGGGCGCGTCGGAGAGGCGCACCCCCGCGATGGCGATGCGCTGCCGGAGCGCCCCTTCGCCAACCTGGTTGTCGTAGCCGTCCTGGAGCCCGCCGACGATCAGGCCGTGGGCCGCGGCCGTAGATGACGTCCCCATCGGTGGCGGCCGGACAGCTGTAGATCGTCACCGAACCCGACAGCGCGTGGCACCTCGACAGCCTCGTCGATGATCTCCCGCACCGGCCCGAGGACGACGACCCGCCTGGCGGTGCCGGGGTGGTGCGGCGCGCCGAACCACTCCCGCCACCCCCCACCTCGGCGGCGGACCGGCCAGCCCTCCAGCCCGTCGCGCACCGCGACGTCGATCACCTGCTCCGAGGTGATCGACGGCAGCCCGGCGGAAATCTAGCGGAAAGCGGGGTACAGCGGCAGCCGCTCGGCCTCCGCGCCGAAGCGCGCCACGATCGCCTCCGACACCGACTTGGCGTGCTCGGCGACCGCGATCCGGCCGCAGGCCACCGCGTCGATGTGCAGGCGGCGCCACCGGTCGGCGAGCGCGGCGCTGCGGCACGGCGAGATCATGTTCGGGTCGATCGGACGGTCCTGCTCGGTGGTGCGCGGCAGCAGCCACCACGTGGACAGCCACACCCACAGCACCTGGGCGTCCAGCAGCCTCGGCAGCAGCACCGCGTCGTTGTCCAGGTCCGGCCACACCACGCTGACCTCGGCGCGCCACGCCGCCAGCATCGCCTCGGTCATGCCGGGCGGCAGCGAGAACGAGCACCAGCAGGACGGGAACGGCACCCGCAGGTAGGCCGCGTCCAGCGCGATGTCGCGCATGCAGCCCCACTCGAAGTCCAGGAACCGCACGCCCTTGCTGGTGACCAGGTTGTTGTCCGGGCACACGTCCGAGGGGCTGAACGCCCGGTACCGGGTGCCCTCCAACAGGTGGGCGGTGCCGCTCGCGTGCGCCTCGGCGTCCGGGTTCCGTTGCACCCCAAGGGCTTCGGCCAGCAGCTCTGGCAGCTCGGCGAAGGCGACCCGCGCCTCCTGGGCGATCGGGTCCTTCCACGAACGTTCGCCAAGGCGCCGCATCAAGGCGTCGAAGTCCGCTTCGCGGCCCGCCGTGGTGGCGTGCAGCCTGCCCAGCGCGCGGGCCCAGGCCAGCAGCGAGCTCTCCGCGGCGCGCGGGTCGTCGGCGAGCAGCTTGTCCGCCAGCGTCGGCGCGCGGCCGAGGTCCTCCATGACGAGGACGCGCTCGGCCACGCCGTGCGCCATCAGCTCGGGGCTGACCCGCTCCGGCGCGGACAGCGCGGTGAACAGTTGACTGCTCGCGGCCTCGTGCGCGAAGGGATCGGGTCTGGTGGACCCGGCCCGCTCGCGGTCGTGCTCCCGGTAGTGCTTGACCACCATGGTTCTCGGCAGCGAGAACGGCGTCTCCGCGACGCGCACCCGGAGCACGACCGACCGGTCGCTGCCCCCGAGGTCCTCGTCGGCGTCGAGCCGGACGGGCGCGCCGAAGCGGCGGCTCAGCACCGACTCGGCCGCGGCCACCGTGGTCGCCGCCTCGGTGTCCGCGACATCGTGCGCGGCCGCCAGGCCGGTGGTGATGTCCACGCTCATCGTCACCGAACCTACCCCTGCCACTCAGTACGTTCCGACATGATCTGGTTACACTCCGGCAAACGCGCACCACCGTCGAGCGACACGGCCACGGTGATACCTCCTGGGATCGCTACCCAAACATCTCAAGGATGACGTTTCCGCATCGTCTCGTCACTCGGGCAACGGGTGACGAGGTGACGACGTTCCGATGATCACCCGGCTGCCAGCGGGCGACGGTGCTCGCCGCCCTGGCCGGACCTGCTCTGCCTGTACCGAAACCACAACACCAGCGTCGCCGCGACCACGATGCCCACGAGGTTGACCGCGAGCTGCGCCGTGGACGACAACGCCTTGTCCCAGTTGCCGAGGACGGCGGCGACCGCCGCGTACCCCGCGGCGGGCACGGTGGTGACCGAGATGAACACCCCGACCAGCGCGGCGGACTTCGCCGACGTCAGAGCGAGCATCCCGGCCGCGCCCGCCAGCAGCGCGACGATCAACGAGAACGGTCCCACCTGGTAGACGAAATCCACCTGGTGCTTGGCGCCATTGAACACTTCACGGTCGAACAATCCACCCATTTCGCCCAACGCCGAGGCGCCCGCGGTCACCAGCATGGCGAGCGGGAAACCCACGCCGACGGCGAGCGCGGCCCTGCGGACGAGATCCCACCGCCGACGGACCAGGCCCACCGCGACCGCGGCGAGCGGGCCGAACTCGGGGCCGACGACCATCGCGCCGACGATCGTGACCGGCGAGTCGGTGACCACGCCGACCGCGGCCAGCAGGCACGCGATGACCATGAAGGACTGGAAGGTGACGTTGAGCCGGGACTCCTCACCGGAGCGGGAGATCAGCTCGTCCCACACCACCGCGTCCGCCCCGTCACCGGGTGCTCGGGCCTCCGCGCGGTCGGCGGCGTCCGACAGCGCGGTGTCGATGGTCTCCATCGTGATCGCGCCGTCGTGGTCGAGCCGCAACGCGCACAGCTGGGCGAGCACGTCGTCGGCGGCCTCCCGCGCCACGTCGGCCTCGACGACGTCGCCGGCCGGGTCCAGCCCGGCACCGGGCAACAACACCAGGTGGGTCGCGCCCTGCTCCGCGCGGAGCACACCGAGGACGGCCTCGGTGCGCTCCGGCGGGCAGACGATCCGGAGATGGAGCACGGGTCAGCCGCCCGCGCCCTCCTTGGCCTCGACGGGCTTGGGCTTGAAGTCCACCCCCGCCTCCTTGCGCTGCAACGCCGTGATCGGCGCGGGCGCGGAGGTCAGCGGGTCGAAACCGCCACCGGACTTGGGGAAGGCGATGACGTCGCGCAGCGAGTCGGCCCCGGCCAGCAGCATGCAGATGCGGTCCCAGCCGTAGGCGATGCCGCCGTGCGGGGGCGCGCCGTACTTGAAGGCGTCGAGCAGGAAGCCGAACTTCTCCTGCGACTCCTCCTCGGTCAGGCCCATCACCTCGAACACGCGCTTCTGCACGTCGGCGCGGTGGATACGAATCGAGCCGCCACCGATCTCGTTGCCGTTGCAGACCATGTCGTAGGCGTAGGCCTTGGCCGCGCCCGGGTCCTGCTCGAAGGTGTCGATGCAGTCCGGGGTCGGCGAGGTGAACGCGTGGTGCAGCGCGGTCCACTTGCCGGAGCCCACCGCGACGTCGTCGCTGTCGGCGGCGGACTCGAACAGCGGGAAGTCCACCACCCAGGCGAAGGCCCACGCGTCCGGGTCGATCAGGCCGCAGCGGTGCGCGATCTCCACCCGGGCCGCGCCGAGCAGGGCGCGGGCGTCGCCGGGCTGACCGGCTGCGAAGAAGATGCAGTCACCGGCGGAGGCGCCAGCGGCCTTGGCAAGGCCCTCGCGCTCGGCCTCGCTGAGGTTCTTGGCGATCGGGCCGCCGAGCGTGCCGTCCTCGGTCACCAGCACGTAGGCCAGGCCCTTGGCGCCGCGCTGCTTGGCCCACTCCTGCCACGCGTCCAGCTTCTTGCGCGGCTGGCTCGCGCCGCCCGGCATGACCACGCAGCCGACGTAGGGCGCCTGGAAGACCCGGAACGGGGTGTCGGCGAAGTACTCGGTCAGCTCGGTGAGCTCGACGTCGAAGCGCAGGTCCGGCTTGTCGCTGCCGTAGCGCGCCATGGCGTCGGCGTAGCTGATCCGCGGGACGGGCAGCGGGATCTCGTGGTCGGCGAGCTCCTTCCACAGCGCGGAGATCACGCTCTCGCCCAGCGCGATGACGTCGTCCTGGTCGACGAAGCTCATCTCGATGTCGAGCTGGGTGAACTCCGGCTGCCGGTCGGCGCGGAAGTCCTCGTCCCGGTAGCAGCGGGCGATCTGGTAGTACCGCTCCATGCCGCCGACCATCAGCAGCTGCTTGAACAGCTGCGGCGACTGGGGCAGCGCGTACCAGGAGCCGGGCTGCAACCGCGCGGGCACCAGGAAGTCGCGCGCGCCCTCGGGGGTGGAGCGGGTCAGCGTCGGGGTCTCGATCTCCACGAACTTGTTGTCGTGCAACACGTTTCTGGCGATGCGGTTGACCTCGCTGCGCATCCGCAGCGCGCGGGCCGGGCCGGAGCGGCGCAGGTCCAGGTAGCGGTGCCGCAGCCGGACCTCCTCGCCCGCCTCGACGTGGTCGTCGAGCGGGAAGGGCAGCGGCGCGGACTCGCTGAGCACCTCCAGGTCGCTGGTGGTGATCTCGATGGCGCCGGTGGGGATCTCGGTGTTCTCGTTGCCCTCGGGGCGGACCTCGACGGTGCCGACGATCCGCAGGCAGAACTCGGCGCGCAGCCGGTGCGCGCGCGTCGCCATCTCGCCCTCGCGGAAGACCACCTGCACGACGCCCGAGGCGTCCCGCAGATCGATGAAGATCACCCCGCCGTGATCGCGACGCCGCGCCACCCAGCCGGTGAGGGTGACGGTCTGGCCTGCATGCTCGGCGCGGAGACTTCCGGCCTCGTGCGTGCGCATCACGGGAGTGCTTCTCCTTGGTCAGGTGCTAGAGCCCGTCAAGGCTAGCTGGCCACGTCCGGGCAGCTCCGCCGGGTCACTCCCCGCGACGGGCCTACCGCAGGGGACCGCTGAAGCGCGGACCGGCGAGCTTGCGCTCCAGCCTGCTCAGCCCGGTGCGCACCGGCTGCGCCAGGTACTCGCCGAGCACCACGCCCGCGGCCAGCGCCAGCCCGATGCCCAGCGCCAGGAACAGCGCCTGCATCCCGCCGGGCACGTCCTGCTCCACGGTCAGCTTGAACAGCGCCTGGTAGGTGGTGAGGCCGGGCAGCAGCGGGGTGATGCCGGAGACCGCGATGGCCAGCGGCGTCACCTTCAGCCGCCGGGAGACCACGCCGCCGGTGAAACCGACGAGCGCGGCGGCGCCCGCGGAGGCGATGATCACGTCGACGCCCAGCAGCACCAGCGCGCCGTAGCTGGCCATGCCCGCGGCCCCGGCGAGCCCGGCCAGGAACAGCGTGCGCAGGGTGGCGTAGCTGGCCAGCGCGAAGCAGAACGAGGTGGCCGCGCCCGCCGCGATCATGGCGGGCAGGTGGGCGAGCACCGGCGGGATCGGCTCGCCCACGGTGAGCGGGGAGCCGATGGCCACGCCGAGCTTGAGCACCAGCACCACGCCGATGATCAGCCCCACGGTCATCAGGGTGATCTCCATGGCCCGCCCGGCCGCGGTGACGTTGTAGCCGGTGATCGCGTCCTGCACGGCGCCGACCAGCGACAGCCCGGACAGCAGCACCACGATGCCCGCCGCGATCACCAGCGAGGGCCGCACCGCGCCGAGGCTGTCCTGCAGCGCGTTCACCCCCAGCGCGATCCCGGTGGCCAGGGCGCCGCCGATCACCTGCTGGAAGAAGAACGGCAGCGCGATCCGGTTGACCAGCCGCCCGATCCGGTCGATCACCGCGGTGGTCAGCGCGGCGATCGCGGTCAGCAGCAGCCCGCCGCCGAGCAGCACCGCCACCGCGGCCGCCATCCCGGACCAGGCGAGGGTGGCCGCCCAGCGCGGGTACGGGTGCGGCGCGGAGCTGAGCTCGTCCAGCACCACCCTGGCCTGCTCGGTGGTCAGCTCACCCCTGGTGATCCGGCGGACCAGCCGCTCCACCCCGGCGAGGCGGGTGTAGTCCATGCTGCGCGAGCGGACCACGCGGGTCGCGGTGACCGGGGCGGCGGTGTAGCCCCGGTGGCAGCAGATGGTGATCGACGTGAAGATCACGTCGACCTCGCAGCTGGGCATGCCGAGCGCGCCGGTGACCGCGAGCATCGTCGAGGTGACGTCGGCGGCGCCCGCCCCGCTGGCCATCTGCAGTTCGCCGATGCGCAGGGCGAGGTCGAGCACCTGGTGCACCGACGCGTCGTCGGGGATCTCGGGGCCGTGGAGCATGCTCGGCATGATCGCCGCTCGCTCCAGCTCGCGCCGGTCGGCGGAGTCCCCGCGCAGAACCCGAAGCGCCCGAAAGGACAGACCCACCACTACCCCCACCGCATAGTCACGTCATGAAGGGCATCGACGGGCGGGCGCGGCGCGTTGCACGGCCCGATCATTGCGCTCGTCACACCGCCGCCGGGTAGAGAGGGAGACATGGCGACCTCAGCGCAGGAAGCGTTTCTGAAGGCGTTTCACGCCAACCACCCGGCAGCGACGTCGGAGGCTTTCGGCGACGGGCGAACACCGGACAACCGGTCCAGCTACCAGGTTCTCGCCTCCCGGGTCGCAGGCGCCGGACGCGTGCTCGACCTCGGCTGCGGGGACGGCGCGCTGCTGGAGCTGCTCGCGGCCACCGGGAGGGAGCTCACCGGGATCGACATCTCTCCCGACTCGCTCGCCCTGGCGCGGCGGCGACCGGCACTGGCCGAGGCCAGGTTGCTGGAGGGCCGCGCGCAGGAGCTTCCCTTCGCCGACAACAGTTTCGACGCGTGCGTCTCGCACATGGCGCTGATGCTGATGGGCGAGATCGAGCGGGTCGCCACGGAGATCGCCAGGGTGCTCGTCCCCGGTGGCACGCTCGCTTGCGCGGTCGGCGGCGGGGCCGCGGGCGGCGAGGGCTACCAGGTGTTCCTGGACCTGCTCCGGCCGCTGGTCGAGTCGGCCCCGGCGGAGCACCGCATCCCGCCGATGGGCGACCGGCGGACCCGCACGCGCGAGGGGCTCGACGAGATCCTCGGCCCGGCCGGGTTCGGGCCGGCCACCTGGGAGACGGTGGTGGTCGACCTGAGCGCCCCGGTCGAGCGCGTGTGGTCGAGCGTGTCCTGTCTCTACGACGTGCCGCCGCTCGGCGTCGAGACGGTCGCGTCGCTGCGCGAGCGGTTCGTCGCCGAGGCCGCCGCGATCACGCGCCCGGACGGCACGGTTCCCTGCGGGCTGAGGGTGCACGTGGCTACCGCTTCCGCAGCTCCCTCCTGAGGATCTTGCCGGACAGCGCGCGGGGAACGGCGTCGATGAACTCGACCAGCCGCACCTTCTTGTACGGCGCCACGCGGTCGGCGACGAAGGCCATCACCTCCTCGGCGTCGAGATCGGCTCCGGGGGCGCGCACCACGAACGCCTTCGGCACCTCGGCTCCGTCGACGTAGACGCCGATCACCGCCGCGTCGGCCACGCGCGGGTCGGAGAGCAGCACGGCCTCCAGCTCGGCGGGCGCGACCTGGTAGCCCTTGTACTTGATCAGCTCCTTGACCCGGTCGACGATGTACCAGTAGCCGTCACCGTCCACTGTGGCCACATCGCCGGTGTGCAGCCAGCCGTCGGCGTCCACGGTCGCGTCGGTCTCCTCGGGACGGCCGAGGTAGCCGAGCATCACCTGCGGCCCGCGCACCCACAGCTCACCCACCTCGCCGACACCGAGGTCCGCACCGGTCACCGGGTCGACCACCCTGGCCTCGGTGCGCGAGACCAGCCTGCCGACGCAGCCGGGCGGCTGGTCCCGGTCCTCGTCGGAGATCAGGTGCGACACCGGTGACAGCTCGGTCATGCCGTACCCCTGCAGCACCCGCGCCCCGAGCCGCCGCGCGCACGCGTTCGCCAGGTCCTCGTCCAGCGGCGCGGCCGCGCACAGGATCTCCCGGACGCTGGAGGTGTCGTAGCCGTCCACGTCGGGGTGCTTGGCCAGTGCCAGCACGATCGGCGGCACCGCGAAGACCCGGGTGATCCGGTGCTCCTGGATCGCGCCGAGGAACCTCGCCAGGTCGAAGCTGGGCAGCACCACCAGCGTGCTGCCCTTGCGCAGGTAGTTGAGCATGATGGTGATGCCGAAGATGTGGAAGAACGGCAGCACCGCGAGCACCCGCTCGCCCTGCCCGTCGTCGTGCCACGCCGCCCCGGACTGGTTGAGGTTGGTCGCGACGTTGTGGTGGCTGAGCATCACGCCCTTGGGATGGCCGGTGGTGCCGCTGGAGTAGGGCAGGGCGAACAGGTCCCGCCGCAGGTCGAACTCGATCTCCGGCGCCGCGTCGCCCGGCAGCTCCAGCACACTGCGGTGACCATCCGCGGTGTCGCAGACCAGGACCTCCTCGATCCCGCTCCGCTCCGCGGCCTGGGTCGCCACGGGCAGCAGCATCGAGACGGTGACCAGCCAGCGGGCCCCGGAGTCGCGCACCTGCTTGACGATGTCGTCCACAGTGGACAGGACGTTGAGCGTGGTGACGACGAGCCCGGCCCGGCTCGCGGCGAGGAACACCACGGGGTAGGCGATGGTGTTGGGGCTGTGCAGGGCGATCACGTCCCCCTTGCGCAGCCCGGCCGCGGCGAACCCGGCGGCCGTGCGTTCGACGGCGCGCACCAGCTCGGCGTAGCCGATCGTCCGCCCGGTCAGCCCGTCGACGAGGGCGGGGTGCTCGCCTCGCCCTGCCGCCTCGGCGAGCACCGTCGCGTGCACGGGGGCATCGGCGAGCGGAACATCGGGATGAGCACTGACAAACACCATCGTCCCTACTCCTCTTCTCTCGCCCCCTGCGGCACCTTCCGTGCCATTCGCGGGCTTATGGACCCATCGGAGCGCTCGAACACGTCCATAAGCCCGCGAATGGCCCTGTCTCAGTACGACTTCGGCAGTCCCAGGCTGTGCTGTGCGACGAAGTTGAGGATCATCTCGCGGCTGATCGGCGCGATCCGGGCCACGCGCGCCGCCGCCCACAACGTGCCGACGCCGTACTCCGTCGCCATCCCGTTGCCGCCGTGGGTCTGCACGGCGGTGTCCACCGCGCCGATCACCGCTTCGCCCGCCGCGTACTTCGCCATGTTGGCCGCCTCCGCCGCGCTCGCGTCATCGCAGTCGTAGGCCCACGCCGCGCGCTGCACCGCCAACCGCGCCAGCTCAAGCTCCATGTGCGCTTTGGCCAACGGGTGCGCGATGGCCTGGTGGGTGCCGATCGGATCGCCCCACACGCTCCGGGTCCGCGCGTACTCGTTGGCCCTGCCCAACGCGTAACGGCCGATGCCGGTGGCGTAGGCGGCCACGGTGATCCGTTCCGGGTTGAGCCCGGCGAACAACGCGGTCAGCCCGGCGTCCTCACCACCGACCAGCGCGTCGGCCGGCAGCTTCACGTCGTCGAAGAACACCGTGTACTGGCGCTCCGGTGCGGTGATCTCCATCTGGATCTCGTGCCGCTCGTAGCCCGGGGCGTCGGTCGGCACGATGAACATGGCGGGCCGCAGCTTGCCGGTCCTGGCGTCCTCAAGGCGCGCGACCACGAGCGTCGCGTCGGTCTCGTCGACGCCGGAGATGTAGTACTTGCGCCCGCTGAGCCGCCAGCCGTCGCCGTCCGGCCGCGCCGTCGTGCTGATGTGGTGCGCGTTGGAGCCCGCGTCGGGTTCGGTGATCGCGAAGGACATCTTCGTCGAACCGTCGGCGAACCCGGGCAGCCAGGTCTTGCGCTGCTCCTCCGTGCCCGACTTGGCGATCACCGTCGCGGCGATCGCAGGCGAGACCACGATCAGCAGCAGCGGGCAGCCGCCAGCGGCCAGCTCCTCGCACACGATGGCCAGCTCGGTGATGCCGCCCCCGCCGCCGCCGTAGGACTCGGGAACGGCGACGCCGAGGTAGCCGAGCTGGCCCGCCTCACGCCACAGCTCGTCGGTGCGCTCACCGCGCTTGGACTTCTCCACCCAGTAGGCGTGGCCGTACTTGGCGGCCAGCGCGCCGACCGCGTCGCGCAGCGCCCGTTGTTCGTCGGTCTCCCGGAAATCCACTACTCCGTCTCCTCAACGCTCACCACGGCCAGCACGGCTCCAGCGTCCACCTGGTCGCCCACCTTGACCTCGATCGCTTCGACGACTCCTGCCCCCGGTGACCGCACCGAGTGCCGCATCTTCATGGCTTCGAGCACCACCAGCTCCGCGCCCGCCTCGACGCGGCCACCCACCTCGGCCACCAGTTCCACCACGGTCGCCGGCATCGGCGCGAGCAGGGAGCCCTCCGCGACGGACTCCCCCGGCTCGGTGAAGCGCGGCAGCCTGCGCAGCGCCACCGGCCCCAGATCGGAGTCGACGAAAACCCGGTCGCCGTGGACCGCGACCTCGAAGACCCGTCGCACACCGGCGATGTCGAAAGTAACCCGGTTCTCTTCGGTGTCAACCAGAACCACGTCCTCGTCGGCGACCAGCCGACCGCGGTCCAGGCGATATGCGACCTCGTGCTCGCCATGCGATCCGGCGAACTTCTTCCGCTGCGGCTGCGAGGGCAGGTTCCGCCATCCGGAGGGAATCCCGCGCTGCGCCGGGCGATCCGCCGAGGTCTCCGCGAGTGCGGCGGCCAACGCGGCAAGTCGCTCCGTGCGATCGTCACCCAGCCGCCCCATCACCCGTTCGGTTTCGAGGAACGAGGTGTCGATTTCCCCTGCTAGAAATTTCTTATGGCGCAACACATTCACCAGCAGATCCCGGTTCGTCACCGGCCCGTGCAGCCGCGCCCCGGCCAGTGCCGAGGCGAGCCGCCTGGCCGCGGCGACCCGCGTGGGCGCCCACGCGATCACCTTCGCCAGCATCGGGTCGTAGTGCGTGCCGATGACCGACCCGTCCACCACGCCCGAGTCCAGCCGCAGCCCGTGCTCGGCCGAGCCCACAGCGAACTCAGTGTCCACACTGGACAAGTCGAACCGGTGCAACGGCCCGCTCCCCGGCCGCCAGTCCTCGGCCGGGTCCTCCGCGTAGAGCCGCACCTCGATCGCGTGGCCCCGCGCCGCGGGCGGCTCGGCGGGCAGCCGCGCACCCTCGGCGATCTCCAGCTGCGCCCGCACCAGGTCCACGCCGGTGACGCACTCGGTGACCGGGTGCTCCACCTGGAGCCGGGTGTTGGTCTCCAGGAACGCGAAGTCCCCCTTGGGCGACAACATGAACTCGACCGTGCCCGCGCCGACGTAGTCGATGGCGCGCGCCGCGGCGACGGCGGCCGAGCACATCGCGGCGCGCAGCTCGTCGTCCACGGCGGGCGAGGGCGCCTCCTCGACGACCTTCTGGTAGCGGCGCTGGATCGAGCACTCCCGCTCCCCGAGCGCCCACACGGTGCCGTGCTGGTCGGCGAGCACCTGGACCTCGATGTGCCTGCCCCGCTCCAGGTACGGCTCGCAGAACACGGTGTCGTCGCCGAACGCGCTGCCCGCCTCGGCACGCGCGGACCGCACGGCCGCGTCCAGGTCGGCGAGCTCGCGCACGATCCGCATGCCCCGGCCACCGCCACCGGCGGAGGCCTTCACCAGCACGGGCAGGTCCTCGGCGGTGACCTCGCCGGGCTCCAGCTCGGGCAGCACCGGGACCCCGGCCTCGGCCATCAGCCGCTTGGCCGCGACCTTCGACCCCATCGCGTCGATGGCAGACGGTGGCGGCCCCACCCAGGTCAGCCCGGCGGCCAGGACCGCGCGCGCGAACTCCGCGTTCTCCGACAGGAAGCCGTACCCGGGGTGCACCGCGTCCGCGCCCGCGGTGCGCGCCGCCTCGATCAGCAGCTCGCCGCGCAGGTAGGTCTCGGCGGGGGTGGCCCCGGGCAGCCGCACCGCGACATCGGCCTCCCGCACGTGCGGGGAGTCGGCGTCGGGGTCGGAGAACACCGCGACCGTGCGGATGCCAAGCGCCCGGCAGGTCGTGATCACCCGGCGGGCGATCTCACCCCGGTTGGCGATCAGCAGACTGGAGATCACTGTCGCTCCTCACATCCGGAACACGCCGAACCGCTCGGCACCGGCCACCTCAGCGCTGTGGATCGCGGAGAGGCAGATGCCGAGAACGGTCCTGGTGTCCCTGGGGTCGATCACGCCGTCGTCGTAGAGGCGGCCGGACAGGAAGGGGGCGAGGGACTGTTCCTCGATCTGCTGCTCGACCATGGCGCGCAGGCCCGCGTCGGCCTGCTCGTCGTAGGGCTGTCCCTTCGCGGCGGCGGCCTGCCGCGCCACGATCGAGAGCACCCCGGCCAGCTGCGCGGGCCCCATCACCGCGGACTTCGCGTTCGGCCAGGTGAACAGGAACCTGGGGTCGTAGGCCCTGCCGCACATGCCGTAGTTGCCCGCGCCGTAGGAGGCGCCCATCACCACGGTCAGGTGCGGCACGGTGCTGTTGGACACCGCGTTGATCATCATCGCGCCGTGCTTGATGATCCCGGCCTGCTCGTACTCCTTGCCGACCATGTAGCCGGTGGTGTTCTGCAGGAACAGCAAGGGCGTGTCCGAGGCGTTGGCGAGCTGGATGAACTGCGTCGCCTTCTGCGCCTCCTCGCTGAACAACACCCCCCTGGCGTTGGCCAGGATGCCGATCGGGTAGCCGTGCAGCGATGCCCAGCCGGTGATCAGGCTGGTGCCGTAGGAGGGCTTGAACTCGTCGAAGTCCGACGCGTCGACCAGCCGCGAGATCACTTCGCGCGGGTCGAAGGGCTCGCGCAGGTCCGTCGGCACGATGCCGAGCAGGTCCTCCGGGTCGTGCAGCGGCTCGGTGGCGGGCAGCGACGGCCCCGGTCCGTGCTTGCGCCAGTTCAGCCTGGCCACGATCCGGCGGCCGATGCGCAGCGCGTCCGGCTCGTCCTCCGCGAGGAAGTCCGCGAGTCCGGAGGTGCGGGCGTGCATCTCCGCGCCACCGAGCGACTCGTCGTCGGACTCCTCGCCGGTGGCCATCTTCACCAGCGGCGGCCCACCGAGGAAGACCTTGGCGCGCTCCTTGACCATCACCACGTAGTCGCTCATGCCGGGCACGTACGCGCCACCGGCGGTGGAGTTGCCGAAGACCAGCGTCACCGTGGGCACCCGCGCGGCCGAGGCCCTGGTGAGGTCGCGGAACAACCGCCCGCCGGGGATGAAGATCTCGCTCTGGCTCGGCAGGTCGGCGCCGCCGGACTCCACGAGGTTGACCACCGGCAGCCGGTTGGCCATGGCGATGTCCGTGGCGCGGAAGGTCTTGCGCAGCGTCCACGGGTTGCTCGCGCCACCGCGCACCGTGGGGTCGTTGGCCACGATCAGGCACTCGACCCCGGAGATCACGCCGATGCCGGTGACCATGCTCGCGCCCACGGCGTAGTCGGTGCCCCAGCCCGCGAGCGGGGACAGCTCCAGGAACGCGGAGTCCTCGTCGATCAGCAGCTCGATCCGCTCACGCGGCAACAGCTTCCCGCGTTTGTGGTGCCGGTCGACGTACTTCTGCCCGCCGCCAGCCAACGCCTTGGCGTGCTCGGTGGCGAGCTCGTCGAGCTTGCCGAGCATGGCCTCGCGCCGGGCGAGGTGCTCGCCGGAACTGGTGTCCACTGTGGACTTCAGAACGGTCACGCCGTGTACCCCATCCGTCGGGCGGCGAGGTCGGCAAGGACCTCGCTCGCACCACCGCCGATGCCCAGGATCCGGGAGTCCCGGTAATGCCTCTCCACCTCGGCCTCGCGCATGTACCCGAAGCCGCCGTGCAGCTGCACGGCCGCGTCCACCACGAAGTCGCACGCCTGCACGGCGGCGTTCTTCGCCATGCAGACCTGTGCGACGACCTCCTTGCCCGCCGCCACGTCCAGCACGACCGAGCGCACGTAGGTCCTGGCCAGCTCGACGCGCTGGGTCATCTCCACCAACCGGTGCCGCACGAGCTGGCGGCCGATCAGCGGCCTGCCGAAGGTCGACCGGTCGCGGACCCAGCCCAGCGCCAGCTCCAGACACCGTTCCGCTGTCGCGTACGCCTGCACGGCAAGGCTGAGCCGCTCCACCTGGAACTGGCGCATCAGGTGGACGAACCCGCTGTCCTGCTCGCCGACGAGGTTCCGCACGGGTACGCGGGCGTCCACAAAGGACAACTCCGCCGTGTCGGAACAGTGCCAGCCCATCTTCTCCAGCCCGCGGCTGACCGTGAAGCCAGGTGTGCCCCGCTCCACCACCAGCAGGCTCACCCCGCCGTAGCCGGGTTCTCCCGTGCGCACGGCGGTGGTGACGAAGTCCGCCCGCACTCCGGAGGTGATGTAGGTCTTGGCCCCGTTGACGACGAAGTGGTCGCCGTCGCGGACCGCACGGGTGCGCAGGGCGGCCACGTCCGACCCGCCGTCAGGCTCGGTCACCGCGAGCGAACCGATCAGCTCACCGGCCAGCGTCGGCCGCACGAACCGGTCGACGAGCTCATCCCCACCCGCGTCCACGATGTGCGGCAACGAGATCCCGTGGGTGAACAGCGCGGCGACCAGCCCGGAGGAACCACCGGCGCGGATCACCTCCTCGGTCACCACGGACACGTCGACCAGGTCTCCACCCTCGCCGCCGACCTTCTCGTCGAAGCCGATGCCGAGCAGTCCGGCTTCGGCGGCCTTGCGGTGCAGCTCGCGCGGAACCTCACCGGCGCGTTCCCACTCCGCGAGGTGCGGGTGAACCTCGCGGCGCACGAAAGCCCGGACGGACTCCCGCAGCGCGTCCCGTTCAGGGGTGTCGAAGCTCAACGGTCCTCCTCCGGCAACAGCGCCACCGGCAGGTCGACCACGCGAGCGCGCAGCCACTCCCCCAGTGCCTTGGCTTGCGGGTCGAACCGGGTCGAGGACGCGACGCCCTCCCCGAGCAACCCGTGCACCACGAAGTTCACCGCACGCAGGTTGGGGAACTGGTGCCGTTCGACCTCCAGGTCAGCGACCTCGGGCAGGAGCTTGCGCAGCCGGTCCACGGTCAGCTCGTGCGCCAGCCATTGGAACGCCTCGGGCGAGCGGGCCCAGACACCGAGGTTGGCGTCACCCCCCTTGTCGCCCGAGCGCGCACCGAACAACGTGCCAAGAGGAACGGCCCTGGTCGGCCCAGTCGGCGGTACCGGGACCTCGTCGGCCAGCGCGAAGGCCCACTCCGGCTGGCGCGGGTCATCACCGATGACCTCGACCCGCTCGCCGCCCGGCAGCACGGCGATGTGCTGGACGTTGTCGCGGGGCACGAAAGCAGGCCGGTAGACACCGAACGGCGTGCCGTCAGCGGGCGGGGCGGTGACGTGGAAACCCGGATAGGAGGCGAGTGCGAGCTCCACGGCCGCGCGGGAGAACGCCTTGGCCCGCTTGGGGTCTGTTGTCTTGATGGTGGCGTGCAGGAGCGCGCTCGCCGTCTCCTCGGTGTCGGCGTCCGCGTGATCGGTGCGAGCCAGCGTCCAGGTCAGCCCGTCCGCGCCGACGGCGGCTTCGAGCTGACGGCGGACGAGCGCGGCCTTCGCTTCGACGTCCAGTCCGCACAGCACGAACGTCGTGGCGTTGCGCCAGCCGCCGACAGTGTTCAGGCAGACCTTGAGGGTGGAAGGAGGTGAGGAGCCCCGGGCTCCGGAGATCCGGACCCGGTCCGGCCCCTGCTGTTCGAGCTCCACGGTGTCGAAACGGGCGGTCACGTCCGGACCGGGATAGTCGGCGCCGCCGATCTCGTAGAGCAGCTGCGCGGTGACCGTGTCCACCGTGACCGCGCCGCCGGTGCCAGGGTGCTTGGTGATCACCGAGCTGCCGTCGGCGTGCAGCTCCGCGATGGGGAACCCGGCGTGGCCGAGGTCGGCGACCTCGGTGAAGAACGAGTAGTTCCCGCCGGTCGCCTGGGCACCGCACTCCAGGACGTGGCCCGCGACGGTCGCCCCGGCGAGCTGGTCGAGGTCCCGCGAGCCCCACCCGAAGTGCGCGATGGCGGGCCCGACCACCAGGGACGCGTCAGTGACCCGGCCGGTCACCACCACGTCCGCCCCGGCGCGCAGGCACTCCGCGATTCCCCACGCGCCGAGATAGGCGTTGGCGGTCAACGGTTCGCCGAGACCGAGCTCGGCGGCCCGTCCACGCAGGTCGTCGCCCTCGACGTGGGCGACCGACACCGCCAGCCCGAGCCGGTCCGCGAGCGCGCGGAGCGCGTCGGCCAGGCCTGCCGGATTGAGGCCGCCGGCGTTGGCGACGATCTTCACGCCCTTGTCCATGGCCAGCCCGAGGTTGGCCTCCAGCTGACGGAGGAAGGTCTTGGCGTAGCCCAGCTTCGGGTCCTTCATCCGGTCCCTGCCGAGGATGAGCATGGTCAGCTCGGCCAGGTAGTCCCCGGTGAGGACGTCGAGCGGACCGCCTTCCAGCATCTCCCGCATCGCCGCGAACCGGTCCCCGTAGAAACCGGAGGCGTTGCCGACCACGAGAGGAGCACGCGCGTTCATGAGAACTGCCCCGCCTTCCGGCCGCCGCCGGGTGGCCCGGCGAAGGCCTGGGCGATGCCCAGCCACGTCCGCGCCACCTCGCCGGTCGCGGTCACGTCGAGATCGTCGAGGTGGCGCCGCTGGGTGACGAGAAGACAGAAGTCCTTCGCCGAGCCGCGGACCCGCTGCGCGGCCTCCTCCGGGCCCCACGCCCAGACACCACCGTCCGGCGCGTCCAGCTCGACCCGCACCGGCTCCTCCGGCACCGCCATCCCGTTGACCTGGAAGGCGAATCCCATCGTCCGCACGCCGAGGTAGGCGATGTGCCGCAACCGCGCGGTGAGGCGCCGGGTCACGCCGAGCGCGTCGACGACGTCCTGACCGTGCGCCCAGGTCTCCATGATCCGCGCCGTGGCCATGGAGCGCGGCTTCATCGGCGGTCCGAACCACGGCAGCTTGGTCTCCGGGTCTGCGAGCGCGAGGGCAGCGGTGAGCTCGCTGCGTCCGCGTCGCCACCGTCGCAGCAACGCGTCGGGTTCCTCGGCAGCGCCCTCCGCCGCTCCGGCTTCCACGTAGCCGGTCGGGTCGGACACGGCCTCACGCAGCTCTGCGGTGAACGCGTCGGGGTCGCGGATGGACAGCACGGACAACCGGTCGGTCCAAGCGAGGTGGGAGACCTGGTGCGCGACAGTCCACCCCTCGGCGGGCGTGGGCGTACGCCAGCCCTGTTCGTCGAGCCCGGCCACCAGCGCGTCCAGTTCGTCACCCTCGGCACGCAGATCCGCCGACAGCGCGATCAGGTCCGTCATCGGTTCCCCTCACCTTTCGAGCTCTGCTGACTGGTGCGTTCGTTCTCCACGGCGCGGGCGAGCTCCCGGTCGAGGGTCTGCGCCCAGTTGCGCACGATCCGGTTGCGGCGGCGGGTGTCGTCGGCGAGCTGCGCGGCCAACGCGAGCCCGCGCGCGAGGTCGAGCGTGGTCTGCACGGCCACCCGCACCTCGGCGTTGGAGTCGTCCACGCCGAGCAGCTCGACGGCCAGGCCGTGGGTCTCGCGGCCGAGGCGGGCCTGGAGCGGCACAACGGCCTTGTGCAGGTCGGCGTCGGTGCGCGCGGCGACCCACAGCTCCAGAGCGGCGGTGAACAACGGGCTGGCGAAGAAGTCGGCGATCAGCCGCACGACGGCGACCGTGCGGTCCTCGGCGTCGCTGATCTCGGCGGCCTGGCTGCGCAGCACCTGCACGCTCTCCGCGCCCACGTGCTCGACAGCGGCGGTGACCAGCTCGGCGCGGGTCGGGAAGTGGTGCAGCTGGGCGCCACGGGACACCCCGGCCCGTTCGGCGACCAGCGTGGTGGTCGTACCCGCCCAGCCGCGTTCCACCAGGCACTCCACGGTGGCAACCATGAGTTTTCGCCTGGTCTCGCGGCTGCGGTCGGCCTGGCGCTGGCGCGTCGTGGTCGTCTCGGACACGTCCCGAGTCTCACCGCTCACTAACAAACAGTCAAGCCTGCTTGTTAGTTGCGGCGACGCGTCAGCCGGGCCTCGGCGACAGCACCGGGCTCACTGCGGGCGTCGCGTGTCCCACGTTCCGTGACCGTCCGGTGTTACCGGGTTCGACGTACTGTGAAGCATCGCTATTTCGTTCCCTGGCAAGGAGATGGCGTGGTTAGCCTGAGCGCGGTTCGTGGCGGGTGCCACGACATCGCAAAGGGGGAACTCGCTGTGAGAACCAGATCAGGGGTGGGCGCGGCCCGGGGCTGCGTGCTGGTGGCGGTCGGGGCGCTGGTGTTCGGTGTGCCCGCGGTGGCGTCGGCCGGTCCGGCGATCACCCAGCTCGCCGCGCTGGAGGCCGGTGCGGCCAGCGGCGCGTGGGGGATCAACGACGCCGGGGTGGCGGTCGGCTGGTCGAACACGAGCGGGACGTCGCACGCGGTCCGCTGGGCGCCGGACGGCACAGCGACCGACCTGGGCACCCTGCCCGGCGACACGGGCAGCAGGGCCACCGCGATCAGCGCTGACGGCACGGTCGTGGGCCACTCCTCGTCCCGCGACGGCAACCGCGCGGTGCGCTGGGCGCCGGACGGCACGATCACCGAGCTCGCGAGCCTGCCGGGCAACGCCTACTGCACCGCGGAAGCGGTCACCAGCGCGGGCACGGCCGCGGGCCACTGCTCCACCGCGTACTCGGTCTCCACCGGCCGCGCGGTGCGCTGGGCGGCGGACGGCACGGTCACCGACCTCGGCACCCTGCCCGGCGACACGGCGAGCAGCGGCTTGGCGATCAACCGCGACGGCACCGTCACCGGCTGGTCCACCCGCCCGAACGGCACCCAGCGCGCGGTCCGGTGGAGTGTCGACGGCACTGCGGCGGAGCTGCCGTCGCTGTCCGGAGGCGAGCAGAGCAGTGCCCGGGGCATCAGTGACGACGGCACGATCGTCGGCCGGGTCTGGGTCTACCGGGCCGGGCGCGGCGTGAACCACGCTGTGCGGTGGAACACCGACGGCACCGTCACCGATCTGGGCACGCTGCCCGGCGCCACCGCCGCGCAGAGCGAAGCCGTGGCGCTGAACGCCAGTGGCACGATCGTCGGCGAGTCGCAGACCGCCAACGGCCGCTACACCGCCGTCCGGTGGGCCGCGACCGGCATCGCCGAAGACCTCGGGACGCTGCCGAACGTCTCCGAGGGCACGATCACCTTCGCGACGGCGATCAACGGCGCCGGAGTGGTCGTCGGCAGCTCCGGAGGCAACGCCGTCCGCTGGACCACGACCCGCTGACCCACCTCACGCCCGGCCGACGCCGACGGTGTCGGCCGGGCGTTGCCGTACTCGACGTCAGCCGTGACCGAAGCCGCCCGGCACGGCGGGTGTCCGCCCGCGAAGCGGGTCAACGACGACGCAGGTAGGCCGGTCAGCGACGAAACGAGTCAGCGGTGAGCCGAGCGGCGCGATCCGCCCAGTCGCATCCAGCGGAGCAATGACACTCAGCGGAGCAATGACATCCAGCGGAGCAGCGACACCCAGCGGAGCCGTCACATCCAACAGCCCAGCCACATCCAACGGCGCCGTCACATCCAACGGCGCAGTCGCGCCCAGCGACAGCTCAATCGACAAGGACCTCGCCGCATCGTGACCCCACGGTCCGGTCGACCTGTGTGCCTGACAGCCGAGCTGGTTCACCGCCAGCCCGACATCGCTGTTCACCCGGATGCGCTGACTCGGCCGCTAGCCCGCACCGTTAACGCGGAACGGGTGGTCTGACATGCTGTGCCTATGACTACCTCCTTCAGGAGCTGTGGCGCGTAAGCCGCCGTCTCGGGTTCGCCGTGCTCTGCGCAGGCAGCGCCGTCCACGCGATCCAGAACATGCCGCCGTGGTGTCCGGGATCTCCGGCAACGCCCAACGTCGTGTCGCCGAGTTCGAGCGGCGCTACCTGTATCCAGGCGCGGTCGCGCGTGCGGTGGACACGTGGTCCATGCGGGTACATGGCCCAGTCCGGGCACTCGCGGTGAGCGAGGTCGATGAGTCTTGCCCATGCGGGTGCGACGAAGCCGCCGGGCGCCCGGCGCTGGAGCGGGTGGTGCGAGGGCTGCACGGTGAGGCCGGGCACGAGCTACGGGTGATCGTGGCTCGGCTGGACGCCGTGTTCGTGCGACGCTTCGGATTCGATCCCGCGCTGGTGCACGGACGCGAGTGGTGGAACCACCTCCCGTAGTCGTGGGACGGGATACTTGGTGGCATGGCGGGTGATTCCTTGCTGACCGAGCGCCTGGAGCTGCGACGGTTCCGAGATGAGGACGCGGCGGCGTTCCACGCGTACCGGTCGGATCCCGGGGTGGCGCGCTACCAGTCCTGGGACGCTTCACTGTCCACAGTGGATGCCGCCGCACTGGTGGCCGAGTTCGCCGGGCTTGATCCGCGAGCCCCGGGGTGGTTCCAGTACGCCGTGACGCTGCGGGCGGGCGGGGCGTTGGTCGGCGATGTCGGGGTGAACCTGCACCAGAACCTGATGCAGGCCGAGATCGGCTTCACCTTCGCCACTGAGCACCAAGGGCGTGGCCACGCCACCGAGGCCGTGTGCCGTGTGGTGGATCACCTCCTTGTCTCCCAAGGGCTGTGCCGGGTGTCGGCGGAGTGCGACGCGCGGAACACCGCATCGGCTCGCCTGCTCGAACGGGTCGGTTTCCGGCGGGAGGGCTACCGCCCGCAGTACACCTGGCTCAAGGGTGAGTGGACCGACGACCTGCTCTTCGGGGTGCTGGCAGCGGACTGGGTGCCGTTGCCCGGGTGAGGGATCAGTCGAGGTGGTCCCGGAGGTGGTGGGACCGGGCTGGGTGCCGGAGCTTGCACATGGTCCTGGACTCGATCTGCCGGATCCGCTCCCGCGTGACGCCGCACAGCTCGCCGATCTCGTTCAGGGTGCGCGGCCTGCCGTCCGTGAGCCCGAATCTCAGGCGCACGATGGTCGCCTCGCGCTCGGTGAGCGTCGCCAGCACCGCCTCGATCTGGTTGCGCATCTGGGCGAAGGACACGGCCTCGACCGCCGTGACGCCTCCGCCGTCCTCGATGAGGTCGCTGAGGACCGACTCGCCGTCGTCACCGATGGCCTGGTCGAGGGAGAGGGGTTCGCGGGCGTACTGCCGGATCTCCATGACCTTCACCACGGGCATGTCCATCGCCCTGGCGAGGTCGTCCGGGGTGGGTTCGCGGCCCAGGCTCTGGAGCAGCTCGCGTTCGACGCGGCCGAGCTTGTTGAGGACCTCGACCAGGTGCACCGGGATGCGGATGGTGCGGGCGTGGTCGGCGAGGGCCCGGCCGATGGCTTGGCGGATCCACCACGTCGCGTAGGTGGAGAACTTGAAACCCTTGGTGTAGTCGAACTTCTCCACCGCGCGGATCAGACCGATGTTGCCTTCCTGGATCAGGTCCAGCAGCGGCATGCCCCTGCCGGTCTGGCGCTTGGCCAGCGAGACCACCAGCCGCAGGTTCGCCTCCACCAGGTGGCCCTTCGCCCGGAGCCCGTCCTGCTCGATCCATTCCAGGTCCCGACGCGTCTGGGCGGTGAGCGTCGTCGTGTTGTCCCGCAGTCGTTGCGCCGCGTACAGCCCGGCCTCCATCCGTTTGGCCAGCTCCACCTCCTCGTGCGCGCGGAGCAGATCGACCCTGCCGAGCCGGTTGAGGAAGTGCCGGACGGAGTCGGTGGTCACCGCGCGCTCGGCTTCAGCACGGATCCGTTGGTGTGTCTCTTCCTCGTCCCAGTCGAACTCCTCGCCGACTGGGCGCGCTGTCGCGCTTGCTGTCACTGTGCCTCCCGGTTCACCGCTTTTCGTGTCGCGTCGGGTCCGCCTGGCAGTAGGCGGAGTTGAACAGGCCGATCACCGTCTCCGCCGGGGCGGGACGGCTGTGGGGGTTGTAGGACAAGGTCAGCTGCCGGCCACCAGCGGAACCGGTGGCGTAGGTGAGGAAGCCGATCAGCTCGCCTCCGTGGCCGAACACCCTTGCCCCGCAGGGGAGGTCGAACCGTTGCAGCCCAAGGCCGTACTGGAAGTCCGTTCCGGTCGGCACCGTCTGCTTCATCGCGGCGAGACCGGCGGCACTGGTCAGCCTTCCCGCCAGCAACGCGGCCAGGAACCGGTTCAGGTCGGCGGACGTGGAGACCATCTCGCCCGCCGCCCAGTCCAGCGACGGGTTCATCGCCGTGGCGTCGACCGGCCCGCCGTCGATCCAGGTGTAGCCATGGGCGTGCGGCTCCGCAACGCCGGGGTGGTCGCCGGGAACCGTGGTGTGCGCCAAGCCGAGCGGACGGAGGATCCGGTCACGGATCTCCGTGCCGTAGTCGCGGCCGGTGAGCCGTTCGATGAGCAGCCCGGCCACGATGTAGTTGGTGTTGGAGTACTTCCACGCCGAGCCCGGGTGCGGGAAGACAGGCGGATGGGAGAAGGCCACGGCGAGCAGCTCCTGTGGCCGGTAGCTCCGGAACCGGGCGTCGCCCCGCCAGCGGTTGGTGGAGTAGCCGGGGTCGTGCATGTAGTCGTAGAGGCCGCTGGTGTGGTTGAGCAGCTGGCGGACCGTGATCCGCTCGCCGTTGGGCACCGTGCCGGGCAGGTGGCGGGCGATCGGGTCGTCCAGCCCGAGCCTGCCCTCGTCAGCGAGTTGCAGGAGCACGGTCGCGACGAACGTCTTGGTGACGCTGCCGATCCGGAAGTGCCCATCGGCGCGGGGGCGGGCGGGTGAGGACAGCTCCCGCACGCCCGCCGCGCCGGACCAGTGGGCAGGGCCGTCGTCGAGCCGCGCCAGTGCCGCCGTCGCCGCCCGCGTCGCCACCATGCGGTCCAGTCCGGCCTTCAGCGCACCGCCGGGCAGAGTGGTCGCACCCGCGGAGGCCGTCAGCGAAGCCAGCGCCACGAGGGCGGCCAGTGCCAGGGCCAGTAGGCCGATCTTCTTTGTCACAAAGGAAAATCTAGGCTCGGCGGAGGGGGATGTCCCTGCGGAGTACCGTTGAGTTCAGCTGCGGAAAACCACAGTTCTCCCGTTCACAGCAGGGTGAGCTGCTCCTGGCGGACCGGGGCCGCGCCGAGGGCCGGAGGCAGCGCTCCTTCCGGCCACAGGCCCTCCTCGTCGGCGGGTGTGCCCACCGCGCTCCTGCCTTCTCTCGGAGCCAGGCCGTGCCTGCGCAGCAGCGGGGCGACGCGCTCCCCCAACCAGCGCCGGTAGCGGCGGTCGGCATAGCTGCCCCTGGCGTAGACCCGTTGGTAGCCCGCGACGAGGTCCGGGCGTTCGCGCTCCAGCCACGCGAAGAACCATTCGCGCGCACCCGTGCGCAAATGCAGCGGCAGCACGGTCACTCCCGTCGCTCCCGACTCGCGAACGGAGGCGAGCAGGTCGTCGAGCTGGGCGACCGAGTCGGTGAGCCACGGCAGCACCGGGGCCACGAACACACCGCAGGGCAGACCGGCTTCACGCACTCGTCGCACCAGTTCGAGCCGGGCCTGCGGGCTGGCCGTTCCGGGTTCGAGCGTGCTTTGCAGCTCGCGGTCCAGCAGCGCGATGGACACACCGATACCGATGGGCAGCTTCTTGCCGACCTCGGCCAGCAACGGGATGTCCCTGGAGAGCACCGTGCCCTTGGTCAGGATCGAGAACGGGGTTCGCGCGTCGGCGAGAGCGCCGATGATGCCCGGCATCAGCTGATAACGGCCCTCCGCGCGCTGATAGGGGTCGGTGTTGGTGCCCATGGCCACGTGCTCACGACCCCACTTCGGCGAACGTAGTTGCGCTGCGAGCACTTCGGGGGCGTTGACCTTGACGATGACCTGGGTGTCGAAGTCGCGCCCGGAGTCGAGGTCCAGATAGGTGTGCGAGGCCCTCGCGAAGCAGTAGGTGCACGCATGAGAGCAGCCCCGATACGGGTTGACCGTCCAGCCGAACGGCATGGAGGAGCCACCGGGCACCTTCGAGAGCACCGACTTCGCCCGGATCTCGTGGAAGGTGACCTCGGCGAAGCCCGGGGTCGGGGTGGTGGAGTACTCCAGCCCCGGCAGAGTGGCCGCCATCCGGTCGTCGCGCTGATTGTCCCACCTCATGGCGATTATTCGAACATGCGTTCGAGAAGCTGACAACAGTTTTCGCTCGTTCAGGGACTTGCGTTGCCCTATCGAGGCCACTCTGCCCACGCTGGGTACCTGCGTTACCGTGCAACCGACGATCACCGGCCCGAGAGGAGCGGGGGTGCTGGAGCCGATGACCGGGACGAAGGCGTCGATCGGAGCCTCCCCGCAGCAGCCTGACCAGCGCCCACAGCCGCGCCGCCACGAGCTGCTCGCGGGCAGCATCGAGGCCGTGCTCCTCTGCGACCGCGACGGCACCGTGCTCACGGCCGACGGCCGGGCGACGGAGCTGCTGCCGGACCTCACCGCGGGATCGGTGCTGCCGGTGCGCGAGACCGGGGACTTCCGGGCCGGGTCCGGGGACCGGACGTTGCACTGGCGCCGCCACGACCTCGGCGACGGGCGGCACCTGTGGTACGTCCGCGACGTCAGCGAGGAGAGCGGTCGCACCGACGCGCTGCTGGCCGAGCGCGCGCGTTCCGGGTTCCTCGCCGCGGCCAGCCGCAAGCTCGGCCTCTCGCTGCACCCGTCGCGGACCGCTCGCGCGGTGGTGTCCCTCGCCGTGCCGAAGCTCGGCGACAGCGCGACGGTGCTGCTGCCACCGGCCGCGGGGAGGGTGCGGTGGTGGCGCCACGCCGTGGGGACGGACGTTCGGGAGAGCTGGGTGCGCCCGACGCAGCTGCCGGAGCCGATCGCCGACGCCATGGCCGGGCTGGGGGCGCACTCCTCGCCGTGGGTGGTCGACGAGCTCACCGAGGCGGGCTGGCTGTGGCCCGCCGACCAGCGGCCCGCGTACGCGCTGGTGATCTCCTTGCCGGGAAACGGGAATCCGGCCGGAGTGCTGGTGCTGACGGGGGCGAGCGAGTTCACCGACGACGACACCGCGCTGGCGCGGGAGTTCTGTTCGCGCGCCGGGATCGCGCTGGCCGCCGCCTCGCTCTACGGCGACCAGGCGCGCACCGCGTCGACGCTGCAACGGAGCCTGCTGCCCGCGCCGCTGCCGGAGGTGCCCGGCATGGCCTTCGGCGCGGCCTACCGGCCCTCCCGCGAGGCGTTGCGCATCGGCGGGGACTTCTACGAGGTGTACCCGTTGCCGGACGGGGCGGCCCTGTTCGCGCTCGGTGACGTGTGCGGCAAGGGTGTCGAGGCCGCTGTGCTCACCGGCCAGGTGCGCCAGACACTGCGGGCGTTGTCCCGCGTGGAGCGCGACCCGGTCCGGCTGCTGCGGCTGCTCAACGAGACGATGCTGGACGGCAGCCGGTCGCGGGACCAACGCTTCGTGACCATGGTCCTCGGGCTGGCGGTCCCGGCCAAGGACGGTGGCCTGACGCTGACGATCGGCGTCGGTGGCCACCTGCCGCCGTTGCTGCTGCGGGCCAACGGCGCGGTGGAGACCGTCGAGCTGACCGGGATGCTGGTGGGCGTCTTCGAGGACGCGACCTTCACCGAGACCACCGTGCACCTGCTCGCCGGGGAGTGCTGCGTGCTCTACAGCGACGGGGTCACCGAGGCCAGGGGCGGACGCGAGGGGCACACGATGTTCGGCGAGCGGCGGCTGGCCGACGCGCTCTTCGGGTGCGCGGTCATGCCACCGGGCGCGGTGGCCGAGCGGGTCGAGCTGCTGGCGACCCAGTGGCTGGCAGGCCGCGACCACGACGACATCGCCGTGCTCGCGGTGCGCGCGCACGGCAGGCACCTGCACGCCGTACCGGAACGGCGGGAAAGCCGGAACTGATGACCCTCACGCGGCCCGCCGACGAGCTGACCGAGGAACGCGACACGTTGTTCGCCCTCCTCGGGGAGGCCGACGAGCACGCGGCGACCGACTTCGTGATCCGCTTGCTGGACAACGGGGTCGAGCCCGAGCGGCTGCTGCTGGAGCTCGTCGCGCCGGTCCAGGTCAGGGTCGGGGAGCACTGGGCGGCCAACCGCTGGACCGTGGCGCAGGAGCACGCCGCCACCCACATCAGCGAGCGGGTAGTCGCGGCGCTGAGCACCCGGACTCCCGTGCGGCACAGCCGGGGCCACGTCGTCGTGTCCTGTATGGACGGTGAGTGGCACGCGTTGTCGGCGCGGCTGGTCGCCGAGGTGCTGCGGCTGCGCGGGTGGCGCACGACCTTCCTCGGCGCGAGCGTCCCCGCCTCGCACCTCGTGTCCTACCTGCACCAGGAGGGGCCGGACGTGGTGGCGCTGAGCTGCGCGCTCCCGGTCCGCCTGCCGCACGCGCACCGGATGATCGAGACCTGTCAGCGGACCGGGGTGCCCGTGCTGGTCGGCGGGACCGGGTTCGGGCCGGGCGGGCGGTGGGCGCGCACGCTCGGGGTCGACGGGTGGGCGCCGGGCGCCGCCGCCGCGGCCGAGCTGCTGGAGGGCCGGTGGCCGGTCGGCGCCCCGCCTCGCCCGGCTCTTGACCACCTCGCCGACGACGAGTACCCGAGCCTGCTCAAGCGCCGCGACGAGCTGGTCGACACCGCCTTCGCCGCCGTGCTGCGGCACGTCCCGGCCGCCGCCGGCTACGACGAACGGCAGCGGGAGGCCACCGAGGAGGACCTCGGGCACCTCGTGGACTTCCTCGCCGCCGCGGTCTACGTCGAGGACAGCGAGCTGTTCACCGGCTTCCTGGACTGGACGGCCGCGATCCTGGCGGCGCGGAAGGTGCCGCCGTCCACGGTGCTGGTCCCGCTGCGCGCCTGCCGCGCCGCGCTCTACGACTTCCCCCGCGCGCGCAACCACCTCGAAGCCGGGATCACCAGGCTGGCCGTCGAGAGAAAGGATCAGTGATGGCGCCAGAACCCCTGACAGTCGATGTCGACGACGAGCCGACGCCCGCGTGCCTGCGCCTGACCGGTGAGCTCGACTACGCCACCGCGCCCCTGCTGCGCCAGGAGCTGGACACCCTGTTCATCGCGGGCCACGGCAGCCTCGTCCTCGACCTCACCGAACTGGGGTTCTGCGACTCCGCGGGACTGGCGGCGATCCTGACCGGCTACCGGGGCTGCCGGGAAGCGGGCGGCAGGCTGCTGCTGGTCGGGGTCGACGCGCAGCTGGAGAAGGTGCTGCGGGTGACCGGTCTGCTGAGCGCGCTGACCGAGCCCCAGCCGGAGCAGAGCGACGACGCCGACGCCGGCGTCCCGTCCTGACCTACTCCATCGACGCCACGAAGCGGGACACCACGTCGTGGCCGAGGCGCTGCGCCAGCCGGCCCTCCTGCGCCGCCGCGGCGAGCAGGAACAGCGGCCGCTCGTCGAGCCCGGCTCCCCTCGCCTCCGCCCGCAGCTGCGCGACGAGCAGCTCCGAGAACACCAGCGCCGACGGCTGCCCGGTCGCGATGAGGGCGTCGGCGAGCTTGCGCAGCGCCAGCAGGTCCAGCTCCCGGATCCCTCTCTCGGCGTAGGCGGCCAGCGGGACGGTGACCGTGCTCCGCCCGCAGGTGACCAGCAGGCCGACCGTCCGGATCCCCCTGACCTGGCTGACCAGCACGCCGAGGTCGGTGAGCTGGGTGAGATCGACCTTGGTGGTGCTCAGCGCCCGCACGCCGATCTCCGTGCCCGCCAGCCAGGTCCGCCTGCGCGACTCGGCGAACGAGAGCAGCCACGGCGGGACACCGATCACCACGAACAGCACGGTCCCGGCCGTGGGGTCGGTGAGCAGCCCGGCGAGCGCGCCGACCAGCAGCGCGAGCACGGTGCCTCCGACCGCCACCACCACCGCGCGCCTGCGCAGCACGGCGGGGGCGATCAGGTCGAGCGGGACCACCTCACATCCCCCTGGTGGGGAACGCCGCTCCGCCGCCCGCGAGGAAGGGGTTGGTCACCCGTTCCCTGCCGATCGTGGAGGCCGGACCGTGGCCGGGCAGCACCACCGTGTCGTCGTGCAGCGGCAGGATCTTCTCCTTCAGCGAGCGCATGATCTCCTCGGAGTCCCCGCCGGGCAGGTCGGTGCGGCCGATCGAGCCCGCGAACAGGGTGTCGCCGGAGAACAGCAGGCTGCCGCCCTCCTCGGTGGTGGTGCGGAAGCACACCGAGCCGCGCGTGTGCCCCGGCGTGTGGTCCACCGTGAAGGACAGCCCGGCCAGGTCGAGCACGTCACCGTCAGCCAGCTCGCGGACCTCCTCGGGCTCGGCCATGTCCACGCGGCCGCCGAACAGCGCCGCCGCCTGCGGACCGAGCGCGCTGGCCGGGTCGGACAGCATGGCCCGGTCCTCCGGGTGGATCCAGGCGGGCACGCCGTAGGAGCGGCAGATCTGCGCCGCGGAGAAGACGTGGTCGAAGTGACCGTGGGTGAGCAACACGGCGACCGGGGTCAGCCGGTGCTTGGCCAATGCCTCCTCGATCGGATCGACAGCGTCCTGACCTGCGTCGATGATGACGCAGTCGGCGTCTTCGGCCGGGGCGAGCAGGAAACAGTTGGCCTGCAACGCGCCGACCGGGAAGCCTGCGACCAGCACAGCGGAGACCTCCGGGCGTGGGGTGTTCGGAGACAGGAGAGAATCAGGCCCAGCCTAACGGGGCGGCGTCACCACACCGGGTTCACACCGAGTTCCCTAGACTGCGCCGCCGCGTCACTACGCACGATCCTCGGGAGGGAGCACTGTGCCGAGCAACGAGCAGCGCCGCCAGGCCGCGAAGCGGAAACTGGAGCGGCAGCTGGAGCGGCGGGCCCAGCGCGCCAAGCGGCGCCGCGTCATCGGAATCGTCTCCGCGGTGGGTGGAACGGTCGTGGTCGTCGGCCTGATCTTCTGGATCTCGACGATGCCGTCATCGACCGACCCCGCGGCGAACCCGACGAGCACGACGCCGACCCCGGTGCAGATCCCGACCGAGCTGGCCAAGCCCGCGACCCGTCCCGCGGCGCTGCCCCCGAAGGTCACCTGCGACTACAAGCCGGCCGATGGCGACAAGAAGGCGGCCAAGGAGGTCAAGGCGCCCGAGGGCAAGGACGTCTCGGCCACCGGCACCGTCAACGTCACGCTGAACACCAACGTCGGCGATCTGCCGCTGACGCTGGACCGCGGCCTCGCGCCGTGCGCGGTGAACAGCTTCGTCAGCCTCGCGAAGCAGGGTTACTACAACGACACCACCTGCCACCGGATCAGCACCGAGGGCCTGCAGATGCTGCAGTGCGGCGACCCGACGGCGACCGGCTCCGGCGGCCCCGGCTACTCCTTCGCCGACGAGGTCTGGCCCGAGCTGAAGTACGGCCGCGGCTACCTGGCGATGGCCAACTCCGGCCCGAACACCAACGGCAGCCAGTTCTTCATCGTCTACGGCAACGCCGAGCTGCAGCCGAACTACACCGTCTTCGGCACCATCGGCGAGGAGGGCCTCAAGCACATCGACGAGGTCGCCCGCGCCGGTCACGACGGTTCGATGGACCCCAGCCCGGGTGGCGGCAAGCCGAACAAGGAGGTCAAGTTCCTCAAGGCGGTCGTCGCCTGAGGCACTGAGGCCACGATGTGACGAGGGCCCGTCCGAGTGATCGGACGGGCCTTCGCCGTACTCACCGCAGGGGGTCGGTGCTGGACGGGCCGCCGATGCCGCCCGCGACCGGCGGCGGGCTTGCCGGGGTGGACCGTAACGTCATTACCGGCGATCAGCCGACGGAATAGATTCTTTGTGAAGCGTCAGCGATCAACCGTGTTCACCGGCTGGCCGTTGCGCTCTGAACAACAGAAAAGACACGCTTGCGGCGGTATCGGCGTCGCCGCGCCGTCCGCTACTGTCCAATTCCCTCCCATCGCCTCCGGGAGGAATTCTCCGCCGCCGATCATGCTCCACCCTGCCCAGCATGAGGAGAAACGGTGGCAAGCAAGCTGTTAGGACGACTCAGCGCGATCGTCGCGACCTGCGTGGCCCTGCCCCTCGCCTTCGCCGGGGTCGCCAACGCGCACGGCTACACGACCAACGTCCCGAGCAGGGCCTACCTGTGCAAGACCGGTGCGGTGTCCAACTGCGGACCGATCCAGTGGGAGCCGCAGAGCGTCGAGGGCCCCAAGGGCTTCCCCGGCGGCGGCCCGGCCAACGGCCGGATCTGCGCGGGCGGCCTCGGCCAGTTCGCCCAGCTGGACGACCCGCGCGGGGGCTCGTGGCCTGCGAAGAAGGTGACCTCCGGCGGGAACCTGACCTTCAGCTGGACGCTGACCGCGGCGCACGCGACCACGTCGTTCCGCTACTTCATCACCCGCAACGGCTGGAACCCGTCCGCGCCGCTGACCCGCGCGCAGCTGGACCCCGCGCCGTTCTACACGGTGAACTTCAACGGCGCCCGCCCCGGGTCGACCGTGACCCACACCGGGCGCCTGCCCGCGAAGTCCGGGCGGCACCTGATTCTCGCGGTCTGGGACATCGCCGACACCGGAAACGCTTTCTACCAGTGCGGTGACGTCACTTTCTAGAAAAGCAAGCGAATAGCCTCCCCGTGCCACGGGGAGGCTCTTCGTCGATGCGCACCGAAAGGGCTTTTCGCCGACGACGGTGTCACTGTTGCCGGTGACATCGAACTAGTGGTGCCACGCCTTCCCGCCGACGTTGTGGATCATGCGTTGCAGGACCTTGAGCGTGCGCACGTACTCCTCGTCGGGAATGCCGTCGTGGATCCGCGCTCGCAGCTCCTGCTGGAGCCGGGCGACCCGCTCGAACAGCGCGCCGCCCTCCTCGGTCACGACCAGGCGCCCGTCGTCGCCCAGCGCGATCCACCCCCGGTCGAGGACCGTGTCGATCTCCGGCTGCAACGCGGCGCCGACGTCGAGGTAGCCCTCCAGCACGGCGGTCACCTCCGCACGGGTCCGCCCGGCCCGGCTCCCGGCCACCTGGGCGAGCACCCACCACCGGGGCTGCGTGAGGTCGTGCTCGGCGAGGGCGGCCCGGATGTGGCCGACCGCCGCCTTGTGCGCCGCCCAGCTCCAGTAGCCGATCGGTTGCCGCGCCAGCTCTTCGTCGTTGTGCGAGAACTCCATGCGGCGACCGTAGGAACTCAACCCCGGTTCAGGTCAAGGATCGCCCCTCGGTCTCCGGCAGCGGCGCCGCCAGGAACGCGGCCGCGCCCCGACGACACGGGTTCAGGGCTTTCGAGCGCGCGCAGGGCTTCATCGTTTTTTCCTTTGGCCACAAGCCATTGCGGAGACTCCGGCACCGATGTGCCCGCCCGCCTTCCGTCGCGACGCTTGACTTGGAGCGCGCTCCACTTCCTAGCCTCGATCGCATGACAACGGCCCAGCACAAGATCGGCTCCGGCTTCGACGCCCGGAGCACCGCCGCCGACGTCCTGGACGGCATCGACCTCACCGGCAAGCTCGCGGTCGTCACCGGCGGCTACTCCGGCCTCGGCCTGGAGACCACCCGCGCCCTGGTCGCGGCGGGCGCCCACGTCGTGGTCCCGGCCCGGCGCCGCGACACCGCCGAGCAGGCCCTCGCGGGCATCGACGGCGTGGAGATCGACGAGCTCGACCTCGGCGACCTCGACAGCGTCCGTGGCTTCGCCGAGCGGTTCCTGGCCTCCGGCCGCGGCATCGACATCCTGATCAACAACGCCGGGATCATGGCGTGCCCGGAGACCCGCGTCGGCCCGGGCTGGGAGGCGCAGTTCGCGACCAACCACCTCGGTCACTACGCGTTGACCAACCTGCTGTGGCCCGCGCTGGCCCGCGACGGGGCGCGCGTGGTGTCGGTGTCCTCCGCTGGGCACCGCCGTTCCCCCATCCGTTGGGACGACGTGCAGTTCACGCACGGCTACGACAAGTGGGAGGCCTACGGTCAGGCCAAGACCGCCAACATCCTGTTCGCGGTCCAGCTCGACGCGCTGGGCAAGGACTCCGGAGTGCGGGCGTTCTCGCTGCACCCCGGTGGCATCCTCACCCCGTTGCAGCGCCACGTGCCCAAGTCCGAGCAGGTCGCGATGGGCTGGATCGACGAGGACGGCAACGCGCTGAACCCGAGCTTCAAGTCCCCGGAGCAGGGCGCGGCCACCCAGGTGTGGGCCGCGACCTCGCCCCAGCTCGACGGGAAGGGCGGCGTCTACTGCGAGGACTGCGAGATCGCCGAGCCCTCCGACGGCGACGCCCCCGGCGTTCGCGGCTACGCGACCGACCCCGAGCAGGCCGCCCGGCTGTGGGCGCTGTCGGCGGAGCTGACCGGGATCAACGCCTTCTAGCCGCCGACGTGGATGCCGGGCCGGCGGTCGGGGTCCTCCTCGCTCGTGCGCAGGATCTCCCGGACCACCGGCGCGGTGTCGCCCTTGCCCAGGATCAGGTAGCGGAACAGGTGGGTGAGCGGGTTGCCCTCCGACCACTCGAAGTAGCACCGAGGCCGCACCCCGGTGGCGTCGCGCAACGCCAGCAGGACCGCCGCGATCGCGTTGGGCACCGCCGGACTGTCCGCGCGCAGGATCCGGTGCCCGTCGACCTCGACGCCGCGCACCCGCAGCACGTCGCTGAAGTCCGAGGGGTCGATCACGTCGATCTCCAGGAACAGCACGTCGGCGGCGCCGGGCACCGGGTTCATCCCGCGCTGGGCGGCCTCCTTCTGGGAGTACTCGGCGGTGTCCCCGGCCTGCCGCTGGTTGGCGATGATGTTCAGCGCGGAGTCGTGCGCGAGCGAGTCGGTGACGTACCGCCGCGCGGCCTCGTCGAACTCGATCCGGTCGGCGCGCAGCTCGGTGGTGCGGGTGACCCTGGAGACCAGGGAGACCAGCACGATGCCCGCGATGAACACCGCGGAGATCGCGATGCCGTCCGGCTTCTCGATGACGTTCTCCACCAACGCGTACAGCAGCACCAGCGTGAGCACGCCGAAGCCGAAGCCCGCCCCGCGCTGGCGGCGGCGCGCCGCGGAGATGGTCACCGCGACCGAGCCGGAGACCATCATCGCCAGGATGCCGGTGGCGTACGCGCCGGACTGGGCGTTGACGTCGGCGCCGAAGGCGATGGTGATGCCGATGCTGATGGCGGTGTAGACCAGCACCACCGGCCGCACCGCGCGGCCCCAGTCCGGGGCCATGCCGTAGGAGGGCAGGTAGCGCGGAACGATGTTGATCAGCCCGGCCATCGCGGACGCGCCCGCGAACCACAGGATCAGGATGCTGCTGACGTCGTAGACGGTGCCGAAGACCTCGCCGAGCTGCTGGTGGGCCAGGTAGGCCATGGCCCGCCCGCTGGCCTTGCCGCCCTCGGCGAACTCCGGGGCGGGGATGAGCACGGTGGTGACGAAGCTCGTCGCGACCAGGTACACCGACATGATCACCGCGGCGGCGGTCAGCAGCTTGCGGGTGTTGCGGATCCGGTTGTCCAGCCGCTGCCGCTCGGTCTCGCCCTTCGCCGCCACCAGCGGCATCATGCTGACCCCGGTCTCGAACCCGGAGAGCCCGAGCACCAGCATCGGGAACGCCAGCACCGCCGCGCCGAGCGCGCCGGGCAAGCCACCGGGGTTGGTGGTCAGCGCGTCCCACCACGAGGACACCGCGACCGGGGAGGAGACCAGCTCGGCCACCGCCGCCACCACGGTGATCGCGTTGAGCAGCAGGAAGACCGCGACCAGCGGGATGGCGACGCCGACGGCCTCGCTGAAGCCGAGCAGGAACACCCCGCCGAGCACCAGCAGCAGCACGATGGTGATGGGCACGGCCTGCCCGTGCAGGAACTCCGGCACGTAGGGGTTCTCCAGCGCGTGCACGGTCGCGTCGGCCGAGGACAGGGTGATCGTGATGATCCACGACGTGGCCACGAACCCCAGCAGAACCAGCACGAACACCTTGCCGCGCCAGAACGGCAGCAGGTCCTCCAGCATCGCGACCGAGCCCTGGCCGTGCGGGCTCTCCTTGGCCACCCTGCGGTACATCGGCAGCATCCCGAGCAGCGTCAGCGCCACGATGAGCAACGTCGCCAGCGGGGACAGCGCACCTGCGGCGAGCGCGGCGATGCCTGGCAGGTAGGACAGCGTGGAGAAGTAGTCAACGCCGGTGAGGCACATGACCTTCCACCACGACTGCGGCGTGCCGTGGCCCTCGCCGCTCTCCGGGCCGACCGGCTGCACCCGGTTCTGCAGCAGCCAGGCGGTGAACCTGCTCGACGGCGGTTTCGGCCGGACCGGACTGTCCACCGAGGCCGGGACGGCCAGCTCGGGTGCGGTGCTCATCAGTCTCTTCCCCTGTCCGCGCCCATTAGAGCGCGATCCGGAATGTAGCGAGTCGGCCGGAGAGACACGCGAGGACATGACTTCTTTGGTCACATCCCCAACAAATCCGGACAAATAGCGCGCTTGTATATGCAAACACCTTGTGCGCGGTCGTGCCCCGGACACGGCGCATCCATCTGCCGGTGGACAGCGGTGTCGGCTCGACGGTTGTCCCAGCACGGCGAGGCCCGCGGAGAGGATCCGACTATCGATTTCCACTGATTCCAGGGGGTCTGGATGCGTCCGAATCACAACGTCCTTGCGGTAACGGCCATCGCCTTCGCCGTCGCCGCCCTGGGTCTCGCCCCTGCCTCGGCGGCCCCGGCGCTGGACTGCTCCGGCTGGTGGTACCCGGACCACGCCGAGGACGTTCGCGGGCTGAAGGCGATGGTGCACCCGGACAAGGTGTACACGACGCTGTGGCGCGGCATGCAGAACACCGGTGGCATCAGGACCGAGCACTTCTGGGCCAGCATCGACGGCAACACCACACGCCAGGACGGCGTCTGGATCGACGTCTCCAACAACCAGAGGGACTGGGAGCAGTGCGGCCCGTTCTACGCGGGCGGCAACGGGCAACCGGTCGCGACCCGAGCGGTCCGGTTCGCGCACTGGACCTGGGTCCGGGGATGCTCCATCGTCCGGGGCAGCATCGCCTGCACCAGTTGGCAGCACACGTAATGCGGAGCTCGGGGCCCGTCCGCACCGGACGGGCCCCGTCACTACGCGGGCTCCTTCAAAAGCATCACCAGCACCGCGCTCGCCAGATAGAGCCCGGCGAAGATCCAGATCACCCCGGCCATGCCGAGGACACCGAAGAAAACCGCGACGATCGCGGGACCGACCAGCATGCTGGCGCCCGCACCGAGGTTGAGCGCCGCCATCGCCTGGCCTTTGTGCCCTGGAGCCAACGCGGGCACCAAGGCGGACAACGGCGCGTACGCGGCGGCGGGAGCCCCGTTGAGCGCGGCGGCGAGCAGCGCCAGCGCGTACTGCTGTCCCGCGAGCAGAGGAACGTAGTAGAGCAGCAGGACCGTGACCGCGCAGCCGACCCCGCCGAACCAGGCGATGGTGCGCCGCCACCCGAACCGGTCGCCGACGGCGCCGAAAACCAGATTGCACACCATGGTGGTCGCGCACATGACGAACGACAGCCGCAGCCACTCGGTGAGGCTGAACCCGATGGTCTGCGTGAAGAAGATCGGCATCAGGATCGGGTAGGCGTCGTAGGCCGAGCTGCAGATGCACCGCACAACAGCGCCGACGCCGACCTTCCAGTTCCGCCAGAGGATCGACACGCTGCCGAACAGCACACCGACCGGGTTCTCCCCGGAGGCGGGCGCACTGGGCTCACGCACCAGTAGCAGTGTCATCGCCCCACCGGCGAGCATGCAGGCCAAGGCGAACCACAGTGTCGGATAGGTACCGAGCAGGGGCACGAGCACGCTTGCCGACAACGCGCCGAACACGAGCAGGCCACCGACGTAGCAGAAGTAGAACCATCCAACGGCACGGCCCAGCCGGTGTTCCGGCGTCGCGGCCGTGATCCAGGTCAGAAAGGCGAAAGCGAACAACGGAAACCCGAAGCCCCGCAAGGCGAAACTGACCAGCAGCAGCGGGAAGCTCAACGTGGGCAAGGCGACCGCCAGGAACAGCACCTGGAACACCACCCAGATCACGCTGCCCAGCCACATCACCCGACGCGGTCCCCACAGGTCCGACAGCGCACCGGAGAGCCACGAGGCGACACCGACCGCGACGCCGCGAACCGTGAACAGCACCGCGATCGACTGCGTCGAGACGCCGTGGTCGGCGAGGTAGGCCGACAGGAACCCCTGGTCGATCCCCTCCCCCAGCATGAACAACAGGACACCGGGGAAACCCCACGCCAGGGAAGCGGGAATCCCCAGCCGCCGCAACCAGGTCATCGCCGCGCCTCCAGCCTGGCGGCGATCGCCGGACCGATCTCGGTGAGGGGACCCGGTCGCATCATGTCGGCGTGGGCGCAGGAGATCCGGTGCTCCTCGATCCGGCCTCCGACATACGGCCGCCAGGGCTCGGCGGACTCGGCCACACCAGCGGTGAAGAACAGCATGTCCCCGTCGAAGTGGCCGGGGGCGTGGCTGTCCATGCTCCGCACCACCGGCAGACCGCCCACGGCGTACTTCGTCAACGCGCGGACCGTGGCGTCGTCCAGCTGTGCCAGGGCGGGTTCCCGTTCGATGATCTCCGCGACCCTGGCGCGGGTCAACGGCTCGTCGCCCACCGCCTCTCTCGGCACACCGAGGTTGGTGAGAAAGCCCGACAGGACCGCGTGTTCGCTGAGCGCGGGCCCGTCGTCGCGTGGATAGGCGCTGAGCACGGCGAGCAGTCCCACCTCCTCGCCGAGCTCGCGCAGCCGGGTGGCGAGCGCGTGCACGACCACCCCGCCGAACGACCAGCCCACGAGGTGATACGGCCCGTTCGGCCGGACCGCACGGATCTGGTCGAGGTAGTCGGAGACCATCTCGTCCAGCGTCTCCGCGCACTCGTCCGGCGTGCCGATCCCGCGCGCCTGCAAGGCGTAGACCGGATGGTCCTCGCCGAGGTACCGCACCAGCCCGGAGTAGCACCAACCAAGCCCCGTGACCGGATGGACACAGAACACCGGTGCCTTCTCGCCGGTTGGCCGCAGCGCGAGCAGAACCCCCAACGCATCCGGTGCCCCGTCCGCGGCCGGGTCGGAGATCCCGTTCGCGAGACCGACGACCGTTGGTGTCTCGAACACCGCGCGCACCGGGAGGTCAACGCCCGCCACCGACCGGAACCGGCTCACCAACCGCATCGCCAACAACGAGTGACCACCGAACTCGAAGAAGTTGTCGTCCACCCCGATCTCCGGCATCCCCAGCAGCTCGGCGAAGAGTTCGCACAGGACCCGTTCGTACCGGGTCCGTGGTCGGCGACGCGACAGCTCCCGGCCCATGTCTGGCTCCGGTAACGCGGCGCGATCGACTTTTCCGTTGGGCGTCAACGGGATCGCGTCAACCGGTACGAACGCCGACGGAACCATGTAGTCGGGAAGCACCCGCTTCAGCCGGGCGCGCAGGTCGGCGACGCTCGGCCTCTCGACCTCCGCGTCAGGAACGAAGTAGGCCACAAGGCGTTGTCCCTCAGAGGAGATCACCACGGCTTGGTCGATCGCGGGATCGCCGAGCAAGGCCGCCGCCACCTCCCCCGGCTCGATCCGAATGCCACGGATCTTGACCTGGTCATCGGCCCGGCCCACGAACTCCAGCACTCCGTCACGACGCCAGCGGACGAGGTCGCCGGTCCGGTACAGCCGAGATCCCGGCGCACCAAAAGGATTCGCCACGAACCGCTGCGCCGTCAGCACTGGACGCCCGAGATAGCCACGGGACACCTGAGCACCACCGAGGAAGAGCTCGCCGACCACACCCGGCGGCACCGGCTGCAAACAAGCGTCCAACACGTACGCCTGCGTATTGCTGACCGGTCGCCCGATGACCGGGTCCGCACTGTCCCGGATGTCTGCGATCACGGTGTTGACCGTGCACTCCGCCGGACCGTAGAAGTTGTGCGCCATCCCGGTGAAACCGCGAAGATCACGCCACAGTGACTCGGGAACCGCTTCTCCACCAAGCAGAATGACACCGATCGCATCGGTGATCCCGAGCGACAGCAGGTACTTCAAGTAGGACGGCGAAGTTTCGAGGCAGTCAATCCGCTGTGCCCGCACGTACGACATGAGCACGTCCGCATCCCGGCGCACAGCATCACTGACGACATGCAGTTCATGACCACCCACAAGCCACAGCAACGGGTCCAGCGACGCATCGAATGACCATGAGGCGATGTGCGCCACACGAACGCGGTCACGCCCCAGGTGGCGCACAGCCGGAGCGTGGAGGTCGGCTTCGTGCCGCCGGAAGAGGTTCACGAGGTTGCGGTGCTCGACCACAACACCCTTGGGCCACCCGGTGGAGCCGGAGGTGTAGACGACGTAGGCGGGATTCTCCGGAAGCAACGGCCGGTTGAGGTCGGAGTCGTCCAAGTCGCCGTCGTCAGGCAGTTCAGTCACCACCAGCACCGGACTCGCGTCCTGGAGCATGTAGTCGATGCGCTGCCGCGGGTACTCCACGTCGATCGCCAGGTAGGCGGCTCCCGCCTTCGCCACGGCCAGGATCGCGACAACCATGTCCGCCGAATGTGGAAGTGCCAGTGCGACAACACGTTCTGGCGCAGCGCCACGCTCGACCAGCCTGCGCGCCAATCGGTTCGCGCGGGCGTTCAGCTCGGCGAAGGTCAGCTGGAGCCCGTCGCCGACAACCGCCACCGCATCGGGAGTGCGGGCGACCTGAGCCTCGAACAGCTCCGGCAACGTCGATGCGGTGACCGGCACCGCTGTGTCGTTCCAGTCCACCACGACACGGTCGCGCTCCGCTTTCGACAGAACGTCAACTCGGCTCAACGGGGCCCGTGGATCAGCCGCAACACCTCGCAGCACGAGCAGAAGCCGCCGCGCGAATTCCTCCACAGTGGACGGATCGAAGAGGTCGGAGCGGTACTCGATCTTGCCTGCGGTACCGACGAGCGTGAAACACAGGTCGAACTTCGAGGTCACCTGCTCGATCGGCTCGCGCTTGACGGCAAGACCGGGCAGGCGGAGATCGGCGGTCTCCTCGGGCAGGTACACCACCATCACCTGGAACAGCGGGTGCCGGGCGGACGACCTCGGCGGGTTCAGCTCCTCGACCAGCAGCTCGAACGGCAGGTCCTGGTTCCCGAAAGCGGCCAGGTCGGTGTCACGAACGCGGCTCAGCAGCTCGGCGAACGACGGATCCCCCGACGTGTCCACGCGGAGCACGAGCGTGTTCAGGAAGAAGCCGACCAGATCCCGCAGCGCGTCGTCGGTGCGACCGGAAATGGGGCTGCCCAAGGGGATGTCGGTGCCCGCGCCGAGCTTGGTCAGCAGGGCCGCGACCGCGGCGTGGAACACCATGAACACGCTGACACCGTGCTGGCCGGCGAGCCAGCGCAGGTCGTCGTGCAGCCACTGGTCGATCTCGAACTCCACCGCACCTCCCCGATCTGAGGGCACGGCGGGACGGGGCCGGTCAACCGGCAAGGCGAGCTCGTCCGGGATGCCGCTCAGCGCCTGCCGCCAGTAGGTCAGCTGGTCGGCAGTGTGCAGTTCCCGTTGCCAGAGCGCGAAATCCGCGTACTGCACCGGCAACGGCGACCAGTCCGGCTCTCGCCCGGCGGTCCTGGCCGTGTACGCGGTCGCGAGGTCACGGGTCAGCGGGAGCATCGACCAGTCGTCGCTGGCGATGTGGTGGAGCACCACCGTGATCACGTGCTCGTCCGGTGCGACCTCGAAGACGGACACCCGCAGCGGGATCTCCCTGTCCAGCGCGAAAGCTCGCTCGACGTCCGCCGGACCGACCGTGACAGGCGGATCTGGCTCCTCCAGCACCACCTGATGCGGCTCGCCGTCGACAACGGGGTAGATCGTCCGCAGACTCTCGTGCCGGGCAAGGAGATCACCCACAGCCGCACGCAGCGCGTTGACATCCAGGGCGCCGGTGACCCGCCAGGCGACGGGAACGTTGTAGGCGCAACTGTGCTCGTCGACCTGACGCAGCAACCACATCCGTTGCTGAGGAAAGGAAAGCGGAGTCCGCACGGGACGATTCCTAGGCACCAGCGGGCTTCGTGCCATCCGCCCGTGCGGCAGCAGCTCGGCAAGTCGCGCCGGCGTGCCCGCATCGAAGACCGCGCGCAGCGGGATCTCCACGCCGAGCGCTGTCCGAATCCGGCTGACCAGCCGCATGGCCAGCAACGAATGCCCGCCAAGAGCGAGGAAGTCGTCATCGACGCCAACGCGGTCGAAGCCGAGAAGATCAGCGAACGCGGCACACAGCGCCGCCTCGACCGGAGTCCGCGCCGCCGCACCGGACACCACGCCGGAGAAATCGGGGTCGGGCAAGGCATCGCGGTCGATCTTCCCGTTCGCCGTCAACGGCAGACCGCCGAGGACGACCACTGCGTCGGGCACCATGTGCTCCGGCAGGAACTCACGCACCCGAGCCGTGTCAGGCGGCGTGTCGGCCACGACGTAGGCGAGCAACCTCTGGTCCCGCGCGATCACCACCGCTTCGGAGACGCACGGGTCGGCGAGCAGCACCGCCTCGATCTCGGAGGGCTCGATGCGATACCCGCGAACCTTGATCTGATCGTCGAGCCGCCCCAGGAACTCCAGCTCCCCCAGGCGGTTCCACCGTGCCAGGTCCCCGGTGCGGAACATCACCGCCCCGGGCGGGCCGAACGGACAGGCGACGAACCGCTGCGCGGTCAGTCCCGGCCGGTTCAGGTAGCCCTGCGCGACACCGGCTCCAGCGATGTAGAGCTCGCCAGGCACGCCAACGGGAACAGGTCGCATGCGTCCGTCCAACACGTAGACGCGTGCCCCTCGGATCGGCCGCCCGATCGGCACCGGCCCGGATGGCGCCGTGGCACCGGGCTCGATGCGTCGCACCACGCAACCGACCGTGGCCTCAGTCGGGCCGTACTCGTTGACGACGGTGGCTTCGGGGTGGTTGGACCGCCACTCCAGCAACATCTCTCCGGTGAGCTGCTCACCGCCGACGACCAGGTCGGTGACGGTCGGCAGACCGGGGAGCACGGCGAGGTGCGCCGGTGTCGCCTTGACGAACTCGGTGCCCGGCGGCAGCCCATCGGCCAAGTCCGCCAACTGAATCCGGCCACCGGACACCAGCGGCGTGTACAACGCGGTGACGGTGAGGTCGAAGGACACCGGCGAGTGCACCACCGCGTCGCACCGTGCCCCGGGATAGGCGTCCTTGGCGAACAGCAGGTAGGCCGTCAGCGCCCGGTGGCTGACGACGACTCCCTTCGGCTGGCCCGTCGAACCCGAGGTGTAGATGACGTACGCGGCACACTCGGGCGTGACCGGCACCCCCGGGTCGGTGTCCAGCAGATCGTCCGGAACCGTTGGGGAGTCAAGGGAAATCTCGACCACACCGTCGAAGCGCTTGCGGCCCGTGGTCACGACCGCCACCGGGCACGCGTCGGTGAGCATGAACCGAGCTCGCTCCTCCGGGTAGTCCGGTTCGACGAACAGGTAGGCTGCGCCGGCCTTGAGAACCGCGAGCAACGCCACCGGCAGCTCAACCGTCCGCGACAACGCCACGGCGACATACCGCCCGGGTCCTGCGCCGTGCCGGATCAGCAAGTGCGCCAACCGGTTGGCACGAGCGTTCAACTCCCGGTAGCTCAGCTCCACGCCTTGCCGCACAACCGCCGTGGCGTCCGGAGTCCGCTCCACCTGTCGCTCGAACAGCACCGGCAACGGCGTGTCCGACTCAGCCGCACCAGTGTCGTTGTACGTCACCACGAGCCGGTGGTGCTCCTCGGCCGTCGTCACCTCCAGGCGACTCAAAGCCAGCTCCGGGTTGGCGACCACCTGGTCCACTACCCACCGCAACCGGTCCGTGAGGACCTCCACACTGTCCACATCGAACAGATCGTGGCCGTACTCGACGATCCCTTCGACACCGCGGGGAAACACGGCGGAGCCGCCCACCCGTGCCAGCAGCTCCACGAAACTCGGATCTCCCGATGTGTCCACACGCACCACAGCGGAGTCCCCGCCGGGAATGGCGACGCGAATCGGAATGTCCTCGCCCGCGCCCAATCGGGTCAGCAACGCCGCGAACCCGGCGAGCAGCGCGTGTGGAACGGGTGTCCCGGTCGCTTCAGAAAGCCGCGCGAGACCACCGCGGATCTCCTGGGCCAACGAGAACGAGGCAGTGCGGCCACGCCGGTTCAGCACCTCGGGCGCGCTATTCGCACCGCGCGAAAGCGAACGCATGAAACCTTCCCTGAGCCACCGCCGGAGCAACCGGCTGAACCCACCTCACCTGGGAGTGCGCGGCATGAAGTGCGCGCGCGGACTGCACAGGAGCGTGACGTGGCAACTCGGGAAAAGCCACACCTGAGTTCGGCCTTGGTCGAACTCAGGTGCAATTGTTTTGCAGCGCCGAAAGGTCGATCAGTTCGCCGAGGTCACCCGGTACACGTCGTAGACGCCCTCGACGTTGCGGACGACCTTGAGCACGTGGCCCAAGTGCTTCGGGTCCCCCATCTCGAAGGCGAAGCGGCTGACCGCCACCCGGTCCCGCGAGGTGGTCACCGAGGCCGAGAGGATGTTCACCCGCTCGTCCGCCAGCACCTTGGTCACGTCGGAGAGCAGCCGGTGCCGGTCGAGCGCCTCGACCTGGATGGACACCAGGAACATCGACGAGGCCGACGGCGCCCACTCCACCTCCAGCAGCCGTTCCGGCGACGCCTGGAGCTCGTCGGCGTTGGTGCAGTCCGTGCGGTGCACGCTGACCCCGCCGCCCCGGGTGACGAAGCCGAGGATCTGGTCGCCCGGCACCGGGGTGCAGCAGCGGGCCAGCTTCACCCACACGTCGGTGACGCCCTTGACCACCACACCCGCGTCCGTGCCGCGACGCCGCTGCACCGTGGACGGGGTGGACCGGTCGGCGAGCTCCTCCTCGGCGTGCTCGACCCCGCCGAGCACCGCCAGCAGCCGCTGCACCACGTACCGCCCGCCGACGTGGCCCTCGCCGACGGCGGCGTAGAGGGAGCTGACGTCGTGGTAGCGCAGCTCGCGGGCGAGCGCGGTCATCGAGTCCACCGACACCAGGCGCTGCATCGGCAGGCCGACGCGGCGGACCTCCTTGGCGATGGCGTCCTTGCCCGCCTCGATCGCCTCCTCGCGGCGCTCCTTGGCGAACCACTGCTTGATCTTCGCCTTGGCCCTGGGCGATGCGGCGAAGGACAGCCAGTCCCGCGACGGCCCCGCGCCCTCGGCCTTCGAGGTGAAGATCTCGATGACCTCACCGTTCTCCAGCTTGCGCTCCAGCGCGACCAGCCTGCCGTTGACGCGCGCGCCGATGCAGCGGTGCCCCACCTCGGTGTGCACCGCGTAGGCGAAGTCCACCGGTGTGGAGCCCGCGGGCAGCGTGATCACGTCGCCCTTGGGGGTGAAGACGAAGATCTCCCGCCCTGCCAGCTCGTAGCGCAGCGACTCCAGGAACTCGCCGGGGTCGGCCGCCTCGCGCTGCCAGTCCAGCAGCTGGCGCATCCACGCCATCTCGTCGACCTCGACGGAGCGGCCCGCGTGCGAGCCCTTGGTCTCCTTGTAGCGCCAGTGCGCCGCGATGCCGTACTCCGCGGTGCGGTGCATCTCGTGCGTGCGGATCTGCACTTCCAGCGGCTTGCCGTCCGGCCCGATCACCGTGGTGTGCAGCGACTGGTAGACGCCGAAGCGCGGCTGCGCGATGTAGTCCTTGAACCGGCCCGGCATCGGCTGCCACAGCGCGTGCACCACGCCCATCGCGGCGTAGCAGTCGCGGACCTCGTCCAGCTGGATGCGCACGCCGACCAGGTCGTGGATGTCGTCGAAGTCGCGGCCGCGGACGATCATCTTCTGGTGGATGGAGTAGTAGTGCTTGGGGCGGCCCTCCACCTTCGCCACGATGCGCGCGGCGTCGAGGTTGGCCGAGATCTCCTGGATCACCGTGCGCAGGTAGGTGTCCCGCGACGGCGCGCGGTTGGCGACCAGGCGCACGATCTCGTCGTACTTCTTCGGCTGGAGGATGGCGAAGGCCAGGTCCTCCAGCTCCCACTTCACCGTGGCCATGCCGAGGCGGTGGGCGAGCGGGGAGAGCACCTCCAGCGTCTCCCGCGCCTTGCGGGCCTGCTTCTCCGGCGGCAGGAAGCGCATCGTGCGCATGTTGTGCAACCGGTCGGAGAGCTTGATCACCAGCACCCTGGGGTCGCGGGCCATCGCGATCACCATCTTGCGGATGGTCTCCGCCTCGGCCGCCGCGCCCAGCTTGACCTTGTCCAACTTGGTGACGCCGTCGACCAGGTGCGCGACCACGTCGCCGAAGTCCTCGCGCAGCTGGTCCAGCGAGTAGTCGGTGTCCTCGACGGTGTCGTGCAGCAGCGCCGCGACCAGCGTCGTGGTGTCCATGCCCAGCTCGGCCAGGATCGTGGCCACCGCGAGCGGGTGGGTGATGTAGGGGTCACCGGACTTGCGGCGCTGGTGGCGGTGCTTCTCCTCGGCCACGTCGTAGGCCCGCTGCAGCAGCGCCAGGTCGGCCTTGGGGTGCAGCTCGCGGTGCACCGCGGCCAGTGGCTCCAGCACCTGCTTGACCGAGGTGGCCCGCTGGGCGGTGATGCGCCGCGCCAGTCTGGCCCGGACGCGGCGGGTCGCCGACGGCGCCCGCTCCTGCGGTACCGGTTGCGCCATCGCGGAGGCGGATTCGACCTCTTGACTCACCGCGTTCTCCCCGCTGTCGCCACTGCACACTCCCGACCCGGAAAGACGAGGATAACTCCGACGGGCTGCGTCTTTTCACCAGTGCTTCGGAGAACGTGATCGCGATACGTCGAGCTGCCCTCCTCACACGGTGAGCAGCGACCGCACCTTCCGCCCGGCGAGTCGGTCCCGACCGTTCAGCGCGGCGAGTTCCATCACCACCGAAACGACCGAGACCTCCGCTCCCACGTACTCCACCAACGCGCAGGCCGCCTCGACTGTTCCCCCGGTCGCCAGCACGTCGTCGACGACCAGCGCCCGCGCGCCGGGCGCCAGCGTGCCCTCCGGCAGCTCCAGCGCCGCCGTGCCGTACTCCAGGTCGTAGTCGACGCGGTGCGCGACCGCGGGCAGCTTGCCCGGCTTGCGCACGCCGACGACGCCGAGGCCGAGCTTGTGCGCGACGGCGGCACCGAGCAGGAAGCCCCTGGACTCGATGCCGACCACCACGTCCGTGCCCTCGGCGGCGTGCAGGGCCATCGCGTCCACGACCACCCGGAACCCCTCGGCGTCGGCGAGCAGCGGGCTCAGGTCGCGGAAGAGCACCCCCGCCTGGGGGAAGTCCGCCACCTCGCGGATGAGCCCGCTGACCCGCCGCACGTCCTCGGCGAGGCCCTGCGAGCTCACCTGCGCTTCTTCCCGGTGGGCCGGCCCGAGGACTTGCCGGTCGGGCGGGCCTTGCGGGACTCCGGTCCCTTGCCGGTGCGCGCGGGCACGCTGGAGGCCGCGGCGTAGGCCGCCTCCTTGCGCAGCTCGGCGTCCAGCGCCTCGTCGTCGGTGGACTCGACGCCGGCGTCGGCCGCGGCGGCCTTGCGGGCCAGGTTCGCCCTGCGGGCGGCGACCCGCTCGGCCTGCTGCCTGATCTTCGGGTCGAGCAGCTTGAGGTCCACCAGCAGCGGGGTCGCCAGGAAGATCGAGGAGAACGCGCCCGCGATCATGCCGGTCATCTGCACCAGCGCCAGGTCCTTGAGGGTGCCGACGCCGAGCACGCCCACCCCGACCACCAGCAGGCCGAGCACCGGGAGCACCGCGATCAGCGAGGTGTTCAGCGAGCGCATCAGCGTCTGGTTCAGCGCCAGGTTCGACGCCTCGGCGTAGGTGCGCCTGGTCAGGCCCAGGATGCCCCTGGTGTTCTCCTTGACCTTGTCGAAGACGACCACGGTGTCGTAGAGCGAGAAACCGAGGATCGTCAGCAGGCCGATGATCGTGCCCGGCGTCAGCTCGAAGCCGACGATCGAGTACACGCCCGCGGTGATCGTGGTGTCGAAGATCAGTGCCACCAGCGCGGAGACGGCCATCCAGCGCTCGAAGTAGACCGCGAGGAAGATCGTCACCAGCACCAGGAACACGATCAGCGCGATGATCGCCTGGTTGGTGATCTCACCACCCCAGGAGCCGCTGACCGCGCTGTCGCTGATCGCCTGGAGGCCGCCGGTGGGCTGGAGCTTGTCCGCCAGCGCGGTCTTGAGCTTGGTGACCTGGTCGGCGTTGAGCGTCTCGGAGCGGATCATCAGCTGCTGGCTGGCGCCGGTGCCCGCCAGCTGCACCGTCGCGGGCTCCTCGCCGAGCGCGTCGATGAAGACCCGCTTCGCCTCGTCGGCGCTGATCTGCTTGCTGACCCCGGCGGCGGGCATCTGCAGCTTGGTGCCGCCGACGAAGTCGATGCCCAGGTTGAAGCCGCGGAAGAGCATCGAGCCGAGGCAGACCACGAACACGATCACCGTGAAGACGTACCAGCGGCGGCGCTTGCCGACGATGTCGAACGCGCCGTTGCCCAGGTAGAGCCGGTTGAAGACACTGGGGCGCTTGCCGGGGGTACCGGCGCCCTCGGTGGGGGTCTCCGGAGTGGACACCTCAGGCCTCCTTCGTGGCCGGCGCGCCGGACGTCTTGGCGTACGTGCGGCCCGCGGCCGCGGTGCGGTGCGCCTCGCCGAGCCCGGACCATGCGGGCTGGGACAGCAGCTTGGACTTGGATGCCAGCGCCACCAGCGGGTGGGTCACCAGGAACACGACGACGAGGTCGAGCACGGTGGACATGCCCAGGGTGAACGCGAAGCCCTTCACCTGGCCGACGGCCAGGATGTAGAGCACCGCGGCGGCCAGGAAGCTGACGGCGTCGGCGGACAGGATCGTGCGGCGGGCGCGGACCCAGCCGCGCGGCACGGCGCTGCGGAAGGACCGGCCCTCGCGGACCTCGTCCTTGAGCCGTTCGAAGAAGACGATGAACGAGTCCGCGGTGATGCCGATCGCCACGATGAACCCGGCGATGCCCGCGAGGTCCAGCGTGAAGCCGATCCAGCGGCCCAGCAGCACCAGCACGCCGTAGATGATCAGCGCGGCCAGGCCGAGCGAGAGCACGGTCAGCACGCCGAGGGCGCGGTAGTAGAACATGCAGTAGGCGAAGACCAGGACCAGGCCGACGGCGCCCGCGATCAGGCCGGCCTGCATCGACGCCAGGCCCAGGGTGGCCGAGACCGTCTCGGCCTCGGACTGGTCGAAGGCCAGCGGCAGCGAGCCGTACTTGAGGATGTTGGCCAGGTCCTGCGCCTCCGGCAGGGTGAACCGGCCGCTGATCTGGGTGTTGCCGCCCAGGATCGGCTCGTTGATGTTCGGCGCGGACACCACGCGGCCGTCGAGCACGAACGCGGCGCGCTTGCCGACGTTGGCCGAGGTGAACTTGCTCCAGATGTCGCTGCCCGCGGCGCGGAAGGTCACCGAGACGACGAAGCCGGGGCTGTTCTGGTCCTGGCCCGCGCCCGCGTCGGCGATCTCCCTCCCCGGCAGGAACACCGGCTCCAGCACGAACTTCTCGCTGTTGTCGTCGGCGCAGGTGACCAGCGGCAGCTTCGGGTCGTCCAGGCCGCGCAGCGGGTCGGGGGCGGCGCAGTCCAGCGTGGCCAGCGCCTGGGCCTGGACCTGCGGGTCGGTGCTCTGCCGCAGCGCGCGGGCCTTGGCGACGTCCTCGGCGTTGGCGCCGCCGGGCGCCGGGGCGGGCTGCTGCTGCTCGGCGGCGGGAACGGCCCTGCCCTGCGGCTTCGGCGTGGTGGTGCCCGGACCGGCGTTCGGCGGGGTGGTCGGCGCGGGCGTGCCCGGCTTGCCGCTCGGGGTGGGCTGCTGCGGGGCGGCGGGCTGGTTCGGCACGGCCTGCGCGACGCGGCGGAAGTTCAGGTCCGCGGTCCGGCCGAGGCTCTTGGCCTCGTCGCCGCGCTCACCGGGAACGGTGATGACCAGGTTGTTGCCGTCGCGCACCACCTCGGCGCCGCTGACCCCGATGCCGTTGACGCGCTGCTCGATGATCTGGCGCGCGCGGTCGATGGACTCCGGGGGCGGTTGCTGGCCGTCCGTCGAGCGCACGGTGAGCGTGACCCTGGTGCCACCCTGGAGATCGATTCCCAGTTTCGGGACCGGCCTGCCGTCCCCGGTGAAGAACACCAGGGAGTACATGAAGCCGACAATCAGGATGAATGCGCCAAGGTATCGCCCTGGACGGATATGCCCAGCCGGAGGTGCCACGGTAGGTCGATCTCCTCAAGCACGGTGGTGTGTGAGCTGATGAGCCCGGGTCGGCTCACAGCCTTGCGCCCCCACCCGATGTGCATGTGGGTGGGGGCGCAGCATATAGCGTCAGGCCGGCCCTCTTTCAGGGCCATTCTGTTGTTGCTCTGTTTGTCCTACTTGTTCTTTTGCTCCTCGAGAGGCGCCGCGACCTCGGCGGTGGTGCCGGTCGTGGTCTCCGCGGCCTCTTCGGTCTCCGCGGTGTCCTCGACCTGGTCCTGGACCTTCTCGCGGATGGCCTGGCGCAGCCACGTGGTGTGCACGCCGGGGGCCAGCTCAAGCTCGATGGTGGTGTCGTCGGAGGCGTCCACCACGGTGGCGTACAGACCGGAGCTGGTCATCACCCGGTCACCAGGACCGAGGGAGTTCTGCAGCTGCTGCATCTCCGCGTACACCTTCTTCTGCTTGCGCGCGCTGAGGAACAGCGGAAGCGCAAGGACAACGAGCATCAGAGGAAGGATGAAAGAGGAGAGATCCATCGTTCTCGTCTCCGGCGGCGCGCTCGCCGCCTGGTGTCGTCACGTCCGAATTATTCGGTTCTATCGGTCCCGAGTGTGCCACGGCCGAGGTCCTCGACCTGCGCGGGTGGCTGTTCACCCGGCGCGGTGGGCGGGGGCTCCATGCCGAGGTGGCGCCAGGCGGCCCCGGTGGCGACCCGCCCGCGCGGGGTCCTGGCGAGCATCCCGGCCCGCACCAGGTAGGGCTCGCAGACCTCTTCCACCGTAGACGGTTCCTCGCCGACGGCAACGGCCAGCGTCGAGACGCCGACCGGACCTCCGCCGAAGGAGCGGACCAGCGCGTTCAGCACGGCCCGGTCCAGCCGGTCCAGTCCCAGCTCGTCCACGTCGTAGACGCTGAGCGCGGCCCGCGCCACCTCCAGCGTGACCGCGCCGTCCGCGCGCACCTCGGCGTAGTCGCGGACCCGGCGCAGCAGCCGGTTGGCGATCCGCGGCGTGCCTCGGGAGCGCCGGGCGATCTCGTGCGCGCCGTCGGGCCGCAGGTCGACGCCGAGGATCCCGGCGGCGCGGCGCAGCACCCGCTCCAGCTCGCCGGGCACGTAGAACTCCATGTGCGCGGTGAACCCGAAGCGGTCGCGCAGCGGGCCGGTCAGCGCCCCGGACCGCGTGGTCGCTCCGACCAGGGTGAACGGGGCGATCTCCAGCGGGATGCTGGTCGCGCCGGGGCCCTTTCCGACGACGACGTCGACCCGGAAGTCCTCCATCGCCAGGTAGAGCATCTCCTCGGCGGGCCGGGCGATGCGGTGGATCTCGTCGATGAACAGCACGTCGCCCTCGGCGAGGTTGGACAGCATCGACGCGAGGTCGCCCGCCCGCTCCAGCGCCGGACCCGACGTCACCCGCAGCGCGGTGCCCAGCTCGGCGGCGATGATCATGGCGAGGCTCGTCTTGCCGAGGCCGGGCGGCCCGGACAGCAGCACGTGGTCCGGGGGCGAGCCGCGGCGCAGCGCCCCCGTCAGCACCAGCTCCAGCTGCTCGCGCACGCGCTGCTGGCCGACGAACTCGCCGAGGGTGCGCGGCCGGAGGCTGGTCTCCAGGTCGTGCTCGGCCGGGGCCGCGTAGGGGTCGAGCGGAGCCTCGCCGAACTCGTCCAGGTCGCCGGGGAAGTCGGTCACGCCGCCTGCCTACCGCTTGCGGCCGAGCGTGGCCAGCGCCCTGCGCAGCAGCGCGGGGGTGTCCAGGTCGGCCCCGCCGTCGGCGATGACCGACTCCACGGCCTGGTCGGCCTGCTTGGCGGTGAAGCCCAGCCCGGCGAGCGCCTCGGCCACCTGGGACCGCGACTGGCCCGCGGCGGGGGCGGGGGCCGTCGTGTCGGCGGCGGGGGTGAGCGCGCCGACCTTGTCGCGCAGCTCGATGATCAGCCGCTCGGCGCCCTTGCGGCCGATGCCGGGGACCTGGGTGAGCGTGGTGATGTTGCCGTCGGACAGCGCCCGGCACAGCGCCTCCGGTTCGAGCACCGCGAGCGCGGACAGCGCCAGTCTCGGGCCGACCCCGGAGACGGTCTGCAACAGCCCGAACAGCATCCGCGCGTCGGCGTCGGCGAAGCCGTAGAGCGTCAGCGAGTCCTCGCGCACGACCAGCGTGGTGGCCAGCTGCGCCTGCTCGCCCCGGCGCAGGGTGGCCAGGGTCGCCGGGATGGTGTGCACGGCGAGGCCGACCCCGCCGACCTCGACCACGGCGTGGTCCAGGCCGACCGAGAGCACCGTGCCGCGTACCGAGGAGATCACCGAGTAGTCCCTTTCCTGTTCCGCTCGCGCTCGGCCAGGGTGGCGGCGCGCACCTTACCGGCGGTGCCGGGGGCGGTGGTCCTCGCCGCCGCGGCGAGCCGGGCCTGGTGCGCGCGGCCGAGCTCCGCGGCCCGCGACCTGGCCTCGGCCAGCCGGGACTGCATCGGCGAGCGCCACAGGTGGCAGATGGCCAGGCCGAGCGCGTCCGCGGCGTCGGCGGGCCGCGGCGGCTCCGCCAGCCCGAGCAACCGCGTCACCATCAGCGTCACCTGGGCCTTGTCGGCGCGGCCGGAGCCGGTGATGGCGGTCTTCATCTCGCTCGGCGTGTGGAAGGCGACCGGCAGGCCCCTGCGGGCGGCGGACAGCGCCACCACACCGGCGGCCTGCGCGGTGCCGATCACCGTGCTGACGTTGTTCTGGCTGAAGACCCGCTCGATCGCCACGACCTGCGGGCGGTGCCGGTCCAGCCACTCCTCGACCCCGTCGGCCACCAGCAGCAGCCGCTTGGCGAGGTCGAGCTCGGCGGGGGTGCGCACCACGCCGACGTCGACGAAGCGCACGGACCGGCCGGTGCCGCCGTCGACGACGGCCACCCCGCACCGGGTCAGCCCGGGGTCGACTCCCAGCACCCGCACGCCGTCACCACTCCCGCCAACCAGCCCTGCCGAACACTCGTTCGAAACCATACGGGGCGGGCGCGGCGGGCGGGCACGGGGACACGCGGGAAGGCGCCCGACCCCGCGAGCGGGTCGGGTCAGGGCCCGGTGATCCCGGACAGCCAGGTCTCGGGCGCCCCGCTGTCGGTGAGCACCGGCTGCGCGGCCCGCAGCCGCGGGTCGGCGCCGGCCTGCCACGGCCACACCCGGTCCTCGTCCGGCCAGAGCATCTGCAGCACCGGGAACTCCCCGTCCGGGTAGAGGAAGAACCCCGACGCCAGCCACTCCGGGTACAGCCGGGGACCGACGAACTCGAACATCACCGGGTAGTCCCCGAAGAACCCGTCGTAGCCGACCCCCGGCTCGAAGGTCTCCCCGGCGATGATCCGCTCGGCGTAGCACCGCACCAGCTCCGCGGCGAGCGGCCGCGGGGCGATCACGATCACCTCGGGCGCGCGGTGCATGCACCACAGTCCCACCGAGTACACGAACCCGGGCTGGACCCGGTCGAGGTAGGGATCGTGCTCCGCCTGGACGGCGACCATCGTGTAGTCGTGCTCGGCGACCTGCCGCATCAGCTTCCTGCGCACGTCCTCCGTCGAGGACCCGCCGCACATGTCACACATCGACTCCATCTCCCTTTGCTGGACAGCCCCATTCGAACACACGTTCGAATGGGGCGCCAGCGTCAGGGACCGTCGACGCCGGGAGTCCAACTTTCGGGCGAACCCGAATCGGTGAGCACCGGCTGGTACTCGGCGAAGCCGGGCGGCGCGTCGGCGGACCACGGCCAGTGCCCGTCCGGGGTGCGCGCCACCATCTGCAGCGCGGGGAAGTCCCCCGCGGGGTGCAGCAGGAAGGCGCTGCCGAAGAACTGCGGGTAGTACGGCTTGGCCACCCGCTCGAACGTGACGGGGCAGTCCACCAGGAAGCCGCCGTAGACCCCGCCGGGCGAGAACCGCTCCCCCATGCTGGCCCTGGACACGTAGTCGTTGATCACGACCTCGGAGACCTCGGGCGGCAGCCCGATCGCGACCACCTCGGGCAGCCCGAACCGGCGCCACGCGCCGACGGAGAACGCGTAGGGCGGGTGGTCCTCGCCCTCGATCTGGATCACGGCGGTGCCGTGCGCCTCGGTGGTCTCCAGCAGCCACCGGCGCAGGTCCTCGTCGCTCTGCTCCAGCTGGGTCATCGCACGGCCTCCGCCCGGCGAGGGGGTACGGACTGTGACACGGGGAGTACGGACAAACTCGGCACGTCGCCATTCTGCCGGGCGATGACCACCCATCGGTGTAACAGCCTTGCCACAGCATGAAGAAACCGCGCCGGGCGGAGCGCCCGGCGCGGTGTCCATCGAGCTGGGGCCTCAGTCGTCGAGCTCGGCCATGACCTCGTCGGAGATGTCGACGTTGGAGAAGACGTTCTGCACGTCGTCGCAGTCCTCCAGCGCGTCGATCAGCTTGAGCACCTTGCGCGCGCCGTCGACGTTCACCGGGACGCTCATGTCCGGGACGAAGTTGGCCTCCGCCGAGTCGTAGTCGATGCCCGCCTTCTGCAGCGCGGTGCGCACCTCGACCAGGTCGGTCGGCTCCGAGACCACCTCGAAGCTCTCGCCGAGGTCGTTGACCTCCTCCGCGCCCGCGTCCAGCACCGCGCCGAGCACGTCGTCCTCGCTGAGCTCGCCCTTGGGCAGCAGCACGACGCCCTTGCGGTTGAACAGGTAGGCCACCGAGCCCGGGTCGGCCATGTTGCCGCCGTTGCGGGTCATCGCGGTGCGCACCTCGCCCGCGGCGCGGTTGCGGTTGTCGGTGAGGCACTCGATCAGCACGGCGACGCCGTTGGGGCCGTAGCCCTCGTACATGATCGTCTGGTAGTCCGCTCCGCCCGCCTCGGCGCCGGAGCCGCGCTTGACCGCCCGCTGGATGTTGTCCAGCGGCACCGAGCTCTTGCGCGCCTTCTGGATGGCGTCGTAGAGCGTGGGGTTGCCGTCGGGGTCACCGCCACCGGTGCGCGCGGCGACCTCGATGTTCTTGATCAGCTTCGCGAAGAGCTTGCCTCGCTTGGCATCGATGGCGGCCTTCTTGTGCTTCGTGGTGGCCCACTTGGAGTGGCCGCTCATCTCTCCTCCAGGTCCAGCCGTCGGCGACGACGGCGATCGCAGACTTCTCCGGTCGGTCGGCGGACGCCCGACTCAGGCCGAACGCACCATCTCGGTGAACAGGCGGTGCACCCGGCCGTCCCCGGTCAGCTCCGGGTGGAAGGCGGTGGCGAGCACCGGGCCCTGCCGAACCGCGACGATCCTACCGGCGGCCTCCCCGGCGCTCGCGGACTCCGGCACCCTGGCCAGGACCTCGACCCCGGCACCGGCCGACTCCACCCACGGGGCGCGGATGAACACCGCGTGCACCGCGCCCACCCCCGCGAGGTCCAGGTCGGCCTCGAAGGAGTCGACCTGGCGGCCGAAGGCGTTGCGGCGCACGGTCATGTCCACCGCGCCGAGCGGGTGCTGGTCGGCGCGGCCGTCGAGCACCTTGCTGGCCAGCATGATCATCCCGGCGCAGGAGCCGTAGGCGGGCAGCCCGGCGGCCAGCCGCTCGCGCAGCGGCTCCCGCAGCTCGAAGACGTCGAGCAGGCGGCTCATCGTGGTGGACTCCCCTCCGGGGATCACGATGCCGTCCACCTCGGCCAGCTCCTCGGCCCTGCGCACCGGCCTGGCGAGCACGTCGCACTCGGCCAAGGTGAGCAGGTGCTCGCGGACGTCACCCTGCAGCGCGAGCACCCCGATGACGGGCTGTGCGGTGGACACGCGTCCTACCTCCCAAAAACGACGGAACTCCTAGGCCGGTCGGGTCACCAGCCTAGGAGTTCGCCCTGAAGATCAGCCAACCGGCTGGTTCTCCTCGTCGGGGTCGTTGCGCTTGACGGCGCCGGCGAGCTTGCCCGCCTCGGCCGCGGCGGCCGCGTCCGAGGCCGAGGCCATCAGCGCCGCGTTCTTGCGCTGCCGGGCGCTGACCATCTTCCAGCCGACGAAGAGCACGACCGCCAGCACCGGGATCAGGTAGAAGGCGATCTTCTCCGGCCCGTCGGTGAAGCCCATCGACACCACGACCAGCACCAGGAAGCCGATGCTGAGCCAGTTGGTCACCGGCGCTCCGGGCATCCGGTACGACGGACGCTCGATCTCACCGGCGTCGGCCTTCCTCTTGAGCCTGATCTGGCAGTACAGCAGCGTGATCCAGGTGGCGATCACACCGAGCGAGGCGACGGAGGTGGCGATGTCGAACGCCTCCTGCGGGACCCACGCGTTCATGAAGACGCCGAGCACGTAGACCACGGCGGTGAAGATGACGCCGCCGTAGGGCACGTGACGGGAGCTCATCTTGCCGACGAAGGACGGCGCCTCGCGCTTCTCCGCGAGCGAGCGCAGGATGCGGCCGGTGGAGTAGAGGCCGGAGTTGCACGAGGACATCGCGGCGGTGAGCACCACGAGGTTCATGATGTGGCCCGCGGCGGGGTAGCCCAGCCGGGAGAACACGGTCACGAAGGGGCTCTCGCCCGCGGAGTACGCGGTCCAGGGGAGCACCATCGTCAGCAGCAGCACCGAGCCGACGTAGAAGATGCCGATCCGGTAGACCACGCCGTTGATCGCCTTGGGCAGCACGGACTTGGCGTCCTTGGTCTCGCCGGCCGCGATGCCGACCATCTCGATGGCCGAGTAGGCGAAGATGACCGCCTGGAAGGTCAGCAGCACCACCGGCAGACCCGCGGGGAAGAGACCGTCGTGCGCGACCACGTTGGAGACGCTGGCGTGCATGCCGTCGCCCATGTCGGCGTTGGTGATCACCAGGCTGAGGCCGACGAAGAGGAAGACCACGATCGCGGTCACCTTGATGACGGAGAACCAGAACTCCAGCTCACCGAACAGCTTGACGCTGAGCAGGTTGACCGCGAGCAGCACGACGAGGGTGATCAGCGCGGTGGCCCAGCGCGGGAAGTCCGGCGCCCAGAGCGAGACGTAGATCGCCACGGCGGTGATCTCGGCGATGCCGGTCATCGCCCAGTTGACCCAGTACATCCAGCCGGAGGTGAACCCGGCCCACGGGCCGATGAACTCGCGGGCGTACTCCACGAAGCTGCCCGCGACCGGACGGTGCAGGACGAGCTCGCCGAGCGCGCGCATCACGAAGAACGCGGCAATACCGCAGACCGCGTAGGACAGAATCAGCGCGGGACCGGCCTGGGCGAGCCTTCCGCCCGCTCCGAGAAAGAGACCGACACCGATCGCGCCGCCGATCGCAATCATCTGGACCTGGCGCTTGCTCAGCGACTTGGCATAGCCGTCATTCGACTCGATCGCGTCATCGAGCTCAGGCTTTATTGAGGAACTCATGGCGAGAAGCCTCCACAGGCGTTGTTCTCGTTGAGCGTCGCCTGGCCTCGACACCGGCGACACGGTGGTGTGGAAAGTAACCACACGTCAGCCCGGAGGTTACGCCACCCCCTCGAAAAGGGGAAAACATGTAAATCCTACAACTGCTTCGACACTCTCAGTAATAATCAGGCCTTTCTTAAGAAAGTCCGATAAGGCGCAGGCCAGCAGTGGTGACGGCCGCGCCAATGACGACGACCACGAACGGCAGTCTCGCCACCGCGAGTAGCGCGCCCGCGCCGACTCCTAGTGCACGTGCCCAACCCGCGAATCCTTCGCCGTCGACCAAAGCGTTGGTGGCCAACAGCGCCGCCAGCAACGCGATAGCGGACAAAGCGAACATCCGCTTGACGTGCTCGGGCACGGAGACGCGCTCGCGCAGCAGCACCCCGCCGAGCCGGATCGCGTAGGTGCCCCCGGCCAGCACCAGCACGGTGGTGAGCGTCATCGGGCCTTCTCCAGTCTGGGCAGCGGCAGGGCGAGGGCGACGCCGAGCAGCGCGACGAGCACGGGGACCCCCGCGGGCAGGAACGGGGTCGCGACCAGGGCGAGCACGGCACCGCCGACCGCAACCCGCAGGGGTCCCGGTTCGCGCAGCTGGGGCAGCAGCAGCGCGAACAGCGCGGCGGGGAACGCCGCGTCCAGGCCGAAGAGGGCGGGATCTCCCATCGCCTCTCCGAGGTAGGCGCCGATGAGCACGGCGGGGTTCCACGCGCAGAACAGCGCGATGCCGCAGGCCCAGTACGCGGCGCGGGCGCGGTCGGGGTCGCGCTGCGCCATGGCGAAGGCCACCGACTCGTCGATCATGATGTGCGCGCCGAGCAGCTGGGCGGCGCGGTTGCGGCCGAGCACCTCGCCGACCACCAGGCCGAACGGCAGGTGCCGGAGGTTGAGCAGCAGCGCGGCGGTGACGGCGGCGAACGGGGTTCCGCCCGCCGCGATCACGCCGACCACCATGAACTGCGAGCCACCGGCGAAGACCAGCAGCGACATCGCCATCGCCAGCCACACCGGGACCCCGGCCGCCACGGCCAGCGCCCCGAAGGACGCCCCGACGACGGCAACGGCTGCGGCCAGGGCGGCGACGTCACGCACCAGGCCACGGTCTAATGTTCGCCATATCGAACGCATCGCCTTCCATGGTGAACACCCGATCGGGTGTTCGTCAAGCCGAACAGTCGGACCGCTGGAGCGAACACATGGCCGAGCTCGACGGACCCCCACCACCGCTGGAGACCATCGCGGCATCGCTGCGCCGGGAACGCGACCGCGTCGGCATCTCCCTGAGCGAGCTGGCCAAGCGCGCGGGCGTGGCCAAGTCGACGCTGTCGCAGCTGGAGTCCGGCAGCGGCAACCCGAGCGTGGAGACGCTGTGGGCGCTGGGCGTGGCACTGGGCGTGCCGTTCAGCCGCCTCGTCGACCCGCCGACGCCCAGGGTCCGCGTGGTGCGCGCGGGCGAGGGCCCGGTCATGCGCTCCGAACAGGCGCAGTACACCGGCACGCTGCTCTCGACCTGCCCGCCGGGCGCGCGGCGTGACATCTACGTGCTGACGCTGGAACCCGGCGCGGTGCGCAACGCCGACCCGCACATCCCAGGCTCGGTCGAGCACTTCGTGGTCAGCGCGGGCCGCGTCCGCACCGGCCCGGTCGACAACCTCGTCGAGCTGGGCCCCGGCGACTACGCGTCCTTCCCCGGCGACGTCCCGCACCTGTACGAGGCCCTGGAGGCGGGCTCGGTCGCGGTGCTCGTCATGGAGCACATCTAACGGGTGACGAGTGGCTGACCGAAGGCGTTGAGCAGCTCGGTCGCGTTGTGCAGGTGCGACCGGGACAGCTCAAGCCGTCCGGGCCGGGCGTTCACGCCCGTCATCACGTCCCGGCAGACCGTGCCCGTTGCCAGGTACTCATCGAGCGCCGATGACCACAGCCGCGAGCTGGTGCCGCCGGGCGGCGACGGGAACCTCCTGGCCTGCTCGCTCGCCGCCACGAGCGCGGAGCAGGCTTGGAGGAACGCGTTGGGATCGTTGCGCACCAACGCTTCCCGGTACTCCCCCGCGTGTTTGATGAGCACCAGGATGTGCCCGGCCCCGCCCCCTCTCGCCCAGGTCGCCAGCGCCTGTTCGCGCTCGGCGAGGGGCACGCCGCGTTCGGCCTCGGTCACCTTCTCGATCGGCCCTGGGCCTCCGTCCGGCCGGTAAGCGGCCAGCAAGGCGACCGCGACTCCGGCCACCACAAAGGGAACCAGCCGGGTCCGCCCGCTGTCGGGAGCCAGGTCCGGCCTGCGACGCGCCAGCAGACGCCCCAACAGCAAGGCGAACGGCAGCACCACCACGCAGAGCACAACGACGAGCCCGAGGCTGATCGCGGGAACCGAAGGCGAAACCGGCTGCGGACACCGCCCGGAAAACACCACCAGCGAAGGGAAACAGCCCTCGAAGGAACGGACCACCCACAACAACAGCACCGCCGACAACCCGGTCACCGCCGCACCGAACAGGGCGGTCACCACGCTCAGGCGCCTCGCGGCCAACAGCACGACAACCACGAACTGCACGAGCGCGAGCGCGCTGTTCTCCCACAGGACCAACACCCACCGGAACCCGTCGGACACCCGCTGCGCGTCGGCGACCGTCGCCCCGGCCGAGCCACGGAGGACGAGCTCCGCCACCAGCCAGACCGCGGCACCGGCCAGGCCGACGCGGATCGCGGGCCGCAGAGCCGCGCCGTCGCGCTTGAGCACCAACGGAATCGCCCAACCCAACACGAGCGGGACGGTCACCAGAGGCGCTCCCACGAACAGGTGCAGGAACGGCGCTCCGAGCACGGTGTTGAGCGCGTCGTCCAGCACCGTCCAGCGCGCGCTCTCGACCAGCCGCTGCGAGCCCACCCCCAACGCGCTGACCGTGTTGACCAGCACCTCGCCGGTGATCCTCGGCGCGCTCATCCAGTTCAACCCGCTGACGCAGAAGGAAAGCACGGTCGCCACCACGGCCGCCCACGCCAGCACCCGGACGCGAGGCCTGGCCAGCGCGCCGATCAGGTCGGCGCAGTGCGCGACCCACCACATCAGGGCGGCCAGCACCATGACGAGAACGGCGAGCACGCCCAACTCCAGGAGCGTGATGTCCGGAGCAGCGCTGAACACCCCGATGTACTGACCCGCCCAGATCCCCGCGGTGAGCCCGAGCGGCGTCAGCACGAGCACGTGCCGCGAACCGCCTCCGGCGCGGAATGCGGCGTACCTGGCACCGGCGAGCACGATCACGGTGGCGACACCGATGCCCCACACGGTTCCCAGCAACCCCAACGCGAACGAGCCGCCCTGCCCGATGTTGGTCATCGCGAGGACGACCGTGCGCCAGGCGACCTGAATGGCGATACCCGCCGCGACGGCCTCCCAGAACCCCGGCCGCAGCAACCGGACCGGCTCCGCGACCGCGCTGATCCTCTTGCTGGGCAAGGGGTGTTTGCCCAGTGGCGCGCTCCACCGCAGCCTCGTCCCGCGCACGGTGGCCAGCACCTGGCCCGGCGCGGAACGACCGAGCCAGCTCGCCACCCGGTCATCGGCGTGGTACTCCCGCGAGCGCAGAACGGCGTTGCGGGACAACAGAACCGCCAGCACCAACGCGAGGACCTGGATCAGGATCACACTGACATCGAGCAGGTATCCCCTCGCCCACAACGGAAAAGGCGACTCGAACGGTGTGGAGCTGGTCAGCCAGGGGTCGAGGAGCACCGCCAGGAACGGCAGCAGCCCGACAACGAGGAACGAGCGCCACACCGCGATCGTGAGGTAGGTGATGGGCACGTCGTTGTCGCGCAGGTGAGCCAGCTCGTGCAGCACCACGACCCGGAAGTACGCCGGGTCCCACCGGAACCGGGTGACCAGACCGGCGTCCAGGCACACCAGCGGCCGCCGCCGGGTGCCGAACGCGACCCCACCGGTGTTGGGGTTGACCGGATCGACCAGGAAGGTCGGCGGGCGCCGCAGCCCGGCGCGCTCGACGAGCCCGGCCAGCTCGGCGGCCAGCTCCGGCGAGAGGTCGAGCGGGACCAGGCCGGACCGGCGGATCCGCCAGCGCGGCAGGGAGAGGTAGACCAGCGCCGCGAGCCCGCCCAGCCCGAGCAGGCCGCCGGCCAGCCAGGGCAGGCGCAGCGGGAGGTACTGCGACAGGCACTCACGCAGCCGCTGGGCGTCCGCGTTGATCCGGTCCACCTGGAACGGACTGATGTCCTGGTCGTCGAGGTAGAGCCCCGACACCACCTGGCACTGGGTCTGCACGGTGTTGTTGAACAGCAGGCCCGGCGGCATCACCAGCACGTACACCAGCACCGTCACGCCGACGGCCAACGCGATGAGCAGACCGAACCGCACCGTGGTCCCGGCAGGGGGGTTCCGCGCCCCCACCACCCCCGTCACGGCGGTCAGTCGGTGGTGGGGCCGTCGGTCCGGCGCAGGCTGAAGACCACCGCGTCGGCCAGCAGCTCGACCTGGTCCGGGGACAACCCCAGCGCGGCGCCCCGCTTCTCCACGGCGGCGCGCACCTGGCCGATCTCCTCGTCGGAGAGCTCGGCGGGAGCCTCGACCAGCGGCGGTTCCTGCTTCTTGCGCCGCAGCTTCCGGCCGAGCCGCCCGAGCAGCCGCCCACCGCGCTCCACGACGAGCTCCCCGGTCTTCTGGGTCAGCGTCTCGTAGACGGCGGTGGCCACGGCGAGCGCGACCGGCGACAGCAACGCGACCGCCGTGTCCAACCCGGACCCGAGCACCTCGTCGGAGCGCGTGCGCCCGGCGAGCGCCCTGCGCGGGTCGCGGAAGTACGCCGCGCTGGTCGCGGCGAAGAACGGCAGCTCCTCCGGCGCGCGAGCGGCCACCACGTCTCGCGCCAGCGTCGTCACGAACTCTCGGTCCACAACAGCTCCCCCCGGTCCGGCGATGATCAATCGTCACTCGGAGGACGGGCGTTGTCGTTCGGCCGAACGGCGGCACGTCCGTGGTGGATGCACAACGAAGCCCTTGCGTCCACAGTGGACGCAAGGGCTTCGTTGTGCTTCTGTGACGCGATGTTTACCAGCCGCGGGCGGCCAGGCGCTGGGTCTCCGGGAGCTCGGAGACGTTGATGCCCACGATGGCCTCGCCCAGGTTGCGGGAGACCTTGGCGATCACGTCGGGGTCGTCGTGGAAGGTGGTCGCCTTCACGATGGCCTCGGCGCGCTTGGCGGGCTCACCGGACTTGAAGATGCCGGAGCCGACGAAGACGCCCTCGGCGCCGAGCTGCATCATCATCGCGGCGTCGGCCGGGGTGGCGATGCCACCGGCGGTGAACAGCACGACCGGCAGCTTGCCCGCCTGCGCCACCTCCTTGACCAGCTCGAACGGCGCCCGCAGCTCCTTGGCCGCGGCGTAGAGCTCGGCCTCGTCCAACACGGTCAGGCGGCGGATGTCGGCGCGGATCTGGCGCATGTGCCTGGTCGCCTCGACCACGTTGCCGGTGCCGGCCTCGCCCTTGGAGCGGATCATGGCAGCGCCCTCGGCGATGCGGCGCAGGGCCTCGCCCAGGTTGGTGGCGCCGCAGACGAACGGCACGGTGAAGGGCCACTTGTCGATGTGGTTGGCCTCGTCGGCCGGGGTCAGCACCTCGGACTCGTCGATGTAGTCCACGCCGAGGGACTGCAGCACCTGCGCCTCGACGAAGTGCCCGATCCTGGCCTTGGCCATCACCGGGATGGACACGGCGCCGATGATGCCGTCGATCATGTCCGGGTCGCTCATGCGGGCGACGCCGCCCTCGACCCGGATGTCGGCGGGCACGCGCTCCAGCGCCATGACGGCGACGGCGCCGGCGTCCTCGGCGATCTTGGCCTGCTCCGGCGTGACCACGTCCATGATCACACCGCCCTTGAGCATCTCGGCCATGCCGCGCTTGACCCGGGCCGTGCCGGTCACCTGGTCCACGGTCTGGTCTGCCTCAGCGCGAGGGGTCTCACTGGAGGTCACGGTTGGCCCTTTCAACTACATGCTCGCCCCTGCGAAGCAGGTCTCAGCAAAGCTCGCGGCGGATGACCCATGCATCCTACGTCCGCGCCTTACCCCATTTCGGTGGCCGGGACGTGGACCGTCACACACCGCACTCGTCCGGGCGGGCGGTCCCCGTCCGACAAGGTTGTCAGCACTACGACAAGCGTGTGAGATCGAACACATCGCAGGCAGTGGGACGACTGTGGGAGGCCGAGTGCGATGGGAACGAAGAACACCGACAACGGGCACGCCGGGGCCGCGGTCGCTGCGCCCGACCCCGCCCGGATACGCAACGTGGCGCTGGTCGGGCCGTCCGGTGCCGGCAAGACGACGTTGTGCGAGGCGCTGCTGACCACCGCGGGGGTGATCACGCGAACGGGTTCGGTCACCGAGGGCACGACGGTCTGCGACCACGACCCGGCGGCCGTGCGGCAGCAGCGGTCGGTCGCCGTGGCGGTCGCCCCGTTCACCCACGAGGACGTCAAGGTCAACCTGATCGACACCCCCGGGTACGCCGACTTCGTCGGGGAGCTGCGGGCCGGTCTGCGCGCGGCCGACGCCGCGCTGTTCGTGGTCTGCGCCGCCGAGGGCATCGACGCGGCCACGGTCGCGCTGTGGCAGGAGTGCGCCGCCGTCGGCATGCCCAGGGCGGTGGTCCTCGCCCGGCTGGACCACCCGCGCGCCGCGGTGGAGTCCGGGATCGCCGCGTGCCGGGCCGCCTTCGGCTCCGGGGTGCTGCCGCTCTACCTCCCGGTCACCGGCCGGGACAACGCCGTGACCGGGCTGGTCGGGCTGGTCTCCGGGCGGCTCTACGACTACTCCGGCGCTCGCGTGCCGGTGGCCGACGTCCCCGACTCCGGCGACGCGGAGCGGATCGAGGCGGCGCGGGCGGAGCTCATCGAGGGGATCATCGCCGAGAGCGAGGACGAGTCCCTGATGGACCGCTACCTGGCCGGCGAGGAGATCGACCAGGCCACGCTGGTCACCGACCTGGAGCGGGCGGTCGCGCGCGGCTCCTTCCACCCGGTCCTGCCGGTGTGCTCGGCGACCGGGGTCGGCCTCACCGAGCTGGTCCAGGTGCTGACCAGGGGCTTCCCGTCACCGCTTGAACACCGGCCGCCGCGCGTCACCCGGGCGGACGGCTCCCCCGGTCCGGTGCTCGCCGTGGACCCGGACGGCCCGCTGGCCGCCGAGGTCGTGCGCACCGCGGTCGACTCCTACGTCGGGCGCGTCTCCCTGGTCCGGGTGTTCTCGGGGACGCTGCGCCCGGAGCGGCCGGTGCACGTCTCCGGTCACGGGCTCGCCGAGCGCGGCCATGAGGACCACGACGCCGACGAACGGGTCGCGCACGTCTACTCGCCGCTCGGCTCGGCCCTGCGCGAGGTCCCGTTCTGCGTCGCGGGCGACCTGTGCGCGCTGACGAAGCTGTCCTCCGCGGAGACCGGCGACACCGTCTCCGACCCGGCTCAGCCGCTGCTGGTCACGCCGTGGGAGATGCCGGAGCCGCTGCTGCCGGTCGCGGTGGTCGCGCACAGCCGCAGCGACGAGGACACGTTGTCCCGCAACCTCGCCAAGCTGGCCGCGGGGGACCCGAACCTGCGCCTGGAGCGCAATGCCGAGACCCACCAGCTGGTCCTGTGGTGCATGGGCGAGGCGCACGCGGACGTGGTGCTGCAACGGCTGCGCGCGGGCGGAGCGGAGATCGACACCGAGGAGGTGCGGGTGCCGCTGCGCGAGACCTTCGCCGCACCGGCCACCGGGCACGGCAGGCACGTGAAGCAGTCCGGCGGCCACGGGCAGTACGCGGTGTGCGACCTCGTGGTCGAGCCGTTGCCGCGAGGCGCGGGCTTCGAGTTCGTCGACCGCATCGTGGGCGGCGCGATCCCGCACCAGTTCGTGCCGAGCGTGGAGAAGGGCGTGCGCGCCCAGCTCGGCAAGGGCCTGCACAGCGGCTACCCGATGGTCGACGTGCGGGTGAGCCTGGTCGACGGCAAGGCGCACAGCGTGGACTCCTCCGACGCGGCGTTCCAGACCGCGGGCGCGCTCGCGATGAAGGAGGCAGCGGCCCAGGGCCGGATCACCCTGCTGGAACCGCTGGACGAGGTCGAGGTGCTGGCGCCGGACGAGCACCTGGGCACGGTGCTCGGCGACCTGTCCGCGCGCCGTGGCCGCGTGCTCGGGACGGAGCCCGGCGACGAGGACCACCCCGGGACCACGATCGTGCGCGCCGAGGTGCCTGCGACGGAGCTGCTGCGCTACGCGATCGAGCTCCGCTCCCTGACCTCGGGGACGGCGAGCTTCACCCGCCGTTTCAGCCACTACGACCCGGTGCCGGAACACCGCAGGTAGTCCTCAGTGGACGGTCCGGGTGACGCCGTCCCACACACCGCCGAGCAGACCGGGAAGCAGCTCGCGAAGCTGGTACGGGTAGACCCGCTCCCGCGCCGCGGCCAGCTCGGACGCGGTCCACCAGCGGTGTCGCTCGATGGTGTCCAGCTCCAGCTCGGTGAAGCCGGAGGTGTCGATCTCCCACCCCCGCCGCGACCGCAGCACGAAGAACAGCTCGACGCTGTCGGTCGGCACGCCCGCGAAGGTGAACTGCCCCCGCCGCACCCACACCGGCCCGACCAGCTCGTCGGCGGGCGCCTCCAGCCCGGTCTCCTCGCGCAGCTCGCGGGCCGCCCCGGCACGCGGGTCCTCGCCGGGGTCGATCCCGCCGCCGACGGTGAACCAGAACGGGATGTCCGGCCACTCCGGCGCGTGCCCCCGGAACAACAGCACCCGGTCGTCGGCGTCGGCCAGCAGCACCCGCGCGGAGAGCCTCGGCTCGTACCGCAGGTCCGGGTCGACCAGCTCCGGCCGGTCCAGTCCGGTCGGGAGCACGCCGATCAGCTCCCGCTCGGACTCGGCCAGCCGCCGCCAGAGCTCGCGCGGGATCCGCGTCCGGTCCACACAGGACAGCATCGAGGTCAGCTCGTTCTGCGCGGCCACCCAGTCCTCCCCGGTGGCCTCCGCCGCGCGGTCCAGCGCCAGCCCGAGTGCGCGCGCGTAGCTCGGCTCCACTGCGAGTTCCCCTGCCAGCACCGCCCGCACCAGCTCGGCCCGGCGCGCGAACGCCGCGAGCACCTCGGTGCCGGTCATCGAGCGGAGCGGTGCACCGCGACGAGCCGCTGAACCACGGTGATCACCGCGAGAACGGCGAGCAGCCACAACGCGACCCCCGCCGCGTTCGGCACGCCGAGCCCTTGCAGCCCCGTGCCGACCAACGCGATGATCAGCCGCTCCGCGCGCTCCACGAGCCCGCCGTCCGCGCTCAGCCCTGTCGCCTCGGCACGCGCCTTCACGTAGGAGATCACCTGCGCGGCGACGAGGCACACCAGTCCCGCGGCGGCGGCGACCTGGTCGCCCTCGACCGCGAAGGCCCACCACACGATCGCGGCGAACACGGCTCCGTCGGCGATCCGGTCGCAGCTGGCGTCCAGCACCGCGCCGAAGCGCGTGCCCCCGCCGACCGCGCGCGCCATGGCGCCGTCGATGAGGTCGAAGAACGTGCAGAGGGTGACCACCATGGTCCCGACGAACAGCTGTCCCCTGGGGAAGAACCACAGCGCGGCCACGCACGTGCCGACCGTGCCCACGACCGTGACCGCGTTCGGGGTGAGGCCGCGCCGGACCAGCCACGCGCCTATCGGATCGGTGACACGCGAGACCGACTCGCGGGCGAAGAGGTTCAGCATGACGGGGCTGCGCACCTGCCGGTGATCGAGGCGGGCCGGGATCGGACCCGGTCGGTTCACGCAGCCTAACCGTCGACTAGCCAGGTGGGCGCGCACATCCCGACGCGCCGCGTGACGAAGGTCAACTCTCCACGTGGGATGCGACAGGGAGTCGCCCACCCCAGCGACACCGCCCACGCGGCGGGCGGCCCCCTCTCCAGACCCCCTGGCCTCCAGGCGGCGACCCGACCCGTCCCCACTCCGCGGTGAGCGCGCACCTCCGGGCCGGCGTGGCCGAGATTCTCGCGCTTTGAGCACTTATCGCGATTTGGAGCGCTCCAATTTCGCATTAAGTGCCCAAAACGCGAAACGGGGGTGACGCGGAGCGGGTCCCGGGCGCGGAGCGGGTTCCGAGGGTTGAGGTGGGGCGACGCGGAGCGGGTCCCGGGGGTTGAGGTCGGGCGACGCGGAGCGGGTCCCGGGGGTTGAGGTCGGGCGACGCGGAGCGGGTCCCGGGGGTTGAGGTCGGGCGACGCGGAGCGGGTCCCGGGGGGCGGAGGTCGGGCGACGCGGAGCGGGTCCCGGGGGGCGGAGGTCGGGCGACGCGGAGCGAGTTCCGGGGGTTGAGGTGGGGGCGTGACCTACCGGGCAGCTCGCTAGTCCTGCTCCTGCCAGGCGGCGGCGAGCAGGTCCCTGGTCTCGCCCAGCAGCTGCGGCAGCACCTTGGTGTGCGCCACCACCGGCATGAAGTTGGCGTCGCCACCCCAGCGCGGCACCACGTGCTGGTGCAGGTGCGCCGCGATGCCCGCGCCCGCGATCGTGCCCTGGTTCATCCCGATGTTGAACCCGTGCGGCGCGGCCGCCGCGCGCACCACCCGCATCGCGCGCTGGGTGAACTCCGCGAACTCCACCGTCTCCTCGGGCGTGAGGTCGGTGTAGTCCGGGATGTGCCGGTACGGCAGGACCAGCAGGTGCCCGGGGTTGTACGGGTAGAGGTTGAGCACCGCGTAGACCGTCTCGCCGCGCGCGACGATCAGCCCGTCCACGTCGTCGAGGTCGGGCACCCGGCAGAACGGGCACGCCTCGCGGTCGGTGTCCACGGGCTTGTTCTCGCCACGGATGTAGGACATGCGGTGCGGGGTCCACAGCCGCTGCAACGCGTCCGGGACACCGATCCCGTCCTGCTCCACCAGCTCCGGACCTCTGCCGCTCGCGCCGAAAACCGCACTCACCTCCGCGTTGGACACCCACCGATCCTAGAGAGCGAACCCCTGGTCAGCCCACCGCCGCCGCGAAGCTCTCCGCGCTCGGCGAGGTGTTCTCCCTGCGGGCGATCCAGTCCGTGATCGCGCGCACCGCGTGCTCGGTCGAGACCCCGTTGATCTGGGTGCCGTCGCGGAAGCGGAAGGAGACCGAGCCGCTCTCCACGTCCTTGCCGCCCGCGAGCAGCATGAACGGCACCTTCTGCGTGGTGTGGGTGCGGATCTTCTTCTGCATCCGGCCGTCGGAGGCGTCCACCTCGACCCGGACCCCCTTGCCGCGCAGGGCGTCCGCGACCGCCTGCAGGTGCGGCACGTGCTCGTCGGCGATCGGGATGCCGACCACCTGCACCGGGGCCAGCCACGCCGGGAACGCGCCGGCGTAGTGCTCGGTGAGCACGCCGAAGAACCGCTCGATCGAGCCGAACAGCGCGCGGTGGATCATCACCGGCCGCTGGCGGGACCCGTCGGAGCCGGTGAACTCCAGCTCGAAGAGCTCCGGCAGGTTCAGGTCGACCTGGATGGTCGACATCTGCCAGGTGCGGCCGAGCGCGTCCTTGGCCTGCACGGAGATCTTCGGCCCGTAGAACGCCGCCCCGCCCGGGTCCGGCACCAGCTCCAGCCCGGAGCTCTCGGCGACGGTGCGCAGCGCCGTGGTGGCCCGCTCCCACACCTCGTCGGAGCCGACGAACTTCTCCTCGTTGCGGGTGGACAGCTCCAGGTAGAAGTCGTCGAGGCCGTAGTCGCGGAGCAGGTCCAGCACGAACTTCAGCAGCGACTCGATCTCACCGGTCATCTGCTCGGGCGTGCAGTAGATGTGCGCGTCGTCCTGGGTCAGGCCGCGGACCCGGGTCAGGCCGTGCACCACGCCGGACTTCTCGTACCGGTAGACCGTGCCGAACTCGAACAGCCGCAGCGGCAGCTCGCGGTAGGAACGCCCGCGCGAGCGGTAGATCAGGTTGTGGAACGGGCAGTTCATCGGCTTGAGGTAGTAGTCCTGGCCGGGCTTGCGCACCGTGCCGTCCTCGTTGAGCTCCGCGTCCATGTGCATGGCCGGGAACATGCCGTCCTTGTACCACTGGAGGTGGCCGGAGAGCTCGAACAGCGAGCCCTTGGTGATGTGCGGGGAGTAGACGAACTCGTAGCCGGCCTCGGTGTGCCGCTGCCGCGAGTACTCCTCCAGCTCCTGCCGGATGATGCCGCCCTTGGGGTGGAAGACCGCGAGGCCGGAGCCGATCTCGTCGGGGAAGCTGAACAGGTCCAGCTCCGCGCCGAGCTTGCGGTGGTCGCGGCGCTCGGCCTCGGCCAGCAGCTCCAGGTAGTGCTCCAGCGCCTCGGCCGACTCCCACGCGGTGCCGTAGATCCGCTGCAGCTGCGGGTTCTTCTCGCTGCCGCGCCAGTAGGCGGCGGCGCTGCGCATCAGCTTGAACGCGGGGATGTACTTGGTGGTCGGCACGTGCGGGCCGCGGCACAGGTCCGCCCACACCCGGTCGCCGGAGCGCGGGTCGAGGTTGTCGTAGATCGTCAGCTCGCCGCCGCCGACCTCCATGACCTCGGAGGTGTCCACATCGGACTTGATGTCGACGAGCTCCAGCTTGTACGGCTCCTCGGCCAGCTCGGCCTTGGCCTGCTCGACGGAGTCGAAGCGACGGCGGGAGAACCGCTGCGCGCCCTTGATGATCTGCTTCATGCGCTTCTCCAGCGCGGTCAGATCCTCGGGCGTGAACGGGGTGTCCACGTCGAAGTCGTAGTAGAAGCCGTCCTTGACCGGCGGGCCGATGCCCAGCTTGGCCTTGGGGAACAACTCCTGGACGGCCTGGGCGAGCACGTGCGCGCAGGAGTGCCGGATGACGCTGCGGCCGTCCTCGGAGTCGGCGGTGACCGGCTCGACCTCGGAGTCCACCTCGGGAGCCCAGGACAGGTCGCGCAGCGCGCCCTCGGCGTCGCGGACCACCACGACGGCTTGCGGCCCCTTGTTCGGCGCGTCGACCTCACGCAGCGCCTGGCCGGCGGTAGTCCCCGCCGGCACCGTCACACGCGCTGGGAGCGGGACGACCGGGTTGGGCTGGGACACGACGACTCCTCGGGGAACGGGTCACGGGCGAGTCATGATGTTATCCGCCGTCGTCGGGGCCTTTTCGCGCAGCTGGGCCGTAGGCGCGAGGGCGCCCATCACGTGCGTGTCGTGCCACTGGCCGTCCCACCGCAGGGCGTGCCGCATCGTGCCCTCGATCTCGAACCCGCACTTGCGGTAGGAGGCGATGGCGCGCGTGTTGAAGGTGAAGACCTCCAGCTGCACCCGGTGCAGCCCGATCCGCTCGAACGCGTAGGCGAGCACCAGCCGGGTCGCCTCGGTGCCGAGGCCCCTGCCCGCGGAGGTGTCGGTGAGCGCGATCCGGTAGCCGGCGGAGAGGTTGTCGAAGTCGATGTCGTTGAGCGCCAGCTCACCGATGTAGGTGCCGGAGGCGCGGTCGATCACGGCGAGGTCGAGCCGGTCGGCCTGCTCGGCCCTGGTCTCGCACCACCGCTGGATGACGTCCATGGTGAACTCGCGGTGGGTGCCGGTGAGTCTGCGTCCTTCGGGGTCCTTGAGCGCGGCGAAAGACTCCTCGGCGTGCTCGGGTCCTAGCGGGACGAGCACGACCCGCGATCCGAAAAGAGTGGGCTTGTCGAGTATCGCGGCGCGGTCGATCACAGCCGTGTGTTTAGAGGAACCGGACACCGCCGCGCCACCGGTTTATCCCACAGCGAAGGGATCTCACATCCAAGCGGCGTCCGGCCGGCGCCCGGCGCACCCACTCCCGCCCGGCGCCCGAGAACGGTTCGCCGACCCGCCCGCGTTCGCATTCCCGGCCACCGGAGGACATCCGACAAAAGCACGCCCGACAACACCGAACAATCACCCCGACAACTCGGGGAACAGCCGAGGTTTCGGCCAGAACCGAATCGGGAGCAGCATTGACACAGCTCCCAGCTCCGCCTGCTAGCTTCGCGCGGTCCGACTCAAAAAAGTTGAACCGCCATTTCGGCGGACGACCCTAGGAGTATTTCTTTGATTTCCACCCGAGGAATTCTGCCCTTCGCCGTGGGCGCGATCGCCCTGCTGCTCTCGGCCTGTGGCGGCGAAACCCCGGGAACCGCCGTCGCCGGGAGCACCGCCGAGGAGCGGACCACCCCGGCCGCGTCGACGACGGCGCAGCCCGCCCCGGCGCCCTCGGGCGACGCGACCGCACCGGGCACGCAGCTGTCGTTCGGCCAGCGAGCCGTGGTGCCGTTCACCTTCGGCTCCGAGAAGAAGGGCACCCTCGGCATCACGGTGACCGCGATCGACCGGGGCGAGAACGCCGACCTCGCCAAGTTCGGCGACAAGGCGAAGGGCATGACGCCCTTCTACATCCGGGTGACCGTGGAGAACGTCGGCGGCACCGACCTGTCCTACAGCTCCGTCAGGCTGCGCGGCCTCGGCCCCGACGGCCGGTCCACGGGCGTGATCATCACCGGCGAGACCGACAAGTGCCAGTCGGAGTCCGCGAAGCGCGACTTCACCACCCCGGGCGCGAAGTACGAGACCTGCGTCCTGCAGGCCGCCCGAGAGGGGAGCAGCGTCGCCGCGGCGAGCTTCGACCAGAGCGACGCCTACGCCAAGTCGCCGGTGATCTGGAAGGGCTGACCTGATCCCCGCGCGGGCCGGGCGCACGGTCGGGCAGTCGCCGGGTCCCGGTTTTCTGGCGAACGCCCGACCGCGTTCTCCCGGATACGCCCTTCCGGGTTCCACCGCGGGGAACTCGTTGATGACAGGATCACCTTTTCGGCCGCAGAGCGACATAGTCGTGAAGGGCTAGCGTTGCCGAGATGGGCTCGCGCCCATCTTCAGGGGTGGCAGTCCGGAAGCGTGGCTGACGCCTTCTCCTGGGGTACGAGGGGAAGACGTAGTCATGCTCGGTGCGGTCCGGGACGGCCTGGTTCAGGCATGGTCCAAAGTGCCTGCGGTGAAGTCGGTGCTGATCGAGGCGTGCGAGCGCGCCGGGATCGACCCCCGCGGCGCCCGGCTGGTGAAGGTCATCGGCACCACGGTGTTCGTGCTCCCCGGGTGCGGGGTCGTCGCCAAGATCATTCTCAGTCCGGGGTTGCGGCACCGCGCCGGGTGCGCAGTGCGGGCCGCCCGGCTGCTGGCCGCGCACGACGTGCCCGCGGTCCGGCTGGTCGAGACGGCCTGCGAGCAGCCGGTGCTGGTCGACGGGGGCGCGGTGACGTTCTGGCGGCAGGTTCCCGAGTCCGGGTGGCCGGTGCGCCGGGGCGAGTTCGCCGGGCTGCTCAAACGACTGCACGGGATCCCGATCGACCCCGTGCTGTGCTCCTGGGACCCGGTCACCGACCTGCGCGCCCGCATCGCCGACGCCGACAACGTCGACGGCGAGCTGCTGGAGTGGCTGGTCTCGCGGTGCGACGAGGTGGAAAGACAGCTGGCCGGGGTGCGCTACCGGCTGCCCCGCGCGGTGATCCACGGCGACGCCCGCCTCGCGAACGTCCTTTGTGGACTGACCGGGCCGACGCTCGCCGACCTGGACACCGTCTGCGTCGGACCGGTCGAGTGGGACCTGGTGCCGACCGCGGTCGCGGCGCTGCGGTTTCCCGGAGGGCTCGCCGCGCACCGCGAGCTGGCCGCCTCCTACGGCTACGACATCACCACGTGGGACGGCTTCGGCGCGCTCCGCCTGGCGCGCGAGCTGAAGCTGCTGACCGTCGCGCTGCCGATGGCCGCTGAGGACCCGCACGTCCGGGAACAGGTGCGGCACCGGCTGCGAACCCTGCGGGAGGGCGACGACGCGGCCTGGTGGGCGCCGTATCGATGACGCGGCGGCGGTGCCTACTCGGCGGCTCCTCCGAAGCGCAGCCCTTTCAGCACCTTGGCCGCGACGACCTCGATCAGTTCGCCGTTGGTGAAGGCGTGCGCCCGGATGAGCGCGAGCGCGCCGGGGATGTCACAGCCGTACTCCACCGCGACCACGCCCGCCGCCTGGTTCACCACGGGCAGGTGGTCGGCGTCGCCGAACAGGGGCAGCCGGAACATCCCGTCCCCGGTCGCGGTGCCGGGGTCGGAGAGGATCGTGTGGGTCAGGGCCTCGGCGATCGTGTCCAGCGAGACGTCCGTGGGTCGCGGGTTCGCCTCCGGGTGGAACACGGCCAGCGCGCCGAGGCATTCCGTGGTCAGGCCCATCGGAGCCGCGGCGATCATGTGCACGCCCGCCTGGAGCATCGCGGGGCCGAACAGCGGCCATCTCCGCTCGAAGGCGTTGTCCCGCACGGTGACCAGCCGACGCTGGGCGACGGCATCGCGCATCGGTCCCTCACCGAAGGTGGCCTCAAGGTCGTGCGCCGTCTCCGCGAGGTGGTCGGAGACGGCCACCAGCGCCTCGGTCCGGTGGCTGTCGAACAGGGTGACCACCACGCTGTTCGAGCCGGTCGTCTCGGCGACCGCCGTCATGAAGGCCGGTGCCGCGGCACCGAGACCGAGCTCCCGCCACTTCCGCAGGCGTCCGGCGTAGACCTCGTGCAGCTTCGCGGCGGCCTGGTGACGTTGTTCGATGTCGCGGTGGAGCGTGGCCATTCTCCTGTGGAACTCCCGCGTCGGCTCGGAACACTCCCGAAGCCGCACCTCGTGCCGTGCGGCGATCGTGGCAGCGCGTGCCGCGCGTTCCCGCTCGGCGGCGACGCGTTGCCACGCGGTGCCGTCGTCTTCCCCGAACGCGGGTCGTGTCACGGACTCAGCGTACGTCGCCCCACGGCGTTCGCCGTCCCCGAACAAGACAAATGCCGTTGACAGCGAACGGAACCCGGCGGCCTTCTAGCGGATCTCCTCCATGAGCAGGACCACCCCGTCCGTCTGGCCGTTGAGCGGTGAGCAGCTGACCAGGCACGTCATGTTCCTTCCTCGCCGGTTCACCGCTTCGACGCGCACCGGCCCCACCTGTGCGCTCGCCGCGAGGCAGCTTTCGACGGCACCGCGGATCTGGTCCGTCGGCAGGCCGATGTCCAGCGTGAAGAACCCCTCCTGGCGGACCTCGTCGGCGCGGAGCCCCCAGAGCTCCTGGGCTCCCCGGTTCCAGCTGCGGACCCGCAGCTGCCCGTCGAGCACCACGACACCGGCCGCGACACTGGCCAGCACGCCTTCGAGGAAGGTCCGCGCCTCCTCCAGCTCGTTGGTGCGGATCCGCATCTCGTCGTTCATCGTCTCCAGTTCCTCGTTGCCGGACTGGAGTTCCTCGTTGGTGGTCTCCAGCTCCTCGTTGGTCGACTGGAGCTCCTCGTTGGTGGTCTCCAGCTCCTCGATGCTGGACTGGAGCTCCTCGTTGGTGGTCTCCAGCTCCTCGTTGGTCGACTGGAGCTCCTCGTAGGCGGTCTCCAGGTCTTCCCGGTGGCGCTTGAGGTCCTGCTGGAGCTGGGTCACGTACGTGGTCTCGATGAACGTGATCGCGGTGCCCATCCAGGTGGTGGCGGTGCTCCACAACGGCTGGATCAGGATGTCGAAGTACTGGACGTCATCATCGCCGCGACGGCGTTCCACGCTGGAGAGCCGGATCGTCCGCCGCTCGGTGCGCGCCTGCTCGATCAGGGAACGCAGCTCTGTCGGCCGGTAGGACACCTCGAGGTCGCGGAAGGACCGGCTCACGTCCTGGGTGGTCAGCCCGAAGTACGCCCGCGCCTGCCCGTTGATCAGGATGACGGACTCGTACTCGTCGAGGACGATCTTGGCGTTCGGCGCCGAGTCGAGCACCAGGTCGCGCAGCAGCCGCCTGCGGGAGGCGTCCCTGATCTCCGTTCCCGCGGAGGTGTCGAGCTTGGCGGGGGCCGGGTGGCCGGACACACTGCGGCCGCCCCGGCGCTTGAAGACGCGCCGCCGCATGCTGGCCACGTCGAACCGCCCGTTGTCGGAGAGCAGCATCTCGGCCTTGCCGAGCACCAGGTAGCCCTCCTCGCGCAGGGCGAAGTGGAACCGGTCCACGATCTGCCGCTGGGTCTCGACGTTGAAGTACATCAGCGTGTTCCGGCACATCAGCAGGTCCAGCCGGGAGATCGGCGCGTCGCGGGTGATGTCGTGCCTGCCGAAGATCACGCGGCGGCGGAGGTCGGCGCGGAAGGCGAACCTGGTTCCGTTGGGCTCGAAGTACTTCTCCCGCAGCTCGGGCGTGAGCTGGTCCAGTGCCCGCGCCGAGTACATCCCGGACCTGGCGTCCTGGAGCGCTTCCTCGTCGACGTCCGTGCCGTAGATCTTCACCCGCCTGGTGCACTCCTCGACGCCCAGCGTCTCGGCCAGGGCGATCGCCAGCGAGACGGCCTCCTCCCCGCTGGAGCAGCCCGCGCTCCACACCCGGATCTCGTCGGCGGCGTTGTCGACTACGTCGGGCAGGACGTCGCGTTGCAGGAAGGACCACGTCTCGGCGTCCCGGAAGAAGCTGGTGACGTTGATGAGGATCGTGTTGAACAGCCGGTCGAACTCCTCGGTGCTGGTCTCCAACAGGTCCCGGTAGTCGGCGTACTCCGGGGTCGCCACGTCGCGCATGCGCTTGCCGATCCGCCGGGCGAGCGACGATCTCTTGTAGCCGGTGAAATCGAAGCCTCGCGCGTCGCGGATGAAGTGCAGCAGCGCCTCAAGGTCGCTGTTCACCTCTTCGTCCGGATCGGTTGCCATCACGAACTCCCTGCCTTGACCACATCACTGAGCACGGCGCTGATCTCGCCGAGCGGCAACACGAAGTCAACCGCGCCGGTGTTGATCGCGGCCACCGGCATGCCGTTGAACTCCGCCGACCCGGGATCCTCCGCGATCACGGTGCCACCCCGGGATTTCACCGCCCGCACCCCCGCCGCGCCGTCGTCACCGGTGCCGGTCAGCACGCACGCGACGGCCGCCGAGCCGTACGCCGTCGCCACCGACTCGAAGAGCAGGTCCGCCGAGGGGCGGTGGAAGTGCAAGGGCTCTCTGGTGGACAGCGTCAGCAGGCCGCCCCGTCCCACGAGCAGGTGCCGGTTCGGCGGCGCGACGTAGATCGTGCCGGGGGCAGCCCGCTCGTTGTCCTCGGCGAGCTTCACGGTCATCGTCGCGCTGCGTTCGAGCACCTCCGCGATCACGGTGTCGTGCCGGGGATCGAGATGCTGGACGATCACCACCGGGACTGCGAACTCGGCGGGAAGTCGCGCCAGGACCCGGCCGAGCGCCACGATACCGCCGGCCGAAGCGGCGATGGCGACGATGCCACCCCCCTTGGCCCGCCTTGCTTCCTGCCTCAGTGATTCCATACCCGATAAGCGTAGGCCGGGTGGCCGCGTTCATCGCCGGTCGCCCTGCCGATGCCGGGGCGACGAACACCAACGGCCCACGTGACGACTGCTACTCGCGGAACCGCCCGGGCCGGGGGCCGGCCCCGCTCGCCGACGCGACGATGCAGACGGCGATGTCGGCCAGCTTCCGGTTGGTGTTCTGCGAAGCCGCGCGCAGCATCTCGAACGCCGTGTCCGCGTCGCACTTGCGCTGGGCCACGATCACCCCGATGGCCTGGTCTATCACCGCCCGGCTCTCCAGTGCCCGCTGCAGATGGGCGACCCGCCTGCGCTGCTCGGCGACCTGGATCGCCGCGCCGAGCAGGACACCGGTGTACTCGGCGGCCAACCGCACCATCCGCCGGGTCGGCGCGCCGAACCCGTTGGGCACCGGTGAGTACATGTTCAGCGCCCCCACCACGTTCCCGTTGGCGCGCAACGGGTACACGTAGACACTGCGCACCTGCTGCGCCAGCATCCTCGCCGAGTACGACGCCCACTGGGGTTCGCTGGCCACATCGCGCACCAGGACCGGCTCGCCACGCCGCAGGCACTCCTGGCACGGCCCGCGTCCTTCGCCGCGCCGGATCGCCTCGGCCAGCCCCTCTCCCGCGTCCGAGGACGGCACCGTCACCGTCCGCCCGCCCCGGCGCAGCGTCACGGCGACCGTCGGTCGTTGCGGCACCATCCGCGACAGGGTGTCGGCGACGTGCCGCAGCGTCTCCTCGTTGTCCTCGGTGGAGGACAACACGATGGTCAGCTCTCGCAGGCTAGTGGCCAGCTCCTCGCGCTGGTCCTGCTCCTCCAACACGCTCCTCGCCTCCCCTCCTGCCGACACGGCAGCAGTGGCCAGGCCATGACCGTCCTCGTCGATCCACGACGCCTTCTCCCGCAGGGGGCCGGGAACGGCCTCCACGTCGCCAGGATCACGGCCACGCCAGCCCATCATGGCAGCAACGGCGACGCACCCGCGCCGGTCCGCTCACGTCGGCGCGGAGATGGTGGCAGGTGCCCAACCCGACCCCTCTTTACGGGGGGTTCGGACGACAAGCGTGCCGCCGATAATCCGCAGCTCGGCCCACCCGCTGACCACAGTGGCGCACAAAGGTTTCCGAACCCGGCCCTTGTCCGGGCGCAGTTGCTCTTCCGCGACCGGGAGCCCCGGTTCCCACGACAGCCACGAGATTTCAGTCATCCCTGAAGTCTTCAGGAGAAGGGAACCACGATGCGGTCGACGACGCAGCTGGCCTTCGACTCTTCTCAGGAGGTCCGGAGCTCCAAGCGGGAGGTGGCGATGTTGACTCGCATTCCGCACGGCAGCCTGCCGTCGGAGACCAGGGCCCGCGCGTCGTCGAGGAAAGCCCGCCGCAGCCGCGCGATCTGGTCCTCTTCGAGCACCACCAGGTCGTAGAAGATCGAGAGGTTGAACTCCAACACCTGCTCAGGTGTCCCGCTCTGGTCGAGAACAATCGACTCCCACGTCACGGGTGCGAACCCAGCCGGTGCGAGGATCTCGTCCAGTCCCTCTCTGGTGCGGGCCCTGCGGTCACCCAGCTTGGGCATCCGTCGCCCAGCGTCGGAAGCGGCGTGGAAGTGAGGACGGGCCAGGGAGAGGAACAGTTCCATCGCCTCGCCCGCCACCGCACCGCCGCCCACCGCAACGGCCAGAATCCCACCAGGGACAAGGACACGGGCCGCCTCGGCGACGACGCGCTCGACATCCGTCATCAGCATGAAGGCCATGTGCGAGACGACCGCGTCGAACGACCCGTCGGGGAACGGCAGCTCCTGCGCCCGCCCTTGGCGCAGATCGGCACCAGCGAGCGCAGGCCGCTGACGGGCCAGTGCGAGTTCCGCCCCGGACAAGTCGACGCCCGCCAGCTCCTCCGCTCCGCGCGCGGCCAACACCTCCAGCAACGCGCCGTCAGCACAGCCGAGATCCAGCACCGACCGTGAGCCGGCCACCCGGTCCGCGAACTCCTGGTAGCTGGTCCGCCCTGCCGCGGTCGGGCTGGCTTCCACCCCTACCGACTGCTGCCCGGGAAACCTGTTGTGGAAGTCCCGGAGGAACTCCTCGGGCGTCTGCGGGATGTCGGCTGTGGTTCCAGGCGTCGCGGTCACCGCCCGACCCTACGGCTGATCACCCGTCCACAGACCGGAGTTCTTGCCGGATCGCCTGTGGCGAATGCCCGCGCCTCGACTGCACTACCGTCTCCACGCATGGACGCCCAGGGCTGGTTGGCCGACACCCGAGCCTCCTACGACACGGTCGCGGTCAGCTATGCCGACCAGGTGCGCAACGCCCTCGCCGAGAAGCCCTACCTGCGGGCGATCGCGGCGTTGTTCGCCGACCTCGTCCACACCGTCGGCGGTGGACCGGTGGCGGACGTGGGCTGCGGGCCGGGACACGTCACCGCCCATCTGCGCGAGCTCGGCGTCGACGCCTTCGGCATCGACCTCTCCCCCACGATGATCGACGTGGCCCGGCGTGACCACCCCGGTGTGCGGTTCGAGGTGGGCTCCATGACGGACCTGGCTCTCCCCGACGACTCGGTCGCCGGCCTGCTCGCGTGGTGGTCGTTGATCCACATTCCCGACAACGACGTTCCCGTGGTGCTGGCGCACTTCCGCCGGGTGCTGCGCCCCGGATGCCCACTGGTGCTCGGCTTCCACGAAGGCGACGGCTCGCGGCTGAAGACGGAGGGCTACGGCGGGCACCCGATGAACGTGCGCATCCACCGCCGCCCGCTCGCTCGCGTGGCGGCCTGGCTGCGCGAGGCCGGGTTCACGGTCGAAGCCGAGATGCTCCTCGCACCGAGCGAGAGGTCTCCGGGAGCCGTCCTCTTCGCGCGCTGACCCCGAACCCCGCCTTCTCAACCGAGAAGACGGGGTTCGTGACCGGCAGCGGAACCACGCAAGTGGCTGCCCCTGTCCCGACTGTTCAGGCGCCGTTGGGCACCCGCCGCGCGCGTACCGCCGCCGCGGCGGGAAAGACTCCCAGCACCGCCACGACCGCGAACCCGACCATCAGGTAGTGCGCTGAGGTCACCGTGTCCGGGGCGCCCAGGTTCACGAGCACTCCCGCGGCGCCGGCGCTGAACGCACTCGCGATGATCAGCACGGTGTTGATGCCCGCCGCCGCCTTCGCACCCTCCTCCTCATCGGTCGTCGCCCCGAGGGCGGCGACCGTCAGGTGGGGGAACGCCACACCGATACCGCTGCCCGCAACGAACAGCACCACGAACCACGCGGCCACGACCACACCCGCCGGCATGGTGTGCTGCAGCGCGCCGTACCCGAGCAGCCCCGCCGCGAGCAGGGCCGGGCCCGCGATCACCAGCGCCCGGACCGCGCGCGTGGCGGTGACGTTCGCGCTGAACACCTGCACCACCGACCAGCCGAGCGACAGCGCCGCACCGAGGAAGCCCGCTGCCAGCGGCGGCAGGGAGCCGATTTCCTGGCCGAACAGCGGGATGAACGCCTCGGTGCCGATGCCGAAGGCCAGCGCCACCGTCGTGACGTACACCCACCGCAGCGGCGACCCCGGCTCGAACGCCACCTTGGGCAGCACGCTCGCCCGGGCGGACCGCTCGTGCCGCACGAACCACGCCACCAGAACCACACCGGCCGCGATCGCCACCGCCGTCGCGAGCCCGGACACGACACTCGCGAGGCTCACCGCGGCGACCGCGAGCGTCAGCAGCACCAGCGACCCGAACGGCACCGGCGACGCGGACGGCCCGGTCTCGGTGCGCGGGATCGCCCGCACCGCGAGCCCGACCAACGCCAGCGCGATCCCGGCCAGAACGACGAACGCGAGCCGCCACGCGCCGAACTGGCCGAACAGCCCACCGACCGCGGGGCCGAGGATGTTGCCGACGCCCCACATCGCCGAGACCAGCGCCGCGCCGCGAGCCCACAGCCGTTCCGGCAGCGCGCGCTGGATGAGCGCGTAACCCAACCCGGCGAGCAGCCCGCCACCGAGGCCCTGCACCGCGCGCCCGACCAGCAGGGTGGCCATGCCGGGGCTGACCGCGCAGAGCACGGTGCCCGCGGTGAACAGCAGGAACGCGATCACGTACGACGCGACCGCGCCGCGCGTGGTGAGCAGCCTGCTCACCAGCATCGCCGTGATCACCGACGCCACGAGGAACGACGTCATCGTCCACGCGTAGTACTCGGCCCCGCCGATGTCGGCGACGATCGTCGGCAGCAGGCTCGTCGTGAGGTAGACGTTGCTCGCCTCGACCAGCACACCGCCCGCCAGCACCGCGGACACGGCCGCGTAGCGCCTGCCGAGCAACTCCCGCCAGGACCCGGATTCCTTTGTCTCGTTCACGGACGCGAGGCTAAAATCCCAAGTTCACTTGAGGTCAAGCGTCACGTGATGCGATGTGCGCCAGGTCCCCCGCCCGCCAGCTCGTCGTTGGGGTTGAGCAGCCGGCACGCCTTCATCGACAGGCAGCCACAGCCGATGCACCCGGTCAGTTCCCGTTCGAGGGACTCGATCGACGCGCGCCGCTGCTCCAGTGCGCGCTTCCACGTGTTCGACACGCGCTGCCACTCGTGGCGCGTGGGCATGCGGTCGAGCGGCAACGCGGTGAAGACGTCGGCCACGTCCGTGAGCGGGATGCCCAGCCGCTTCGCGACCACGATGAGCGCGATCCGCCGGATCATGTGCCGCGGATACCGGCGCTGGTTCCCAGTCGTGCGCGAGCTCGCGATGAGACCGAGGCTCTCGTAGTAGTGCAGCGCGGACACCGCGACCCCGGTGCGCGCCGACACCTCCCCGACTGGGAGCAGGTCCTCCGGCTCCGGCTCACGTGCAGCGGGGTCCTGTGGGTTCATCGTCCCAAAATGCCACAGAGGACGGCCCGGACCAGCGTCGCCGCGACCTCCTGCCACAAGCCGTGATCGACCTCGTCATCCGGCTTTCAGGACCTGCCTTGGAGGACATCCGGGAACGGCTGCTTGTCTCAGTCGTCGTCGGCGGTCGATGGTGCGTTGGAGAGGCGGAACCGCCGGACCTTGCCGACGCTGGTCCGCGGCAGGTCATCGATGAGATGCCAGGCGCGAGGCCGTGCGGCGGGCGACAGGTTCGCGGCGGCCCACTCCGCCAGGACGGCGGTGTCCGTCGGTGACGCCAGGTCCTTCGGCACGACGTAGACCACGTGCGATAACGGATGTGTCACCGCGGACGCCGAACAGCTCGCTCAACGCCTCTCCTCCCCCGACTCGACGCCAAGCGCCCGGCACCGCGACTGCTCGGAGGGGGCACCGGGGAGATCTTCAGCTGTGGTTGTGAACTGGACCGAACAGGCCAGGCTGAGCATGACCGGGTGGACATCGGCTCGTCGTTCGGCGCGAACACGCAGTCGCGACCTCGGACAGCACAGAACCCCGCCTTCCCAGCGGCCGCGAGTAGTACGTGGCGCCTTCGCGCAGCCACTGGGGGAGCAACCGCCCGGGCGTCAGAGGCCTGGGCGGTCGAGCAGGGTCAGGTTCGCGTCGAAGTCCGGGAACTCGGCCGGGGCCGAGCGCGCGGTGCCGCCGGAGGAGACAGGCGGAAGACCGGCCCACCGACGCACGGTGTTCGTCGCCTCGGCCGCCCGCGCCGCCGGGAGCAGCGCGATCCGTGCGCCGTGGTTCCCGCCGGGCACCGTGTAGATGTACGAATCCTTCGCGCCGAAGCCGAGCTCAAAGGGTTCGGCACTCCACGGGTCGTTCCCGCCGTAGATGTAGAGCAGCTGCTTGCCCTGCGTCTTCACCCAGAAGTCGATGTCGGGCGTCGCCAGATGGTCGAAGCGCGGGATGTCGACGGACTGGGGCACGAACGACCGCGACGTGTTCCTGCCCGGCTAGCGCAGGAGGTCACTGAGGTGGCTCTCGTAGGCCTCCGGGGCTCCGGCCTTCGGGACCGTCGCGCAGTCCGCTTGCTCCTTGTACTGCCAGAAGAAGAAGTACGACTGGATCACCGAGATCTCCTGCGAGACGTCCGCCGAGCCGACGATCGAGAACGTGTGGCCGTTCTTCGCCGCGTCGGCCAGCGCCGCGAACCTGGAGCTGTGGTGGCTGACCTTTCACGAAGGCCGTCATTCCCACAACACCTGGCTGACCAAGGACGGGATCCCAGAGCTCGCCCGGCGAAATCGACTGGAGCAGAAGAGGGAGGGCATCGCCCGCACCTACGACCGTGTGACCGACGTCGTGCGCCAACAGATCCGGGAGGCCTTGGAGGTGCGGTGGCTCGACTCCCTCCAACAGCTCCGACCCACCGAGGGAACCGAAGTCCTCCGATGCTTCCTGGCCTTGGAGGCCCCACGGGCCGCACAGCCCGCCCCCACCAACCAGGGGCAGAAAATGATCTTGGCCGGATGTCGCCAGTTCGACCCCGAACAGCACAGAACCCCGCCTCCCCAACCGGGAAGACAGGGTCTGTGACCAGCTTGGACAACTGGTGGGCGATACAGGGATTGAACCTGTGACCTCTACCGTGTCAACTAAGATCAACAGGTGACCTGACCTGCGGTACTGAGACTTCAGCAGGTCACATGGCTACGTTGGGAGCCATTCGGCGCGGTTCAACGCGGTTGGACACGCCTGGCGGCTCCCAATCTGCTCCCAGTAGTGCCGTTGGCGGGACTACCAAAGGATGGAACCTGGGCTGGCCAGCAGTTTTATACCGGCAGTCTCGTAGTCGAGTCCCGTTTCGAGTTGTCGCCACGCCCGTGACAGCTTCCTTGGGGCGGGATCGCTGGTTCCGCCCCAAGCGGCCGTACCGACTTTCTACTTCGAGGTGCTCTCCCCTGTGGTCGCGGACCTTGTCCACCGACCAACCGATGAACTCCGCGATGTCCTCGTCGGACGTGCTCATTGAGGAGATCCAGTCGTCCAGCGCCTCACTCAGACTCTCGGGGATGCCCGCGGTCACGGGTCGAGGTCCTGACTCCGAGGCGATCTGGTCGAGGTGGATCCACATCTCGTCGGCATCGAGGCGATCGGTCGTCGCGTCGTACCCTTCGAGGCCGTCGTCGCCGTGTGCGAGTTCTTCGCCTGTGCGCCAGTCGAGGATCTCCCACGAGTCGGGCCCGGTCTGACCGCCGTCCACGATGCGGTGTCCTTGCGCCTCCAGCGCCTCGATTTCAGCGTCTCGCTGTTGCGTGTCCTGGGCTTGCCCTGTCAACAACGCGCGGATGTGAGCACGGACCGCGTCGGTGCGGTTCGACATGGACTGCTGGCGAGGGTCGCCTACCTCACGAACGGCGCGTGCGTAGCTCGCGCCGGACTTGACCATGCGCTGTCGCACCGCTCTGGTGCGAGCTCTGCTGGATTTGCTCATTACACACTCCCCAACGGGACTCCCACGCCGCCCCACGAGGTCAGCGGGCAATATCAGGTGACACGCTGCGTCGGAGACGGCTTGTCCTCGGTTGCCGGCTGCGGCGTGGGCGTTCCGGCTGGGAGTCGGGCGGGCGTGACCGCCGCGCAGGAGTATGTCGGGTGTCCTGGCCATCGCCCGGCACCGCAAGCCACCGCACAGTCCTGGCGCGAACCGTCTGGGCTTCGGGTCGTCGCTGCCTGTCGGTCCGGGTTCTGCGAGGTGAACCAGTCAGCTGGAACCAGGGCTCCTTGACCGTCTCGCCACCGCGCGAGCCTCGCCTTCGGTCCTCGCGCGGCAAGCGGCTCGTGCGTCAGAGCTGTTGTTGAAGAACGGCCGAGGTGGCGGCCGTGAGTGTGCGCTTTTCGAACTCGAGTCGTGTCAGGTCGCCGGGGAGGGCTCGTTCGGTCAGCAGGCCGTTGACGACGGTCAGGAGGAATCGGGCGTGGTGTTCGAGTTCGCCGGGTGCGAGTGTTCCGTCGTCGCGCAGGACGGAGAGCCATCGCACGACGCGGTTTATGGAGAGCCTTTCGAGAGCCAGGAAGGCGTGACTGTCGTCCTCGGACGGGGATGACGCCACGTAGGCGTTGTACAGCGCGCCCCAGTGGTTGCGGGCTCGCTCTCCTGTTCCCACCTGTGACAGCAACAGCTGCAGGCACGCCACCAGGCGTTCTGCCGGTGTTCGTGTGAGGTCCTGCATCGGGTCGTCCGGGAGGTCCACCTCGTGGAGCCCTGCGACCACCTCGTCGATCAATGCCCGCTGGGTGGGGAAGAAGTGCCGCAGCGACCCGGTGCTGACGTCCGCGCGTGCTGCCACGGCGCGCACGCTCAGCCTGGCCGTCGGATCCTCACCGAGCATGGTCGCTGCGGCGATCAGGATCTTGTCTCGTGTGCTGTGAGTCATGCGCCGGTCCACCTCGTTCGATTGTCCTGCTTCTTCCTATCACGGCGTGTTAGATCCGCGTTCTGGTACAGCGTGATACTGTCTAGCACAGTGTGATAGAAATGATCGCACATCGAAACGGGGAGTGGATGATGGCAGCTCGCGAACGACCATGGCTTCTGCAAGGTGATCAACCGGTGTCGGTGCGCGGTGTACCGGCGGGCACCGAGTACCACCGCGTGTACGCGGGGGAGGGGCGGCGCATCCTTCGGGGGATGCTCGCGATCGTGCTCCTCGTGGTTGGGTTCATCGGTTTCGCCGTCCTGTTCCAGCGGCTCTCGGAGGTCGTTGATGCCGCCCTGTTCGGTCGTTCGGGACCGTCGACGCCGCTGAGGCAGGCGGCCGGCGCGCTGGGGCTGGCCGTGCTCATCCCGTATTGCATGCTGGTGCAACGCGTCGTCTACGGCGTGCGGGCGGCGTCGCTGCACTCCGTGGCAGGCCGGTTCCGGTTCGGGGTGCTCGGTCGCGCACTGCTGGTGTTCGGACCGCCGCTGCTGGTGGTGGTCGCGGTTGTCGCGCTGGACGGCGGCAACTCCGTACCGTGGACGACCGTCGATCTGATCTCGTTCTTCGTCATCGGGATGCTGCTGACCCCTCTCGGCGCCGCGGGGGAGGAGTACGGCATCCGCGGACTGCTGTTTCGCGTATTCGGTAGCTGGACCCGAGGGGCGCGGTCCGGCGCGATCCTCGGCATCGTCACGACTACCGTGCTGTTCTCGCTCGTCCACGGAACGCTCGACCCGTTTCTGTTCACGTCCTATCTCGTGTTGTTCTCGTCCATGGCGATCGTGACGTGGCGCACCGGCGGGCTCGAAGTCGCCGTCGTTCTGCACGGCGTCTACAACGTGACGGCTCTCGTGCTGGGCACAACCCTGCACTTCGACATCGGCGCGGAGCTCGCCAATCGAGGCGAGGCGGTCGGTTCGTGGCTGAACCTCGCGCCCAGCGCTGCGCTTGTCGTCATCACGGCGATCGTCTGGTGGATGACGCGCAAGGACGGGCCTGCGCGCACACCTGAGATGGCCGCGTGATCGCCGGCCTCGCCGGGGAACGACGCGACCTCACGACGACCAGGGTGGAGAGACGGGAGACATGGGCTCGAGCTGGAACGAACGCCGCCTGACCAAGCGCGCGACGCCGGGCGACGGGCGGCCACTGGCGCCCTTCCGCTGGTGGCAGATGACACGCCGCTCGGTGCTGTCGATCACGCTCCCGGTCCGGGGACGACCGGTCGTGCACACGGTGGATGTCAAGCACGGCGGTGATGCCCAGTACGGTGTGGTGAGGGCCGGACTGTATCTCGACGGGTTCCTCCGGCTGGAGTCGAAACTGCCCGCGCGGTTCGAGGTCGAAGGCGGGCACATCGAGGTCAGCAGGAGCGAGGCAGGCATGCGTCGCTGCCACTTCGTCACCGACAGCGGAGCCGTGCGGCGCCTCGTACCCGACCCGCGATCCGGCGAGGGACGGCGCATGCGGTTCGCCCGGAAGCATCCCACCGCGAGCGGACTCATCGGAGCCGTTTCGATTCTCATGCTGCTCGCCGGTGTCGGTCTGAACCTGCTGCAGATCGCCGAACCGATCTCCCAGATCCCGCTGATCGCCGACGCCTTCGGCGCGTTCGAGTCACCATTGCGTCTGCCGCTGTGGCTCAACCTCGCGCTCGGCTTCGGCGCGGCGATCGGCGCCATCGAGCGTGCGATGCGCATGCGCTACCACTGGCTGCTCGACAGCGGCGCCGGCACCTGAGGTTGCATCTGGTGATCAGTTCGGTTCCATCGCCGCTGGGGGGCTCGAAGTGGGTTCGCCCTTCGGAACCGTCTTCACCTCCCAGACACGGCGCTCGGTGCGCTTGACGGTGGACCAGGTCCAGTGGCAGTCCGTGGCGCTCTCGGTCCGATGGTCGCCGACTCCGCAGCCATACACCTCCTGCTACAGAACGAGCAGCGACGCGCCTAGGTGGCCTCGATGAAACGTGAGAAGTGGCTGCGGAGTTCGACTTCACCCTCTCGCACTCCGCCGAGTTGGCCGCGTTGGTGATCTCCCGGAGCCGCCGGTTCTGCGTGGACATCGAGCGGCATCGGGAGATGGACCACCTCGGCATGGCGGAGCGCGTGCTGCTGCCCGCCGAGCCCGCGGTGAGTCCCTGGACTACATCGACCCGCTGTGGGTCAGTCATCGAAATCGGATTCCGCGTTGTTGATCGATGAGATCGTCCGCGAGGGCGCCCGTCGGATGTTGGCCGAGGCGTTGTAGGCCGAGGGATGCCTACATCGCGCAGTTCGCGGACGCCGCGACGAGCGCGGCCACCGCCTGGTGGTGCGCAACGGCTATCACCAGCCCCGCGAGGTGCTGACGTCCGCTGGCGCGGTGGAGGTCACCGCACCACGGGTCAACGACAAGCGCATCGACCTGGACACCGGCGCGAGGTGCCAGTTTTCCTCGGTGATCCTGCCCGCCTGGGGCAGTTCCTGGTCATGATCGGCGTGCGTGCCGAAGGCCGCAAGGAACTCGTTGCGCTGGCCGACGGTTGCCGTGAGTCCACCGAGTCCTGGGCGGACCTGCTGCGGGACTGCGCCCGCCGCGGGATGCGCGCCCCAGTGCTAGCCGTCGGGGGCGGGGCGGAGATCTGGAACGCCGAGGACCGGCAGCACGCCCTCGATGCCATGACCAGGTTCAAAGCTGTCTACGGAGCCAAGTTCGGCAAGGCCGTCGCGAAGTTCACCGACGATCTCGACCAGTTGCTGGCCTTCTACGACTTCCCGGCCGGCCGGACCGCAGGCCCGGTGGGAGCACGATCTGGGCCGACCACTACCCATCCGAGAATGTGGTCAAGATCGCGTGCTCCCATACTGCTCCCACGGACAGCAAACGGCCCGTTGACTAAGATCGTCAACGGGCCGTTTGACCAGCATGTATAACTGGTGGGCGATACAGGGATTGAACCTGTGACCTCTACCGTGTCAAGGTAGCGCTCTCCCACTGAGCTAATCGCCCGAGGCGGAGGCGGGAATCGAACCCGCGTACAGGGCTTTGCAGGCCCTTGCCTAAGCCACTCGGCCACTCCGCCGAAACTCGAGTGCCCCCGAGGATCCAGTCGGCCCGGACGAGGGCCTTCCGAGCGGATGACGGGATTCGAACCCGCGACCCTCACCTTGGCAAGGTGATGCGCTACCAGCTGCGCTACATCCGCGTGCTGCCCGGCTTGATCCGCGGTCTCCGGCTGGCTTGCCGACTGTTCCGCGCCCCGCTGCCGTGGCGTTGGCGAAACACTATCCGACACCGTCCGCCGGGATCAAATCGGGGTGGTCATCCGCGTCCGGATGCCCGTTGACCTGCAATGACGCCATTACCGCACAAGATCAGCTGAGATCGTTGGACAGCAGGTGCCCGAGCGCGTCGTCGACGCTGACCCACAGGTTCTCGTTGCCGGGGACGATCAGGTCGTAGGTCCGGTCGAGGAAGTCGGCGAGCTCCTGGGCGGCGGCCTCGAACATGGCGTGGCCGGACGGGGAGCTGAGCTCGATCACCACGACCTCGGGGTCGTCGGCGGCCGGGCGGATCCGGACGTCGCCCTCGCCCGCCGCGGCGATCAGGCCGTCGGCGAGCAGGTCGCGGGCGAAGACCCACTCGACCCAGCCGGCGCGGCCGGTGCGGAACGCGGCCACCACCGCGTAGGGGTCACGGGTGTCGTAGCGGAGCTCGACCTGGACCGGGACCGCAGGACTGCGGGGCGCCAGGAGGTCGAAGACCGCCGTGGAGCGCAGAGTCACGTGGTCGTTACGCATTGTTGCCGCCTCTCGTGCTGTCCGCCGCTCAAGGGAACGACTGAACGACATAGTTGTGACGCGAATGTGGCCCTTCGCGCTCGTCTGTCGCTCATAAATCACCCGTACGGGGCAGAACTTCTTCGGTGGGCAACCGTGGGACTGCGCTCCGTAACCGATCGCCCGTGCTGGGTCGGGGTGCCGTGTCCAGCCTGAACCGGGTTCGATCCCGGCGCGAACGCTGGGCGCGAGAATGCCCCTGCTGGCGTACCGGCGCGGCCCGCGTGGTCTCGTCCACCCGGGAGCCCCGGCGGCGCGGCGGCCCAACGCTAACACCGGAAAACGCCGTTCGGACCCGCCGGAGGGGTGAGGTCCGCCGAAGGTCTGATCGAATGCCTGAAAGGGCGATGACCTGCGCCGCAGCACCCCGTAGCCGACCGGTGGCAGACCGTGACCAAGGTCGTCTCGGCCGCGAAGGGGACCCCCGTTTTTGTTCTTGGGCGGGGGCTGTGTAATGTTTGCTTCGCACCGCGAGAGCGGGGCGGGAACACCAAGCAAGATCCCGGGCGATTAGCTCAGCGGGAGAGCGCTTCGTTCACACCGAAGAGGTCACAGGTTCGATCCCTGTATCGCCCACCAGCTGTCCAGAGGCTCCGGACGGGTCACCCGTTCGGAGCCTCTGCTCAGTCCAGTGGACTTCCCATGCACCACCTCGCACCAGATTCGGGCGATTAGCTCAGTGGGAGAGCGCTACCTTGACACGGTAGAGGTCACAGGTTCAATCCCTGTATCGCCCACCAGTTATACATGCTGGTCAGACGGCCCGTTGACGATCTTCGTCAGCGGGCCGTTTGCTGTCCGTGGGAGCAGTATGGGAGCAAGCGATCTTGACCACATTCCCGGATGGGTAGTGGTCACCCCAGATCGTGCTCCCAAATTGCTCCCACCGGGCCTGCAGCCCGGTCAGCATCGCCTCGATCATGGGTCGGGTGACGTGGGAGTAGATGCCCGGGACTCCCTTGTACTTGTGGCCCAGCTGCCGGTGCTGGAGCACATCGGGCACGCCGTCCTCGATGAGCCATGTCTTGCAGGTGTGGCGTAGGTCGTGGAAGTGCATGCCTGGCTGGACGGGAGCCCAGTCCCGCTCGGGGTCACCGGCCAGGGCGGGAAGCCAGACACGGCGGCGGAAGTTGGAGCGGCGATACAGCCCGCCATCCGTACCCGTGAACACAAACCGAGCGCCCGGGTTACGCCCCCGAAGTGCGGCGAGTTCCTCGACGAGAAACCCAGGCAGGTACACGGTCCGGACGCTGGCGGGGGTCTTCGGCGGCCCGAGCTGCAGGCGCCCCCCGGTTTCGTGCAAGGCACCGACCTCCGGGTCGATGGTGATCTCTCCGGCATCCAGATCCGTCCGGCTCCACTGCAGCCCCGCCAGCTCCCCCCACCGCATCCCGCTGTAGGCGGCGGTGGTGATCAACACGGCGTTGGCCGGGGAGACCCGTCCGGCCAGGGCATCGACCTCGTCCGGGCTGGCCTGGGGGCGTTCCGGGCGGTCCCCGACATCGATGCGCAGCTTCCGGCACGGGTTCGCCCCGATCAACCCCTCATCGACCGCCTCGCCCATGATCATCGAGAACAGCGACCACGTCCCGGACAGTCGATTCCGCCAGAGTGCGGCGGAGCTTTTTCACCCAGCCCTTCACCACGATTCTCGTGACCTCCCCCAGGGCCACGTCGGTGAAGCGCGGCAGAATGTGGTTCTCGAGGTGGGAGTTGTACTTCGCCCACGTCCCCTCGCTCACATCGTGCGCCTCCGACCACTCCCCGATCCAGGCGTCCACGGTCGTCCGCGCCAACCGGGGATCGACGAACTGATCCCGCCGCTGGTCAGACTCCACATCCGCCGCCCGAACCTCCGCCTCCGTCGAACTCCTTGCCCTTGGACTTGTGGATGGTCATCAGGCTGACCGAGGCAGGGTCTTGGCGTGTGTCCTGCAGGACGTCGTCGGAGAGCACAGCGCACAACCGCGACGGGATCGCGGTAGGAGCTGTGGCCGTCCCAGGCGTCCTGCACTGCCCACGCGAGGGCGTCGGTGGCCTTGAACAGCCGCAGCTGACGTGCTGCGGCAGCCACCTCGGCCACCTCGACCGGACCGGTGAGGAACAGGCAGGCGGTGGCCCAGTCCTGCACCGGATCCCCGCTGCAAACGATGCCGCGCGCTACCGCGTCGCGGATCGTTTTCCCTGCGGATGACTTGGGTGCCTTGCCGGTTGCAACAGCGGTGATCGCGCGCTCGAGCATGTTCACCGCGTCACGGGCGGTTCTGGTTCCCTTGTCGGCGAAGCGGACTCGGTGAAAGTCCGCGATCGCCCGCAAGGTGTCGCTGGTGGCTCGGTCGGGGGTTTTGCTGGGCCAGGTCAGGATCGAGGCGATCACCTCGGCAGCAGCAGAGGCCAGCAGCGGGTCCCAGTGCAAATGGTGGGCGACGGCTTCCAAGACGCCGTTGGCGCTGGGGCGATCGATAGAGATCCGCTCGGAGATGTCGGCAACCAGCGCATTGGTGCACGCCAGCACCGCGATGGTCGGAGACCTTCCCAACTGCCGCTGCAGCTGGCTGCGGAACTCCAGCAGATGTCGATGGACGGCGGGTTCGCACTGGTAGGGGTAGCGCCGCGTGCGCAGGCAGTCGGGTTCGGGATGGTGCTGGTTGGCTCGCACGGCGTTGGCGTAGGCGAGCAGCCCATTGCCGTGGCCGCGGTGGTTGTCGGCGGAGAGGTCGAACGCCCGAGGGGCGAGGTGTTCGACCGCATGGGCGATGCGGGCGGCGTCCACGCCAGGGATGTGGTCGTAGATGCGTTGGTCGGCATCAGCCAGGAACATGATCGTCGAGGACGTACTCAGGGCGTGGATCGCGCGCCACTGGTCGGTGTTGGTGTCCTGGAACTCGTCCACGACGATCAGCGGGAAGCAGTCGCTGTAGAGGCCGCGGACCGCGTCACTGCGTTCCAGCAGCGTGGCAGCGGTGGCGGCGAGCTGGTCGAAGACGTAGCGGCCCTCGCCGGCCAGACGCAGGGTCTCCGAGGGCCAGTCGCCTTCGAAGTCGGCCTGGAGACGCTTTTCCTGGGCAGGGGTAATGAACCGGGCCGGGACCATGGTGAGCAGGCGACTGTGGCTGCGGACCAGGGACAGGAAGAACGCGTGGAAGGTCCTGATCTCCACGCGATCGGCGACCGCGCGCGGCAGGGTGGTGGCCATGCGGTCGGCGATCTGACGGACCGCGGCGCGGGAGAAGCTCAGGAACAGAACCTTCTGCTCCTCGGCGAGACGGGGCACTTCGTGGGCTGCTTTGAGCAGCGCGATCGTGGTCTTGCCGCATCCCGGTCCGCCCTCGACAAGCAGGTGTCCTCGTGCGGCAAGGATGTCGAGGCGGGTGTCGTCAAGCTCCATCGTCATCAACGCCGGTCTGGACGGTCTCGCTGTCCGGAGTGGTGGCCGATGACCGTAGGGCGGTGTCGATCCTGATGAGGAAGTCGACCAACGTCTGGGGCAGCTCTGCGGCGTTCGCACATGCGGTGATCAGCAGAGCCGCGTACCCGTCGTAGCTTCCCTTCCTTGCCTTGAGCAGCTTTCTTACATGTGCACGGATCGCCTCGTCGAACTCATCGGCCGGGGCACCGCACTCCCCCGGATAGTCGGTCCGGCCCTTGACCGTGGAGAGGAAGCGGCGTTGGGCAGCGATCGCGACTTCGTTGACCAGGAGGTCTTCGACACCTATGAACGGGATCACCTCGTAGCAGGTGAACTGTGTGGTCTTGGTCTGCAGTTCCTCATCGAACTCGTCGTTGGGGGTGTCATGGATACCGAAGACCGGCTTGCCCAGAGTGGCGAAGACAGGGGCATAGAGCGGCACCGACACGTCGTTTCCGGCATTGAAGATCGAGATCCCCGCGAGGTCGAGGTGTCGGTAGGCGACGCTGGGGTCGTCGTGGAGGATGGCGGCCACGATCGGGAGCAAGGAGGCTTCGGTCGCGCCTTCCACGACCAGAACCGCGCGGGCCAGAACCGCTTCGGCGAACTGCCGTCGATTGGTCAGGTACTTCTTGACCTTGTAGTCGGCAGGCAACGTCAGCGCGGTACCGGTGAGGTGACCGTCGGTGCCCCGGTCGAGAACGACGATCTGCTGATGGTCGAACTTCTCGATGACGTACGGGGAGTGCGAGGTGACGATCACCTGCCCCATCTTCTCCGTGACGTAGTCCACCAACCGGCGCTGCGCGTGCGGGGACAGCGCGATCTCGGGCTCCTCCATGGCGAAGATGACCGCCTGCTCACCCTGGAGATCGGCAATGTAGGTCAACAGCGCGAACACCAACAGGTTCAGCGACCCCGTGCTCAACCGGCCGAACGGCACACCATGCATCCCGGGCTGGGAGGCGATGAACAGACGCAGGACATCCCGCAGGTGCTCCCGCGTCAGCTCCGACACCCCGAGATCGACCGCATCCGGTCCGTCCACAAGATTCAGGAACCGATCGAGACGTTTCCGTACCTGGCCTCGAATCGAGGAGAAGCCCGACGCCTCATCAGTGATCACAGTCTCGCGGAGCCGGCCGAGGGCCGTCTCCCACAGCGGACCGGCCTGCTGTGATTCCAGGCGGACGATCGTGTCCAGCAGCGAGCCCCGTTGGAAGCTCAACGCACGGGAGCCGATGCGGTTGGGTCGGAGGTAGAGAAACCTGCACCACTGCTTGTCCTTGCGGGTGAACGACTTCAGACCGGCACCCAACTTCGACCGCTCCTCCTCATCGAGATCCTCCAGGGGCCTCGAGGGGTGGGCGAAGAACGTGCCGCCGACGAAGTCGTCCTCCTCCGGGTCGTAGCGGCCCAGGAACAGCACCGGCAACGCCCACACCGCATCCTTCGCGTCGGCCTGGGCCACGAGGTCGGCGGCCTTCGCCGTCGCCGTATCGGCGGAGGAGGCGGTGTCGGAATTCTCCGGTGGCTCCTCGTCGAGGAAGCGCGCCCGGGTCACCGACCAGCGTCGCATCTTGCTGTGGAAGTGGCGCTGCGCCGCCTCGGACAACTCGGTCAGCACGACCTCGATGCGCACCTGCGGCAGCACCCCGTCCTCGCCGACGTGATAGCGGGCGCCGTAGAAGTCGTACTCGTCGATCACCGGACGACGAAACATCCGCTCCGGTCCGAGAGTGAGATCCAGCGCCTCGCAGATCGTGGACTTGCCGACCCCGTTGGAGCCAACCAGTAGCGACTGCGCAGCCAGGGCGACCGTCCCGGCGCGCACACGCCGAAAGTTCTCCACACTGATGCGCGCGACCTTCATCGGGACCACCTCGAGAGAGACACCGCAGCCCGCACCACGAGGATGGCGCAAACCAGGGATGCTGCCGAGTCCGTCATCCGAGGAACGCTATGTCGCACCGCGGCGTCCACAAAGGACATTGGAGGAGGTCACACCAATAGCGCAATGCGGAAACGCACGGTGACCACGAGTACCGGGCATCTGCCCGGACATCCCGTACCCCGCCCACTGGCGCGGCACGCTCCGTGCAGCTAGCGACAGCACTGCCGACAACTTGCGGTCACGGGCTGAAGGGCATGTGCCAGCAGCGGATGCGCTCGGCGAGATTCCCCTGAATCCGCAAGGCCGTAGCCGCGGACGACACGAGCTGCACCAACTCCTCGACATCTGGCCTCACCCCAGTGAGCCCGGGAACGCAACCGAACCGGCGAACCTCGGGGTCTGGGATGAGCTGGGCCGGCCGCGCCTCTGACCCCCTACCCGACCTGCCCCTGGTGGCACCGTCGTCCCCATCGGTTCATCCCAGGAGCCTTCTGTGGAAGTGCTTCTTGGTGGGCGGCGCCTCCGAAGACCCAGGACGTGATCGACGCCCACCACACTCTGAGAGCGACACGGGTTGTCGAACAACGCTCGCGTCATAGGGAGAACCTGTGCGTGAATCATCCGCTGCACTCGCGCTGCAGCCATCCGGCTGATGTTCCTGGATCGACAGCCCACCAGCAGTGAGGATGATGACCATGGCCACCCAGCAGGGCAGTCCCTTCTCCGTACCTCACATCTGCGCGGCTTGCGGCAAACACACCAAGGTAAACCGGCGAACAGGACGTCTTTCCGTTCATAGGTCGGTGCGGGGAGAGGGAAACTGCGGTGCATCGGGCTCGCTGATCCTGGAACCTGATGAGAACTTCGCACCCGAAATGCCGCAGGGGTTCCGCAATCCTGACACCCAGCCGCACCTGTGTGGCGAATGTGGTGTGACGACCAGAGCTAATCGCCGAACCGGCCGCTTGTACTCGCACCAGGCCCCTGGGACGACCGAGGTGTGCAGAGCATCGACCACAGAGGTCCTGCCACCCGAGGGCGGCGACGCGCTGTGGCTCCACCCCGACAACCCCGAACAGCCCTCACCACCGACGGGGCCGATCCCGTTGGCAGAGCGTCCCTCGAGCAGCGTGCGCACGGTCCGCGGCGGCCTCCCCACCCTCGGGCGAGCTCGCCGCACCTGAAGCCGTTGCAAGGGCTCAAGTCTGCCAATCCCCATCGTGGCATCAGCATTCATGAATAGGCCACGGCGGGCGGGAAAGAGCGGGTCGAGCTGGGTGAAGGCGAACGCCGGCCTGTGAGAGCGATGAGATTGTCAGGGGTGACGCCTATCCTCCGGCGCTGTTGTTGTTCGGGGGTAGCGGTGGTGGGGGTTGTGTGGCAGCGGCGCGACAGGGCAAGCGGTGGGACTCGGCCGAGGAGGACATACTGCTGGACGAGCTCCGCGGAGAGAACACTCTGCAGGAGATCGCCGCGCGACACAGACGATCGCCCGGCGGGATCTGCGCTCGTCTCGAGAAGCTGCTCAAACCCGAGCAGGAGTTTCCCAGTCAGGAAGCACTGTTCGCGTGGGCGCGGTCGGAGTTGCGCAAGGGGCATGACGGGCTCGCGGGGTGGGCGGTGGACCGGGCAACTGCTGCTCCGGATCGTGGACACCCTGTACTGGGCACGTTCATGGGACTCGACATGACCGCGCAGGACGACCGCGAGGGTAGGACGCCGGCGCGAGTCCGATCGAACACTCTCACGCGCCGCGATGAGGTCGTCGCGATGTGGTCGGCCGCCACAGCCGCCCACTCCGGTCATCAGGCACAGGCGCCTACGAGTCGCGCCGAGCTCGACGTGCTCGCCACGGTCGAGGACACGCGCCTGCATGAGGCGGCATCCGCGGTGTTGCGCTGCCGGGGCGAGCTGAATCTGGCGCGCTGGGTGCTCGAATGTGATTGGCCGGACGTGGAAAGCCTCCGCCTCACCGCGGAGCAGATCCTCACCGAGGACGAGGATGTTCAACGCATCGGGCAGGAGTTGTTGCTGGCCGGCCTCGGCAAGTCCTCGACGCGGGACCGCGAGATCATGCGGATGCGTCTGGGGTTCACGGGCGAGGCAGCGACCCTCGACGCGATCGCGCTCCGGTTCGACCTGAGCCGGGAACGCATTCGCCAGATCCAGAACAAGGTGCTCGAGCGCGCCCGGGTAAAGCCCACGAGAGTGCGGCGCTGCTGGCACCACGTGCACGACACACTGCTCGCGGCACTGCGCACCGCAGGGCGGGCCGAGCTCGATGCTGCGCTGGTGTTGTCCTTCGTCGAGCTCGTTGCACCGCTGGCGCCACGGGAGGTGGCGGTCACCCTGGTGGCCAGGTTGTGTGGCCTGGGTGCAGAGGACTGCCGCAGCGTGGTCGCAGCGGTGCAGGAGTACTACGCCAACCGTGAACGGCACCGTAAGCAGCAGCTGCAGGAGGAGAAGAAACGCGGTCGACTGACCACGAAGGTCCAACAGATCCTGGACAAGGCCGACTGGCCTCCCGGACACACTCTCCCCGCTGGTGGGCAGGCGAGCCCCCTGCGCCCGCCGATCGAGTCGAATCGACGGAGCAATCCGGGGCAGTGGATCTCCGATCGGCTAGGACGTGCGATCGGCTACGACTCCGAGGCCGAGCTGCGCGTCATCCAGATGCTCGAGTTCGCCGACGATCTCGTGGCGTCCTACTGCGAACAACCCATCAGGCTCTCCTACACCCTCTACGGGAACCGCCACGACTACTACCCCGACCTGCTGGTGGACCTGCGAGACGGACGCCGCCTGCTCCTCGAGGTGAAGGCACGGATCGATGAATTCGCCCTGTACGAGAACGTGGTCAAATTCGACGCCGCCACGCAGTTCTGCCGCACCCTGGGGTGGGGTTTCGCCGCCATCACACCGCGAGGCGAGACCCCGGCCGACCTGGCTGCTCGGCCGGTAGCAGAACACATCGAGCACGTCCTGCACCAGCATCTCGGTCTCGGCCCGACCGACTGGCGCCGGCTCTATCCTCTGGTGATCGAGCACGGGATCCGCTACAGCGACATCGCGACACTGGTGTTGCGTCACAGCTGGTACTGGCACAAACATCCGTTCCGGCTCTCCACGACGCCCCTGGAGGGCAACCGCCGATGGAAACCCCTCGCCTAAGACCGGTGCTGTCGCTCCGAGCACGGACCGCACTGTCGATCCGGGTCGGATGTGTTTCCGTGACGAGCTGACCGATTCGTCCGCTCCGGCGATGGCGGCAGGGCATCGCTGCGTTCAGGTGCGTGCTCGACGGGCGTGAGGTTCGTGATGGCGGAGTCCTTCCTCGCCTTGCCGGCCACCACGGCCGGGGACGTCCACTCGGGCGATCATTCGCTCCCCCCGGGTTGCGTCGCTGCTGTGGTGAGGTCGAGTACTTCGCGTTCCTCGTGTCCTCACGGTTGAGGTTGTCTCCCGCGGCGTTGTCCCGGGCACCGCGTCCGGGCGTGGGGTTTCCCTGTCGATGACTCGCGTTGCGGTGATCGTGGATCCCCACATCTGTCCACGGCACTGATCATGCAGTGCGGCGTCCTTGTCCGGGGACAGCATGCCTAGTAACCGCTCTCACACAGGCAACGGTGAAAGCCGTTGCGCAGGGCGCAATCACGGTACCTGCGGTCGATGAGGCACATGTCGGTGTCGACGACTCTCGCAGCGCCCTTGCCTGCGGAAACCCACCCAATACTCGTGATTTGCGCTCGACGAGCGCCGGGGTGGGAAAAATTCTTGGGACGAGTTCCGAGGGTGTTCGCCTCTGTCGCGGCTACAAGCCGGCAGAGCAAGGCCCTAGAACGCGATAGGGGCGCCTAGATCGCCTCCCAGGGGGTTGTATGAGCAGGACCGATCGTCCGCGACTGTCGCGGGGGACGCTGGCGGAGCAGATCGATCGAGTGCACCGCCTCGGGGCCTGGACGAGAGTGGAACGGAACGGGGAGGTGCACACCGTCTACAGCGCGGCGGCTCGCCAGCTGATCGATACCTTGTGGATGCGGGCATGGCCGACGCTGAAAGCCACCTTGCACAACGGCGAGATCCGCCTGAACCTGGCGCGCCTGGACATGCCGATGGGGATGGTCGACGCAGACCTCTACGAGGCGGTCCGCACCCATGAGCACGTACGGGACGAACTCGCCAGCGCGATGATCACCGCTGCGTTGCCGCCGTTCATGCGGGCGGTCTTCGAGAACAACAAGTGGGATCCGGCCCGGTCGGAGCTGACGACGTTCTTCATCAACGCCTGTTACCAGCGCTACCGCGGGGTGTTCCGCACCTGGGCGAAGGGGTGGCGCCAGCTCCAGCACGACGAGGACACCGCGCTCACCCTCGCCGATACGAAGCAGGTGAACGTCGATGTCGCCGACCGCGCCACGATCCGCCACCTGCTTGCCCATGCCCCGGAGAACGTGCGGCAGGTGCTGGGGTTGATCTGGAAGGGCCACACCGAGGGCGAGATCGCCGCGTTGCTCAACACCAGTGTCGGTGCCGTGCAGAACCGGCTCTACCGGTTCCGGCGTGCGGTGGTGGCCCGCGAGATCCGCGCGGGGCGGATCGCCTGCCCGGCCGGGTACCGACTCGGGGAGCTCTGCCGATGACGCCGACGACCAGGACCTTCGGCGCGGCCGGTGCCGTGGTGGTGACGGCAGCGGCGACGTTGCCCGTCGGGCTGCTGTTCCCTCTTGCCGTTCTGGGGCTGCTGGCGGTCGTGGTGCACGGCGTCGTGCCGCAACGGTCCCAGGACCGGGTCCAGTGGTTGCAGATTCTGCTGCACCACCGCCAGGAAATGGCGCGCCTGCCCCGTCGCGGTGCCCGAAGCACCGGCGAGACGACCGAGACGACACAGGGACCGATCTCGGGCACCATGCCGTCGAGGCACCCTGCCGGCATCCCCGACAACGACCCGGTTCACGGACACCGGAGGCCGGCTGTGGGTGAGAAACACGTTCTGAGGGAGGGGCGCGGTGCCTGAGCCGGCAGCCGTGAACAACCGTGTGGGCCAGGCACACACGGTGATCCAGGTCGGAGCGGTCCACGGCGACGTGCGGATGGTCCAGTACGGCGACGCCTCCAGCGGCTTCGAGCCCAGCCCGATCTCGATCTACGTGTCGATCACCGAGGCAGCCGAGGAGGTGGTGCGGACGTTGGTCGTGGATGGTGACCCACCGTCGGAGGTGCTGTTGAGCAACGCGGTGCAGATGAGAATCACCGTGGAAGCCCTGACAGCACAGGCGGTGGTGCTCGAGGCAGCGCGGCCGGTGATCGTCGAACGGCACTCTCCGAGGTTGGCCTGCGTTCATCACAGCTACGCGCTCGGGGAGGACATGCACCCGGTGTGGTGGGACACCGACCTCACCACACCGCGGCCTCGCCTCCGGCGGATCGGGATGGACCTCTCCAGCACGGCGGAGTTCCCGCGCCGGGATCCCGGAGGGTTTCCGTACTCGGTGTCCATGCAGCGGCCGATGCAGTTCTGGGTCATGCCACGGGTGCGCGAGCACGAGGTGGAGTGGCAGCTGGAGTTGGACTGGATCTGCCGGGGACGTCGGGGAACCTTCGTCATCGACACCGGCGACGGTCCATTCCGCCTGTACCCGGAGGACCAGGATCTCTACGAGCTGCACGACGACATGCCCTGGCGGGATGCGCCCGCTGCGGTGCGGGATCTGTGGGAGCGCCACATCCGCGCAGGAAACACGAAGCCCTCATAGCCGAGATGCGGCTGCGCGCTGCCCTCCCGCCGTTGCGGCGCTGCGATGCCGTCTACAGCGTGCACCACACCACGTCTGAAAGAGGCGGCGCGGGTCTTGGAAGGAGAGCCACGTTCAGCCCCTGATTGTCTGTCGGGGCGGGCTCCAGCTCGCCGCTGACGGAGGTGTGAATAGGGCCTGCCCCAAGCTTGTCCGCGGCCCCTTCACAGGTACAGGGCGTTCCGGGCCTCTCAGCGCATGTTCCGAAGTGCCCCCTCTACAGTGGAACGCAATTTCTCTAAACCTACTATGTCGCTGAACAGGAGGTTGACGGACGTTGCGGAATCCCCGATCGAGATCTCCGCATGATTGACATCAGCGTGACTCGATATATGGCATTCGCCCGTAAGGTACATCCACATCTCGGATTCCGACGGCCGGACGGCGGCCGAAATGGGCTGATCAGTCCCCATATCTCCCCTTTTCCTCGGATAGGGATGCCGCGGCTCGGTCCATTAGTGTGAACAAACGGCAATCGGATAACCACGGAAGGATTCCATCGATCACCACAATAAAGGGGAGTCCCCCTTATTGCACTGCCCTAACCGGGTGATGACCTGTTGAACGGAAAGAGACATGGCGACGGTACAAACCTTGCCCCGGAAACAGCTGGGAATGCTGCTCCGGGACAGGCGCAAAGCGCTCGGCATGGATCAGGACGAGATCGCTACCGCGCTCGGCAAGAACAAGAAGCAAGTCATCAAGATCGAAAGCGGCGCGGCCCGACTGTCCGAAACCGAACTCGAAACAATTCTTGATCTTCTTCAGGTCCACGGTCGGCAACGCGAGACCATCGCAGATATCGGTCGACACGCACGCGCCAGGAAACCCCGCGCCGCGAACCGCCCGTACGCCCGCCTTCTTCCGCCTTCCTTCTTGCGGGTTGCGGACATGGAGACGGAAGCCTCGCACATCTACTCGTACGCGCCGGGCATCGTTCCCGTCCCCCTTCAGGCCCCGGGCTACATGCAGGCGATATTCAGTGGTGACCTGTGGTTCCAATCCGAGGAGGAAGTCACCAGTCGCATCCGATTTCGCCAGGAACGACAGACACGAGTACTACAGCTGGCCGACCCCAAAACGCTGGAGATCGTCTTCACCAGTGACGCCCTGGCGGCCGGCCCGGACGATCGCGACATCATGTGCGAGCAACTGCGACACCTGTTGACCATCCAGAGTGAACACCCCTCGATCTCCATTCAGGTGATGGAACCGAAAGGTGTGCGCAATCCCGCACCGGACGGAGGACTTACGCTGCTCTCGTTCGAGACTGCTGAACCCGAGATTGCGTTCATGCCACCGGTGTACGGCCCGTCGTCCTACGTGGAAGACCGGCAGAGCCTCGACACTCTGTTCCAGATCTTCAGAAGAACTCAACAGCTCGCGCTCGACGTCGAGGCAACCACGCGCTACCTCAAGGCAAAACTTCGGGAGTACGGATCGTGAAAAAGCGGGATACAGGCTGGTTCAAATCAACGTATAGCGGCGGGGCCGGAAACGAGTGCGTCGAGTGCCGCCTGACCGAGAGTCGCGCCTACCTTCGCGATTCCAAGAACCCGAACGGCGCCGTGCTGCACACACCGATCGAGAAGTGGAACGGATTTCTGCACGCCGTCGTAGGCGAGGAGATCCGGTAAACAAGGCCCACAGGCTCGCCTCGGCCCACTCCCTTCTTCCTCTCTCGCCGTGCGTTCCGAAATCCTGCGCACACTGGTTGGCGCAGCCTCGACAAACTGGCGTGCTCCCGGCTGACGGAGCCTGAGCAGCGGGGTTGTTCGATCACCTGTGTCTGCTCGTGCCGGGTGCACATCTACCCGGGTGTTCGGCAGGCATCTCGCCCAGTTCGGGTGTTGTGCTGCGGGTGTTTCCTGTCCTCGTCTTGTCGGATCACCACCGGCCCCTTCCGCCTTGTTCTCATGTTGCGGAAACGTCGTCCCAGTTCTCGGATTCAATCCGGGCGACGGCTTCCACGGGAAAGCGTGCAACCGCGAACAACACTTTCCGCGGTTGTGTCGGGTTGGTCGAGGTGATGACGAGATCAAGGTTCTGTTCTTCGGCTTCGGATACTTCGGCGAAGACGTCGAACAGGTAGTATCCGTTCTCCTCCCCGTAGCTGTTCGCCCACACGCCCACCACCGCGCCGTCGTTCATCGTGACGCGCCATTGGATCGGTAGCGGATCGCCCGGTATCAGCATCGCGCTGATCACCCTCCTCCGAGTAGCGACTTCAGGGCGTACTGGATTTGTGCCTGGGTCTTGGGGTCTTTGTCGATCGCGTCCTGCACCTTCGCCGGAAGCTCTTCGCCGTCGCGACCGATGAACTTGCGCTTGTCTTCGTCGTATTCGTAGTGCTTGGACCCTTTGCCGCCCAGTTGCACGTGCAGACTACCCGGCCGCTTGCCGGGTGCCGGGTTCTCCACGTCGAGCCGGTATGTGTACTGCCCGACCTTCACGCCGTCACGAAGCGTCCGGGAGGTGATCTGCTGGCCGCCCTCGCCGCGCATCTTCTTCTTCGGTTGCTGCGGCTGCGCGTTGCTCTTCGGTGGACAGTTCTGCTTCGGTTTGGGTTTCCCCTTCGCGTCGTGGAAGCCCAGCGCGAGCGCGCGGGGTTCCTGGCACACGCAGCCGGTAAGACTGACCGGGATCACGGCCAGCAGGGCGAACAAGACAGTGAGCGTGGTGATGCGCGATAGTGTCGTGGTTTTCCGCACCATATCGAGCCCCCTTGTGCAGCAGCAGGGATCAACCGGGGTTGTATCTGTGATGCGCTGCTCGTGCAGCGTACTGCCGTGAATCAAGCCGTTTAGGTTGTGGCGCAGCGGTTTACATCCTTCGTCCGGGCGTATCCGACAGGGGATTTCCGGGGTCGGTGAGCACCGGGAGCACGTCGGTCGGCGCGTCCACGTCGGTGTCGAGGTGGTGCCGTCCGGGGGCATCGTCGGGGTCGGTGAGCCAGGCGTGAACGTCGGCGAGCGCGTGCCGTTGACCGGAGAGGGTCAGGGCGTGCCACCACGCGGTGGTCGGGTCGCTGCCGAGCATCACCAGCGCGGCACTCAACGTGTGGCAGAGGTTGCGGCGACTCCAGGTCGGCAGCAGTGCCCGCGCGCCGCGTCGGGGTGTGCGGCAGCGGCGGCACCGACCGTGCTCGTCCACCTGGTGCGCGCGCAGGACCGAGATCGCGAACCCTGCGAGGCGAATCAGCCACTCGTCGGGGTCGCTGCTGCCGAAGCATTCGAGGCCGTTGAGCGCGGTTCCGTCGGCAAGGCGGGGTGTGATGTCGCGGAGGTGGCCGAGCAGCGCTGTGCGGGCGGCGCGGGGGTCGGTGGGTATCACGCCGACCGCCGGGCGTGGCACGGCCGCCACGGCGGCGGTGCGGGCGTGGGGTGGTGGTCGGGTTGTGCGGGTCGGGTGGTCAGGATGCGGGTAGCGGTGCGGCTGATGCGCGCGGTCAGGGGAGCGGCCTGGTCGGGGTCGGCCGCCAGGTGTTGCCAGCCGGGGAGGATGACGGCGTAGGTGTGGGGCAGGGCGAGCACGTCCAGCAGCGCGACGAACCCGGGCTGCTGCTCGCCGGGGTCGTGGTCGGTGAACACCGCACCGACGAGGAACCCGTTCTCGCGGGCGTGGTCGAGGATCTCCGCGCGCAAGCGTGCTGCGCGATCGCGTGCGTGAGTGGGCACTCGGAGATACCCGTACACCACGCGGCCGTTCACGGTGTGCGGCACTGGGTTCTGTAGGGCGTGGTCGAGTTGGCGTATCCGCGTCGCCGAATCGTCGTTCTCGGGTGTGCCCATTGTGCTCCCCTGCCCCGGGTTGTCGATGTGGTGTGGGTGGCACACGGGCCGGGGATGTATTTCCCTGGTACGGAATTCGGTCGGGGCGGGGTGTGCGTGGTGTGTCGGGAGAGGGTGCACACCCCATTATTCCGTTTCGGGATATTTCCGGCCGGTCCCGTGTGCCGTGCCCCCAACACTGACCCACCCCAACCCGAATCGACCCGACACAAACCGAATACGCCGTATTCACGCGGTGAATAGTGGCGTGTTTGTGCTGGTGGGAGCTGTCCACTGTGGTCGATCGACTCGGTGGGGATCACCGGGATGGACTACCCGCGCACCCTCGCCCGTCCGTGCCGGCGGCGGCTACCCTGGGGTTTTCCCTTGCGCGCGAGCGGTTTTCGCGCCCGGGGGTTGTGTGCGGTGTGGTGTCGGGGTCGGGCGGGGTGCACATGGGCGAGGCAGGCGCGACGCGGTGGTGCGGTCGCTGCCCCGCGCGACTGGCCGCCGACAACCCCGGCACCCTGTGCGGCCCCTGCGAGCGCGCCCACCGCGACGCCACCGACAGCGTTCCCGTTGTGCCCCAACAAGTGTGGGAGACAGGGCGGTACCGAGAGGCGCTGCAGGCCCGGCACATGGGCGCGCTGGTGCGCGCCTGGCGCACCGACCCCCACCACCGCAGCGTGTTCGGGCCGGGAGGGATCACGCAAACCCGGCTCGCGCGGTGGGCGAGCATGCCGCAGGTCTCGATCAGCCGCTTGGAGAACGGACCGCCCGAGAAGAACCTCGACAAACTCGTGTTCTGGGCACGCCTGCTGGGGATTCCGGGGCGCCTGTTGTGGTTCGACCTGCCCGAGAACACCCGCCCGCGGACCACTTCCGCGCCCGCACCCAACGCGGCTCCGGTCACGGCGGGGGCGGTGGGGCGGATCGGGGCCGGGGACACCGCTTCGACCACCACACCCGCCCAGGCGATACGGGAGACCACCCGGCACTTGATCGACCTCGACAACCGGTACGGCGCGCACGACGTCGCGCCTCTGGCGATCAAAGCGTTTCGGCAGGCCCGCCGCACCTGGAACACCACAGCCCCAACCCGCAGCGGCCCCGACCGGGAACTGTGCGCCGCCCTGGGCGAGCTGGCCGAGGTCGCCGGATGGATCGCCTTCGACGCCGAACAACACCACCCCGCACGCCGCCTCAACGAGGAAGCGTTGCACTTCTCCCGCATGGCCGGGGACCGCTCCACCGAACTCCTCACGTTGTTGAACTTCTCCATGCAGGAAAGCCACCTCAAGCACCTGAACGAATCACTCATGATCGCCACATCCGCCCTGGAGAACGGACGGCTGTCCCCGCGTGTGCGGGCGATGTTCCATATTCGGCAGGCACGCGCGCTGTCGAAATCCGGGCAACACCACGAAGCGCTGCGCACTTTCGAGCGGGCGCGGGTGCTGTTCGGGGACGGGACGGCCGAGCGTGATCCGGAGTGGGCATGGTGGATCGACACCACCGAGCTCTTGTCGCACCAGGGGTTGATGCATGCCGAGCTGGGCCGCCCCGATCTCGGTATCCCGGTGTTGCACGAGGCGGTGAACGGCGAGAGCACGGGGGCCAGCTACCGCGCCATCACCCTGGCCCAGCTGTGGTCGGTGATGGTCGCTGCCGGGGCCTGGCAGGACGCCCAGGCCCTCACCGACACCCTCGCCGAGCGCGTGAGGGGGATCGGGCACACCCGCGCAACCGGGGTCCTGCTGCGCACCCGCGACGAGCTGACGGCCACCCCGAGGGCACCAGCCGCGCTCACCGACGCGGTGCGGCATCTGATCGAGTGCACCCGCGACGACAACCCCCTGTAGACAACCTGCCGACCCAGCACACCAGAAATTACTACCCCAGTGAATAGGGAGTGATTCCGCGGTCATTTACCTCAATAGCATCGACGCTGCTTTAATGGTCGTCATGCCGTCGGTTCTGGAACAGCTCTACAGGAAAAAGCTGCAACTAATCTCCCTGCTTGCGGTCATTCTCGGTTTCGGACTGGTGGCGCTGGGCCGCTGGATCAGCGTGGACCCCGACGCGCGGTGGATTCCGATCTCCGAATTGGGTACCACGCTGATCGGCGCCGGTGTCGTGGCGACGATTTTCGAGTTCTACGTCCGCCACCAGAACGACAAGCGACTGGACGAACGGCTCGATGCCGCCTTCGTGCGCAACTCGGCGGCGGTGCGAGACGCGGTGTGGAGTGCCTATGCCGCCGGGCCTGAGGATCTGCGGCACCTGTCCTCCGACACCCTCGGTCGGATCGTGGTCAACGCGCTCGGGGTGCAGCTCGATGACGTCGACCTCGCGCGGGATCTGTACGCGGACACACGAGCGCGGGTGATCGGTGTCCCGGAACGCTGGCACGACGTCGCCGTCACAGTGGACCTCCAGCCGTGGGCCGCAGGTCTTACCACCGGGCTGACCTCGATGTTCGTCGCGACGCTGCGGTGTGAATACCGCGTGATCCCTGCTCATCCGGTGTTGCGGTTCACCTGCACCTCGAACGAAGCCGAACACCGCGCCAGCGGGCAGGACGAGTCCACTGTCTCGGCGTGGTTCATCGACCGCGGTACTCCGGTGGATGTCGCGTGCCGGGACACCTTCGAAGTGGTAGCGGTCTCGGTCGACGGGGCGGTGTTGTCGATCGAACGCGCTCATTCCCACGACGGTCAGACCTACACCGCGCGGCTTCCCGACTCCGTGCGGACGGGCTGCCCGGTCACCGTCGCGTACACGTATCGGGTCCTCGTGCGCCGGACCGGGCATGTGCTGCACTTGGACCTGTTGCGCCCCACCAAGGGGTTCCGGGCTCGGTTCACCTACGGACAGGTCGGTATCCGAGACGTGACACCGGTGGATTTCCTGAGCACGTCGACACCGGCCCGCCTGGAGCAGACTCCAGCGTCGTTGCCGTCGCGGTCGGTGGACATCACCGCCGACGGGTGGATCTTTCCGCGTTCGGGAGTGGCGTTCGTGTGGTCCCTGGAGGAGGAGAATTCCTCGACGTCGAGGACTTAAGGCCCCCGGCTCTGGCCGGACGGGAGGGGTGTCCCTGGGTGGTAACAGCATCCAGGGACACCCTGCGGCCGGACTACTTGCCGCCTCCGCCACTGACGCCGGTCACACGAACCACCTCCCTCCCTCGGGAGCGATCACAGCGCCCGGCAGGTTATCCGATTTTGGGATATCCCGAAAGTGGTTGCTGCCCTTGGCAAGTGGAGAAGAGCATCTACTCCGCCGACTATCGGCGGCTGTGCGCGCTGCTCCACACCCTCCGCACCGAGGCAGGACTGACACAGGTGCAGGTGGCGGCGAAACTGAATGTGCCGCAAAGCTTTGTCAGCAAGTACGAGTCAGGGCAACGCAGACTCGACGTGATCGAGCTGGGGCGGGTCGCCCACGCATTGGGTACCACCACGCAAGCGATCCTCGACCGCCTCAACATCTGACGACACCCCACCAAGGGTGTCGCCTGCTGCTCGCGGGACGGTGCCCGGCCTAGCGGTAATTCCATTTCTGACCGGTACCTGTGTACTGCTCGACCGAGATCGTGCTGACCCCCGGGCGCATCCGATCCGTGTACAAGCGGCCTTCGAGGTGGTCGATCTCGTGGGCAACCAGGCGAGCGAGTCCCTGCTCGAACGTGGCGATCCGGCGATTGCCATCGATGTCCGTGTGTTCGACATCGATGGTCAGCGGACGCGGAACCATGCCCCGCACATCGAAGAACGACAGGCATCCTTCGTATTTCTCGTCGGTTTCGGCCGACTCGTCGATCACGCGCGGGTTCAGCAGCGTGATCATCTCGCCGTCGGGAGTGCGCACCAGCGCCGCCGCTCGACCGATCCCGATCTGCGGGGCGGCAATCCCCATGCCTTTACCGAAGGTGTGGACCTGGGAGACGCGCTCCATCGACGCGGCGAGAGCGGCCACAACACGACGGGCATCCTCGGCCTCGGTCGGGAGATCGAACGGGTACGCTTGCTCACGCAGGATCGCTTCTTCGACCTGCACGATCCCAATTTCGCTCATTTGTTGTGTGGCAGTAGTCACGATGGGGGCCTTTCCGGCCTGATCGCCGGGTTTCATGCGCCACTCCAGCCGATACCGCGCGTGCAGGGGTGGATTCTCAGTCATCCACGAAAAGCGCACGCGGTCGGCGAACTGGACGCGCCGAATCTGCGACCGAAACGGTAACCCATCCATCTCCATTCCGGTTTCGGTACCCCATACCGACGGCTGGGCCGTCATAGGGAAATCAAGATCCACCGATAGTTTCTTCGTCGGCAGCCGCACGGCACGCTGGAACCACGGCCCCCATTTGTTCTCGCTGACCTGGTAGGAGTACGTGATCTGCGTTTTTTCTCCGGGATAGAGCGGGAACTGGGCCGAGCTATTGGCAAAGAGCAGCCAGACCTCTTTGAAGGCATCGCGGTCGTGGCGGATCTGAATGCTCATCGGCTCGTCTCCGCAGTGCGCGATGAGCTGGAGCTCGTCCCAGGTCAGCGGGTCACGGCGGTACAACTCGTTCGATCGTGCCGGATCGCCGGGGTAGCGGTCGACCGAGATCCTGACCAGGTATTTCGACACAGGTTCGGTTCCGGCGTTGAGCAGTGTTCGCCGCATCACCGCCTGGTACATCCCCCGGTTGTAGATCAGCTCCGCGTGATCATGCTCGACAATGAGACTGGAGGCCGACTCCCCGGACTCACGCTGAGACGGCGTGCCCTTGGGGGTGTCGTACTCGGCGTGCCAGGCACGGAGCAAGGACCCGGCGGCCTCGAACACGGCATCGGCACGCCTGACGAAATCAAGCCCCGGGCGCTCGACACCGGTCTCGATCTTGCTCAGGTAACTGCGGTCGTAGCCCATCAGCGCGCCGAGTCTGGTCTGCGACAGGCCGCGTACGTCGCGGAGTCGTTTGAACTCTGCGATGAATCCGTTGTCCGTCAACGACTACGACCTCCCCTGTGCCCCGGTGAGTGCCCTGGTGAGGTCCGGTGTGAGCGGACTGTGAGAGGTACGGCCGTGAGCCGCGCTCACCCCTGTCCACACCCCCACCTGTCGCGGTTCCGTAGTGCCATGACCGAAAACCCCAGCAGCGCACCGAGTTTACGCGGTACCGACCCCGCGCGGGTGCGCCGTTGGTGCGGCATTCGGGGTCTCGGGTTCTCGGGCGATGCGCGAGACCCCGACGGAAAGGGGGTGAGCACTCGATGTTGGTGATCGTGCTGGTCTGTCTGTTCCTGCTGGCGCTCGGGGCTCTGGTTGGTGTGGCGTTGGCCGAGTCGGCCTTGTCGCACCGCAGCAGGCAGCAGGCCCGGACGCAGCGGCGCGTGAACGCCGAACTGCGCGAACTGCGCGCATTGCGTAAGCAGTACAGGGCCCGCCACGAGTGTTCGTGCGACCCCGAGCACTGAAACGGCGTAATTCTCACTGCGCGTAGCGCTGCATTCTCACTACACGTAGCGCCGCAACTAGGCCGCAGCGGCGAACATTGGATTCTCTTCATTTTCCATGGAACGCCTTTTCGATCGTTCGCGGTCTCATTTTCTGCACCCATCGCGCAATATTTACTGCTACAAAAAGGGAGATGTGATGAATGTCGACATTGAGTCCCGTGGAAGAATTTCAGGCCAGGCTCGAACACCTGGCCGAGCTGGCCGCCGATCACTCCGATCCCGCGGCCGGCAGGTCAACACCTCGGGCCGACTGCGCGTTCTGCGCTCGACCAACCCCCTTACCTGATCGCTTGCCGTAGCCGCCTGGCGACGCGGTGCGGGAGAACCCCTGCCCGGAGGACCTAACGTGACAACCTACGACGCTCGCCCGACGCCGAAGACCACCGCCGGCACCCCGACCCCGTCTCCCTGGCAAGCCACCGGCGCACACCAGGATCCCAGAAGGTTGCCATCTCAGGATGGTCGACGCGAGGTTTCCCCAACCCACACCACCCCGCCCCCCGCACCCGGCCCCGTGAGGTCCTCAACCACTGCTGTCGAGGTCCTGACCCCACCGGTCCTTCCGGTCTCCGTCGAGCCCGCTGGCGCGGACGAGGACGCCGGGCAGCGAATCAGAATCACCCTCCTGGGCGGACTTGAGGTCAGCTGGTGCGAGGCCGGCGGGAGCCAGCATGACATCACCGCGGCATTGCCGCCCAAGGTCAGGGAGCTGTTGATTTTCCTTGCGGTCCATCCCGATGGAGTCGGCCGGGACGCCGTCCTGGCCGCGCTGTGGCCCGAGTACACCCAGGACTCGCCGACCAACGCCTTGCACACCGCACTGTCGCGACTGCGCAGAGCCGCAGCCACCGCGACAGCGGGCACGGTCACCCGTCTGATGACCGGCGTCGGTCGCTACCGCCTCGACCCCGAGGTCGTCACCGTCGACTACTGGCATTTCCTGCGTGCGGTGGCAGCTCACCGCGCCGCCCTCACCCGTGAGCACCGCGAGGACAGGTTGCGGGCGGTGGTGCGGGCCTACCGCGGCCCGCTCGCCCACGGCTGCGACTACGAGTGGATCGACGCCTTGCGCGAAACCGCGCGCCGCGACGCCCTGGATGCTGTGGCTGCCCTCGCCCGCATCCTGGTGGACACCGACCCGGAACAAACGTTGGGGTTGCTGGAAACCGCGCGAGAACTCGACCCGCATCACGAGCTGCTCTACCGCGACATCATGCGACTGCAGGGCCGGCTGGGGCGCGCCGACGCGGTCGAGCGAACGCTGGGCTTGCTCGTGAAGCGTCTGGCCGAGATCGGGGAACACCCCACGCCCGAGACCACAGAACTCGCCGCGCGCCTATGCGGGCGAGCCGAGGCCGAGACCACTCGAACCCCGAGACACCCTGTCGCGCACAGGGTTTCCGATGCTCGTCGTACAGGCCGGTAGCCGTCACCGTGCCGAAACGATCGAGAACCGGGACTCGCTCGGGACCGGCGAGGTGGTAGTTGTCCACTGGCTTCTGCAATCAGCATGACGTTGCGCCGCACCCACTCCTGCGCCGACGCCATAACCCGCGGCAACTCCACAAGCTCAGGTCGCAGCGATTAGTAGTTCTTCGGTGGAAATCTTCTCCTCGCAACGCCGCGGGAACAAGCCCTCGGCGATCCTTTTCTGCAACGTCGGCGCCACCATGAGGTCCTGGAAAATAGGAGGACGTCCGGGCCATCCTCCATGGAATTTGGGCCGAGCGGGCGACGGGGTTGTCGAGCGCCGCACTTTGCTGCGAGTAGGGCCATCAGGCTGGTCGGCACCGGCCAGGAAAGCCGCCGGCGTGCTCGAGCACACTCCACACCCGCTTTCCTCTGCACACCCGACCGCCGCCACTCGCCCGCCTCTGCCGCGGGTCGTCGTCCCCGGGAACAGCACCCGACCCTGCACGGCAGCAGGGGTGTCGCTCGGGGATCACCACGAGGATCACCACGGGGATCCGGGTAAGTCGCCACCCCAGCATCGGCCTGTTCACGCTGGTAGCAGCCCTGGCCGGGGGATCCGACGCTGTCCCAGACTCGCCTGAGTACACGCAGGCAACAACATCGGTGCCCGGCGAGCCTGTGGCATCCCGGCCCGCGCGAACCGCCTTGTAACGACTGTCTTCGGTGACCTCTGCTGCAGCAGATTTGCTATCCCCGCTCCTCTCCCCCGCTCGGTGTCGCTCCGGTATTTCCGCCCGCCACTCACCGCAGACACACCACACCCGAGCCACCTACCATTTCGCGCATAGGAGAAATTTCCCGTAAATAGTCCCGGAAAATACCGTGTCGGCGCATTGTCGTCCTCGATTGTGTCGAGCTAACCTGGGACGGGTCGCCGGAATGCGGGGACATATTCATCGAATAACCCACTCGACGTCAGCTGTGCCCGTTGCTACCGACTTCAGGAAGAGGAATCACCGTGCACGACAACCGTATTCGCCCCGAGACCGTAGTTCGCCGTTCCCGGGAGGACGCCAGCATCCTCATCACCATCGTGTCCGATCCGGCGGATGCGCATCACACCCGCTACGCGGTGCTCACCCGCGCCGACGGCACTCTTGTGGGCAGCTACTACCCGGCGGACGCAGCCCGTCAGGAAGGCTGGTACGTCGTCACGGCCGACGGCACCCAACACCCGGTGGCCTCCGAAGCCGCCGCCGTCATCCTCCTCACCACCACAGCCCCCGGCGCCCCGCACGACCTCTGACACCTCCGGGCGCGACATACCTCCACCGGAGGAGCCCTCCAGGATGTCCACAGTGGACAGCACCGCATGTCGTAGATACTGCGATCCGCTACAGGTCCGAGAACCCGCTGGCGATGCCGCGCCTCCAGCGTTCTCTTACGCGCCAAGCTACATTGCTGTCCCGACGCCACGCGCCCGGACCACGGGCGCTCGGAAAGCCTTGCATACCAATGCTATCGAGGACTCGTCATGACTGGACCGACGCCCGCTCCTGCGGCGCCCACCCGGTTGCGCAACGGTCACTTGCGCGGCATGGTCGCGCAGCTTCTCCTCGACCGTGCGGGCACCGACCTCACTGTCCGCGAGATCGCCCGCACCCTCGGGCACTCCAGCGGCGCGGTCGGCAACGCCCTCAAGGTGCTGACCGCACGGGGCCAGGCCAAGCGCACCACCACCGCACCCCTGCGGTATCGGGCCACCGACACCACCCCGGCCGCCGTCCTGCACCCCATCTCCTCCGTGGCCCGCGCCGCGATACCCGAACCCGAGGCACCGCCGTTGTTGTCGGGGCCGGTGCGGCGACCGGGCGGGCAGCTCTACCACCCGCGAAACCTGGCCGGGCTGCCCGACGTCACCGCCCTGCGTGCGCTTCGGCAGGCCGGGGTTCCCGCCCTGCTCTACGGCCCGCCCGGCACCGGGAAGACCTCGGTCGTGGAGGCGGCGTTCCCCGATCTCGTGACGCTGCAGGGCGATGGGGACACCACGGTGGCCGACCTGGTAGGTGAGTACACCCAAACCCCGGACGGGCGTTACGTGTTCGTCCACGGCCCCCTGGTGACCGCGATGCGCGAGGGCCGCACCCTGTTCCTCGACGACGCCACCCTGATCCCGCCCACCGTGCTCGCCGTGGTCTACCCCGCGATGGACGGCCGCCGCCGGATCGTGGTCAAAGCCCACGGCGGGGAAGTCATCGAGGCCGCCGAGGGGTTTTACGTCGTCGCCGGACACAACCCCGGCGTGCACGGCGCGGTCCTGGGCGACGCCCTGTCCTCCCGGTTCAGCGCCCAGATCTTGGTCACCAGCGACTACGACCTGGCCACCGAGCTCGGCGTCGACCGTCGTGCCGTGCGGGTGGCCCGCAACCTCGCCACCCGCCACGCCAGCGGCGAGATCGGCTGGGTGCCCCAGTTGCGGGAGTTGTTGTCCTTCCACACGATCGCGCCCGTTCTCGGGGCAGTGACCGCTGCCGGGAACCTGATCGGCATCGCCCCGGAGGAAGACCGGGAGATCGTCGCCGAGGTCGTGCGCGCGGTGTTCGGCACCGCCGTGCAGCCCCTGGCCCTGGGCGCCCGCATCTGACCCCCGTACCCGGGAGGAGAGCCTGCCATGAGCGGCCATCTGATCACCGACGACACCGCGACCGCCACCGTGGTCGACCCGGCCGCTGCGCCGGGATGGTGGGCGCTGTCGGCCGCGATGACCGACCAGGTGGTCGACGTCGCCGACCGGGAGGACCTGATCGTCACCATCGCCCCTGGTGCCGGGCATGGTGCCCCCGCCTGTTTCTTCCCGGCCCGGGCGATCATCGAGATCGACGGACTCCACCTCGGCACCCTTGACCCGGCCACCGCGAGACCGCACCGCATCGCCGACCGTGCCCGCTACGCCACCGCGTGGGGCCTGCTGGTCCACGAATGCGCCCACGTCCGCCACTCCCACTGGAGCGCACCCTCCGGGACCCCGCCCGGGGCTCTGGAGGCTGCGACTTTGTTGGAGGAGTCCCGGATCGAGGTGGCACAGATCCGGCGCCGCCCGGACGATCGCCACTGGCTGCGCGCCGCGAGCACCCGCCTGATCCTGCACGACCTCCTCACCACCACCGGCGCCGGGGCCATGACACGGCAGGAGGCAGCCCAGGCCGCCGGGCTGGTGTTGGCGCGCACCGACGGCGGCATCTTCACACCGGCCGAGACCGCGCCCCTGGCGCGCATCGTCGCCGATGTCCTCGGATCCGGGCTTCTCGCCGAGCTGCGCGAGGTGTGGCGGCAGGCCCGCATCGTCGCCGATACCGATGCCACCGGCATGATCGAACTCGGGTACCGGTGGTGCACGCTGGTGGGAATCGAGCCCGACGCCCCCACTACCGCCCCGGACAACCCGATGCTCGGACCGTCGCGGCCGTCGGCGATCACCACCGCTATCGCCGAGGTCCTGGCCACCGTGGCCACAGCAGTCACTGCCCTCGCCCCATCCCCAGGGGGGCGCGCACCGCACGAGCACTGCCACCGCCGACGCGGCCGCACGGGAGAGCGCCGAGCAGGCCGCCAGCACCGTGTTCACCCCCACCGCACACCCCCGCCGGAAAGGAGCAGCACGCACCCCGGTCACCGGCACCCGCACCCCCACGACCGCCGAGCGCACCGCCGCCCGCACCCTGGCCCGCGCACTGAGCACAGCAGGCATCCGCGACCGGGTGGCCACCCCCGTCACCTCGGCCGTCCCACCGGGACGACTGCGCATGCGCGGCGCGCTGGCCGTCGACGCCCAACGCGCGACCGGAGCGATCCCGACTGCAGAGCCGTTCACCCGCACCACCCGCACGATTACCCCCGCACCGCCGCTGCGGGTGGGCATCGCCTGTGACGTCTCCGGTTCCATGCGCGCCTACACCGCACACGTTGCCTCGGCCGCCTGGATCCTGGCCCACGCCGCCCACCACACCCGCATCCCTGCCACTACCGCCACGATCGCCTTCGGCAGCGGTGTCCACGCCATCACCCACCCCGGATCCGCCCCGGCCGTGGTGACCGAGTTCGCCGCCCGCGACTGCTACGAGGACATCCCCACCGCGATCGACGCCCTCGACGGTGCCCTCGGACTCGCCCACCCCGGCGCGGCGCGGCTGCTGGTCATCGTCTCCGACGGCCACTACGACCCCCACGCCCGCCGCGACGGCCAACACCGGCTGGATCGGTTGCGCGCCAATGGGTGCGGCGTGCTGTGGCTGGCCACCAACGCCGCAAACGAGCCCCTACAGGGCGCGTTCGTGCACCAACTGAACGACCCCGCCACCACTGCGCGCGCCATCGGCCGCGCCGCCACAGCGGCCCTGCGCGCCGCACGCTAACCCCAGGACACCTCATGCGCGGCGGCTCGACGCCGCACGCCTCCGCCCGTCGATGCCCTACACCGGTTGCACCCCAACAACATCGCGCAGGACACAGCGAGACCCGGTCACCGTCGAGAACCAGGGGCGGACACAACGGCGGGCACACTGCACGGGACGACGACGCCTCGGCGCGGTCGACCGGGCGTCGGCACAACACGGCCGCAGTGCCCGACGAAGCGATTGGGCACTGCGGCACGTGCTTGCTGTCAGCGAGTCACGATGGTGTACCGCTTCGGGCGCTCGCCCGTCTGCGCGGCATATCCCTCGGCGACCAGCTTCTCCAGCGCGTTGGTGATCGCCCCGGCGGAGCGGCCCAACATCCGCCCGATCTCCGTCGGCCCGCACTCCCGGCCCGACCGTGCGCGCAGGAAGTCCTCGACCATCCCGCGCAGCTGCCCCGACACCAACCGACCCGTGACCCTGCCTGTCGATACCGCATCAGGTGCGACCGGGGCGGGAGTCGTTGTTGGCGTACCGCTCACGGGCGGCTCGCTCGTCGCGTCGCCGTGCTCGGGCGCGCTGCCACCGCCGGTCCCGTCCGGTGCGGGCTGGTCGTCCTCCGCCGAGGCGTCGCCGTCGCCGTTGACCGTCTGCACTGCCGGGTCGGGACCGGTCCTGTCGTCGGGCGCGGGCGGGTCGGTGTCCTCGGTCTCGTCGGGGGCGATTCTCCATCGGTCGGCGGTGCGACGGCCACCGGTGGCGATCCCGGAGATCCGCTCGACGCTGCCATCAGTGCTCCAGGCCGCGAGAATCTTCGCGGCGGTGGAGCGCCCGACCCGGGCCGAGGCCGCCAGCTCGCTGGTGGTGGTACCGGGATGGGCGTGCAACGCCTGCCACACCTTGTCCTCAGCGGCCGTACGGGACGCCGACGGGGTGGTCTCGGGGACAGCGCGCAGGGCACGCAGCGAACCCGCGGTCGTGTTGGTGTGTTTCGTGGGCATGACGATCTCCTCGACGTGTGTGCCGTAGATAGGGGTCATGCCCCGGCCGGGGCGGTACGGCCCTGGGGTGCGCATCCGTGGGTGGTGCGGGCCGCACCTCTATGGACGCTTGGACCATCGGAGAAAGTCAAGCGCGCGATCGGGACACCCGCCGTCGTCGAGGAGATGAATTTCCTTCTGCAGCAAAGGGATCGGTCCTCGCCGCACTGATCGCGGAAGGCTCACGCCGATCGGGGCATCGACCACACAGTGTCGCGATCGTCGGGTTGACACCGCCCTCGAGACCAAGCGTCCATAGACGACGACCAATCACTGAAGCGCTGAAACCCAAGGGGCACAAGGCATGTCAACCTCCCGCCATCTCGACCACGCCCCCGTGGAGAACTACGTCATCCGTGGGAGCCACTCGGGCACCGGACCCGGCTACACCCTGGAGGCTGCGGCGGTCCGCATCTGCGAGGACATCTCCGAGCTCCGTCATGACGGCGGCATCTCCGACGAGGTGCACACCACCGTCACCGTCCTTCCCCAGCAGGGAATGCTGGAGATCAGGGTTCTCGGCCTGGAGTCCGAGGCCGACCCGGATCGCGTGATCGGGCTCAACCTCCTGACCGATCTCTTCGTCCTCGCCAGCATGCACAACACCGCCTCCATGGATGAGCGAATCCCGCCCCAGTTTCGTATGCGGATCCTGCTCATCGACGCCGACCACACCCCTTACGCCGCCCTCCTGGGCACCGCCGTGGGAGATCTCGACATCGAGCACACCGACACGAATACGGCCCGGGACAACGACATCCCCTGACAGCCCACACCAACCCGGCACCAGGAGCACACGGCCCTTGCGTCGAACACGCCCACAGGTGGGGCACTGCTCTCCTCGAACCGAGAGTCCTCATTCGACACGATGACCGAGGATTCGCCGTGTGCCAACGCTTCCCTCTTCCCGAGACGGTCGCCGACCGGGCTCGGGCACGTGATGCACGTCTGCATCGAGGTCACCGCACACGGGTGTCCCCCCTGTTCGGGTGGCCTTCCCGCAGCGCTGCGCACGGTTGCGCAGCACCCGTCCGATCGCGTGCCATTCTGCTTGCCATGCACAAGAATTGCGTGACCACGGCCCTCTACGGATACGGGCGTCTGACCGTGTTCCAGGTGCGGGAGAGTGTTGCCGTCCTCGAGACTCTGCTGGAGCAGGGCCTGTGCCCTCGCTGCGGCGGGCAGCTGCCCGAGTGGCCCGACACCTCGCATGCGATCTACGACGCCTGCGTGGAGATCTGCAACACCCGCGGGAACGACGAAGCCCTCGCACAGTTCCGCAACCACGGGATCGTGCCTCCCCTCGCGGAGTGGCCCACACTCTCGACCGCGCCCCGCCGGAGCCACGCGAAGGTCTGAATCTCCTTCTCTTCGGAAGCGCATCTGTTCTCGGCGGTCGCACGACAGCTGCTGTGCGGTCAGGCGGGTCAGGTACTCCACCTGACCGCGCAGCGCGGTGTTGGTAGGCGAGCTACCCTCGCCCCATGCCGGTAGAACGCCATCGTGAGACCGCGTGGCTCGCCTACGAGGAACACATCGCTCAGGTAGCCGTGGCATCGAACCCATGGATCGTCAGTGCCCATCAGGGCGTCGTCCACAATGGCACGGCGCGGGGGCGGCAAACCGACGTCGTGCTCGTCGGCGTCCTCTCGCACAAGCAGATCCTCGTGCCGGTCGAGTGTAAGCACCGCAAGCGTCCCGTGGGCATCGGGGTCGTGGAGGAGTTCATCGGCACACTGCTCGATCTGAACCTCGATGGTGGTGTTCTGGTGTCCTCCTCGGGGTTCACCGAGCCCGCTCGTCTGCGGGCGCAGCGCTCGTCGAGCCCGGCGATCCTCCTCCGACACGTGCCGTACGCCCCCTGTAGGGGATCAACTCGGGCTGAGGAGGCGATGATCCTCACCCACGAGGACATGGCCGATCCCCGATGGAGTCACGAAGGCTTCTTCCTGGACGCTAGGATCAGGATGATCTGCAACCGCATAGCGCCCCTGCCATCAATCACTCAACGTCTCGGACGTCTCGCGCGAGCTGCGTAGACATGACGGGTCCGCGATTGACCGCGTGCGTCTCCGCCAGAACCTGAACGAGCAAGCACTGGTTCGCCACGTCGCACACGAGCCTCGAGACAGGTGGTCGCGCAGCGGGTGGGGTTGGTGTGCAGCAGCAGATCCGACATACAGGGCCGCCCAAGAGCGGCTCCCTGGGCAGCTGATGCTCTATACGGGGTAGGAATTTCCCCGGAGCGACCACCCAGATGGGTGGAGGTGGGGGTAATGGTCCGGTGTGGGTAGCCGGAATTATTGACTAGGCCAGCTTGTCGGATGACAGGACAAGCTTGCCATACCGGAGTTGTTCACCCGGTGTGGTGACACAGGTCGATCCCGTTGCTCCGAGGGGTCTTTGATTGTCGGTGCCGCTGTTTAGCTTCTCGCCATGGCACAGCAGACCTCGCAAGAACGAGCGCCGGATCCTGATGAGGAGACGGTGACGCCGGTACCGGAGCAGTGGCATCCGGTAGTGCTCGGCATGATCGCCAGCGGTCTGCTGGAGCTTTCCAATGTCTTGCAACGGCAGGCAACGTTTCCCACGCCCTACCCTGCCACCCTGCAGCGAGCGCTGGATCGGATGACCGTGATGGCCATGACCGCCGACGTCGAGGTCCCGCGCAGTGTGATGGACCTGGCGGCCTGGGCGCACTGCCCCTTCTCCGAGTGGCCTTTCCGGCCCTACGTGGAGGGGATGACCGGTGACGAGGTGCTCCTGGTCAAGGGAACGCCGAGCAAGGCCTGTTTGGAATGGGCAGTGATCTCCGGCGATGTCGAGGGTGAGATCCGTGAGCGCCTGCTGATCCACGGCGTGCTCGATGCGTGTAAGGCCGACAACGACCAGAACGCCTACGTGAACTTCCGGGCGCTGCTGGTGGAGAAACCAGCGATGTCGGAGCAGGACCTCGCCTTCCTCCGCAGTGACGCCAAGTTCACGTTGTTGGCCGAGGAGATCCGCAGTGCCTACCAACCCGCACCGGCCGAGGCACTCATCGACGGCGAGGCGCTGATCTGCGCGGGGTGCAAGAACCTCTGGACCCTCGACCTCGACGGGGCACGTCGTTGCCAGGAATGGGACTGTCCGGATCCCAGCAGGATCGAGACCCGGCTGCCTGCCGCGGAGGGGGTGGTGTGGCTGCGGCGGGAACTCCGCATGTTCATCTCCGGACCGGGGCGAGCCGAGCTGCGCATCGCTGACGCCCTGCGCCGCCACGGGCTGAACGTGCACCTGTGGCCGGGCTTCGATGCCTGCGACATCCTTCCCGAATCCGTTCCCTGGGCGGCGGATGTGAAGTCCTGGACCAACCCCGTCAGGTTGGCGTGGCGGTTGACCGAGCGTCCCTTCATCGTCCCGGACAACGCCGAACGCGGGTACATCGTCATCGCCCAGGAGCAAACCCGTGGACGGCCGGAATACATCCGAGCGTTGCGTAACCATTGCAGCTGGCTCAAGAAGGCGTCCACGCGCGTGGAGGTCGTGACCGAGAAGACCTACATCGACCGCGTGGTCGCAGAAGCTCGGAAGAGGCAGTCGTGAGGGACAGCAAGTCCTGGAAGAAGAACATCGCCGACGATCTGGCCCAGGAAGGGGATGCCCCCGACGCTCGCCGTACCGGCATCCGGCTGGTCGAGGTCGAACTCCTGCTCTACCTCGCCGGCCAGGTTGCTCCCACGCATCCGATTCAGCATGCGTGGGCTCTTCTGGGCGGTTATCCCTTCCTGGCCGCGAGCCAGGACACCATCCCGACCGAGCACCAGAGCATGATCTCCACCGCGCGCCATCTGCTGCTGTGGTTCAAGGACAACGCTGACTGGCTCCAAGCCCTGACGAGCTACACCGACTTCCAGGAAGGCATGCGTGGCTACGACCTGGACCTCAGTCACGGCACCGCCACCCCCCGGCAGCCGACGGTGCTGCCGGACCGATTCGACTACTACCAGGACGTATTGACCCACCCGCCTCCGGACGCCACGACCACGATCACCGTGGCCGAGCCGGGGCAGTTCTTCAACCAGGCTCAGAGCGACACCAGCGTCACCATCCCGGACTGGTTTCCGGCCAGCCCCGCCACGGCCGGGCACGATGTACAGCCCCGGACCGATCGTGAAGCGGTGGAACCACGGTGGAAAGAGCTCGAAGCCGCCGCGCTCTGGGGTGATACCCGTGAACGAGATCTCGGCTGGCCCGAGGAGCAACGGTCCAACTGGGAAGAGCGTCTGGCCCGGGTCACCTTGGAAGTACGCCAGGCGGACAACACCTTCTCGGGGACCGACATCCTCACCATCGACGGAATCATGCACATGATCGGCATGGTCGGGGCAGGCAAGAGCACGCTGGTCGATGTCCTCATCCTGTGGTGCCACCTGAACGGAAAGCGGATCTGCATCGTCGCCGACAACGTCACTGCGGTCCTCCGTAAGACCGTGCACCTGCAAGCCCTGGGAATCGCCGCGGCACCCATCCTCGGGCAGAGCAACCGCGTCCAACATCTCACCCGGCTGCACCGGTTGACCAACGCACGCAACGGCCGCATCGCACCGACCGACGAGCGCATGTTCGACCTACTGAGCACATCCTGCGCCCTCGACGGACTCCGCGATCACGCCGCCACCCCGTGGGAGATCCGCCACGCACCCTGCCTCGGCCTGGTGCCTGCCGAACCGGCCGCCAAAGACACCGCACCCACCATGAGGGCATGTCCGGTGTGGCACAGCTGCCGACGCCACCAACCTTCCCGGGATCTGGTCCAGGCAACGGTATGGGTGGCCACCACCGCCAGCCTCGTGCACACCGCCGTTCCCACGCACCTCAACAGCGAACGACTGCGCTACCTCGAATTGGCATGGCGGCGCAGCGACCTCATCGTCGTCGACGAAGCCGATCGCGTTCAAACCCAACTGGACTCGGTGTTCAGCCCCGAGCAACAACTCATCGGTGAGGACTACGACGCCTGGCTGGACGAGGTCATCGACCGCACCAAGAAAACCATCCGCCAGGCAGGGCGCGAACCCATGCACGAACCCCGGGTGCGTCAGTGGCTGCTTAACCTGGACAACGCCAACACCGCCGTGGACATCATCTACTCCGCGCTCTCCCGCGACGGAGCCCGCCGCCAACCCGCCCTCTCACGCCGCTGGTTGGACAAGGCGTACTTCACCGAATGGACCTTGTCCCAACAGCTTGCCCAGTCCTGGGCCGGACACGGCCCTGCAGTCGGCAACTCCCACCAACCCACCGAAGGATGGCAGGACAGCAAGGTCTTTCTCCGTTTACGGAAAGCCTTCGACGAGCTGATCGACGACCCACTGGGAACAACGGAATCCGAGAACCCGCTGACCCAGCAAATGCTCGTACTCACCGCGCAGATCCTCCGTGATGCCAACGAAACCGTGCGAACACGACGGGTCAGCGACTGGCTGACCGGCATCGTCAAGGATTTCAGCGCCGAGGGCATGACCCTGACCCTCGACGACATCGAACGACAAGCCGTGCGACTGGAGTTCACCCTCGCCGTCGCAGTGCTGGCCTACGCCCTGGACCACGCGATGATCATGTTCCGCGCCATCGAGATGGAACTGGGATTGGAAGGGACCAGCTCGGCGCTGTTCCACCGTGCACCACCGGACTACCAGCCCGTCGTTCCCGACTCACCCATGGGCAACGTCCTGGGATTCCAGTACCTCGACGACGACACCGACCGACGCCGGACCAAGACGAAAATGGGCCGCCTACGGTTCTTCCGCTGTCACGGCATCGGACGATGGGTCCTGCTCCACCTCCACGACCTGTTCGCCACCGACACCGACCGCGGCCCCAATGTCCTGCTGCTGTCGGGGACCAGCTGGGCCGGGACCTCCGCGCGCTACCACATCGACATCCCCGTCACCGCGATCCTGGCCCCACCACCCACAGAGCTCGATGCCGTACGCCGCAGTCGATTCGAGTTCTTCCCCCTGTTCGCCGGCGACCACAGCTGTCCGATCAAGATCTCCGGCAAGTTCGGCGAACAACGAGAACTCGCCCTCCGGCAGATGATCGCCCAGCTCGCCGATCCCGGTGCAGGCAAGAGCATCCTGGAACAACACCGCGACGGCCTACCCGCCAACCGGCAACGGCTCCTGCTGTTGGTCGGCAGCTACGCCGAAGCCCGCCTGGCCGCCCAACACCTCGTTTCCTTGCGCAGCAACTGGAAAGACCACGTCCTGCACCTGGTAGCCGACGACGAGGAGTTCACCCACTCCTGGGACGGCCCCACCGGTCTGCGCCGCAGCGAGGTCCACACCCTGGCCGCGACCCCAGCCTGGATCCTGATCGCACCACTACTGGCGATCGAACGTGGCCACAACATCCTCAACGAGGATAACAAAGCCGCCATCGGCGCCGCTTACTTCCTGGTCCGCCCCCACCCTCGCCCCGACGACCTGAGCTACGTCATCCAACGGGTCAACCGGTGGGCCACCCGCCAGATCCACGACCGTTTCCCCGTCGTCGACCCGGCCGACCGTGCCGAACTGGGCCGCTGCGCCACCGCGTTCCGATCAGCAGGACACCGCCAATGGCGATGGCTGCTCAACCTCAAGCTCGCCTACAGCAACCTGCCCGTCCTGGAACGCCAAGCCCTGGCCTGGACCCAGCTGGTCACCATCTGGCAGGTCATCGGTCGCCTCGTCCGCGGAGGGGTTGCCGCAGAGGTCTACTTCTGCGACGCCGCCTTCGCCCCCGGCGCGGCGCGCCGCTCGGACACCGACACCGACGACGCCTCCTTGAGCCTGCTCATCGGTCTCCGCGAGGTCCTGAGCCCTTACTTCGCTCCCGGCAGTACCGACCCCGACACCTACCTCGTCGATGCCCTCTACGGCTGCCTCCACGAGGCTCTGTCCCAGCTCGAAGGACTGTGACCCATGGCCGCATCCCCCCGCTACCGACACCTGCAGACCGCTGCGTTCCGCCTGCGCCCGGACGCACCGCTGCAGCGCCGCATGTACCTGCTTCGCTTCCCCGAGGCATGGAAGAAACCCCTCACCACCCTGTCCAAGCCTCGCCGCGACGGCAAGGAACACCGCTCCGTCCCGATCCGCCTCCTCAACGAGGTCCTCGCCGCGCTCGTCCCCGACGTGATCACCGTCGCCACCAAAGCCACCATCGGCGAGCAGGCGCCCTGGATCTACAGCGACACCGAGGTCGACACGCGAGCGCTGTTCAGCATCGTCGCCGCCTGGGTCCGCGCCTACTCCAGCGACAGGAAGAAGACCACCACGCTCCTGGAACAACTCGACCACGGCGACCTGCACTGGGAAACCCGCGACATCAACTTCACCACCCTCACCAGCGACCCCGGAGACGACGAGGAACGCGCCCAGGAGCTCTATCGACTCCTGCCCCACGTCCTGGCCGCTGAGCTGAGCAACCCCGCCCTGTGCCACGAGCACTACAACCCGCCCGACCCCAACCACGATCCCGAGACCGAGGACACCGCCGACACCGAGCAGCACTCCAGCACACCCCGAACCCCGCAAGCCAGGTCCTGGTTCCACCGGGTCCCGGCCCCACAGGGCGCTGCGGTCATGAACTGGCCTCCGCACCGCATGCCCGCCAGACCGCTGTCGTTCCTGCTCCGCATCACCACCCAAACCCGAGCCTTCGACGATCAACCGGTGATCCACCTCTCCGTCGGCACCCGCCGATGGGCGCACAAGGACTCCAAGCTCAGCTTCAACCGCGACCACAGCGTCTACCTCCTGCCCGAAGTCCCCTGGATCAAGGGAATCGAGAAGTCCCGCAGCTTCCTGGTCGCCGGGATCGAGTCATGGAAGAAACCGGCACCGGACACCGACGAAGGCTTCGAATACTCCGCCCGCTGGTCCGGCGGCAAGATCGGCAGAATCCTGGCCGACCTCGGACTGGATGCACGCCTGCCCGACCCCGACGACATCAAGAAGACCCCGGCGCGGGGGCTGACCAAGACCGACGCCGCTGCCCTGGTCTACCGCAACGGCATGTATTCCTTCGACCACCCCGTCGCCCCCGGCGCCTCGCTGGCGGACAAGGTTCCCCTGGTGGACTGGGTGAGCTCGACCCTCTCCCCGTACCTCGAGCGCATCGCCCCTCTGCCCAGGGGCAACAAGGTCCTGGTGGACCGCGATGAGCTCAAAGCCGGCAAGTACGGCTGGGTCGACCCCGCACGGCTACGGGCAGCGATCGCCGAGACCGTAGGCCCCACTCTCGGCGTTGACATCTTCTACGACACCCGACAGACCCGGCAGGATGCCTGTACCACGCTGGCCACCCTGCTTGATGTCGACCTCACCGAAGCCATCGACGCTGCGGCGGCGGCGACCGTCACCGTCGTCACCGACGAGCTCACCATTGTGCTGACCGTGCGTCCCGTCGGACGATGGGGCGGCTCGCTCGCCGGGGACGAGAGCCTCATCGGTGTCAGGGACCGGCTCCAGGCTGCTGTGACCACCCGCGTGGACACGATCACCGACTCCCTGGGTACTGCCGACCTGCCCACCGTGTCGATCGTGGAAATCAAGGGCAGGAAGTCCTACAGCGGGAAACTACGGGCCGCCGACCCGAAGTTCGCGATCAAGGTCGGGCTGTCCCGAACCCTGCGCCTGAGCCAGTGTGTCACCGCCTCACGGCCGGCCGGTGTGGATGAGGACGGCAACGACATCCCGCCTCCGAAATCCAATCTCGAGAAGATGACCAGCAGCTGGTACGACCTCCTGCGCCAACTCGGGGTCCGCGTCGGTGACCTACCGGTGAAGCTGGAGGGAACCAGCATCACCCAAGCCCCGGCCTACCTGGCGTTCTGGCTGATCCGACAGAACCGCCGCGGCTGGGAGGGCATCACCCGGCAGATCCCGGTGGCAGTCCTGATCGACCCGAGTGGACGCTCCATCAAGGTGCACGCACCCAATGTCGGGTGGATGCCCCTACACCAAGCACAACACGAGATCAGCAGACTCCACATGCTGACCGACCAAACACGCACACCCGAAGAGATCACCCGCTTCTTCGAGGGCGCACTGCGCAGCGTCGCCCGGCAGCATCCGTCTTTGCTGTTGCTCACCTGTGCCCAGAACCTGCGCTGGGGATGGCCCCACCTCAACAACCTCGACATGGCGATCGACACCATCAAATTCGGAACCCACCCCCAGAACATCACCCGCTATCCCGGGCTCCGCCACATCCGGGTGCGTACCACCGAACGCGACGAAGTCCCCGACACCTACGCGGTCAACGCCACGAAAGCAGGCCACGCGCCCGGCTACTGGCCCATCGACGACCGCACCTACTACAGCACCGGCGAAAAACCCCACAGCGCAGGAAAAGCCACCCTCTCGGCCTCGAAGATCGTTCTCCGATGGCGCAAGGGAAAGCCGGTCGCCGCCAGCACCAAGGCGATGGTCTGGAACGCCCGCGCCGTCGAGACCACCGTGGCGGGAATGCAGCCCGGCGACAACGCCGAGGACTGGGCAGCGCTGGCCCACGGCCTTCGCTGGGCGACCTCACACTACGACTACGCCGTCTCCCTGCCATGGCCCTTGGCCATCGCCCGCAAGCTCGGCGAATACGTCATGCCCGTGGAGCTGTTGGAAGACCTCGAAGAGGAAGACACCTCCGGCGCCGACCAGGAGGCCGAGCCGCAGTAAACACCTGCAGTAACAACGACACTGCGACCACGGGGCTGTGTCTGGTCGGTGTTCGCCGCTGCGCCAACACCATCGCTGCCCCCGCAGCGGGCGAACACCGGCCGAATAACCACACCTATCACCTGGGCGGAGCTACCAGGCGCGAGCAGATCAACACCGTGACGACTGCCAGGTTCTTCCTCCTGCCCAATCGGTCGGGCTTCCAACGGCCGGTCGACGTAGTGGGAGGCCCGAGCTGGGCAAGCGTTGGGGCAGCTACCCCTCATCACTGCGGCCAGCCGTAGTGACGGACGTCACAGTCAAGGTTGGGGTCGCTCGAGCGATGTCTTCACACGTCCGCCTCGATCGAGGCGTCCAACCCAGCCAGGAGCAGTTCATGGTCGACGACACCACGGCGAGCGGAGCCTCCACGCCGGAGACTCCGATCACGGGTGGCCATGCGACAGGGCCGGAGCCGATCGTGAGCGTGATGCTGCGAGAGCGCTCGCGCCGCACCACGATGACCAGCGTGCTCGACCGGCTCGTCCAGGGCGGAGGGCAGTTCGCCGAACTACGGGCCGACGGCAGCGGCTGGTCGGTCTCTATTCCCGCCTCCCCACCACACCACGAGGCGCCCGCCCGGTGAGTGACAAGCCAACTCCGGGCTCGGCCTCGGCCGCCAAGAAGGCTGCCGAGGCCGAGTTCAGGGTGTTCCACAAGGCGATGTTCGTCCGGTTGCGCCGCTACAGCTCGAGGCTGCTGCGGCAGACCGAGGGCGGCTACGACATTGCGCAGGAAACGCTCGCCGCCCTCTGGAAGAAATGGGACTCGATTCCCCCGGACAAGCGAAGGCAGGCGGCCTACGTCATCGCCCACAACAAGGCGGTGGATGAGATCAGGAAGCTCGTCAGCCGCGATACCGCTTTCGGGAAGCTGCCGGCACCTCCAGAAACCTACGACCACGACGCGGCTGCGGATCTCGCCGTGATCCAGGCCGCGATCGAGGACTTCGCTCCTCAAGAGCGCGCAATCATGATCATGACCATGGACGGTCTGGAGCCCTCGGAGATCGCTGAGGTGCTGGGCATCAGACCAGGCTCGGTCTGCTCAAGGCTGTCGCGCACCCGCAGCAAACTGCGAGCCCTGGTCGGGAGGCGACGTCGGGGCACCCACTCGCAGAGACCGACCAACGACCCCGCACTAGGAGGAGGTTCGTCCGCGTGATCAACAGCTTCCTGATGATCGCCCTGAGCACGGTGGCGTTGGCCTCTGCGGCGGCGGTGATCCTGCGACTTCGGGCGCCCGTTCTCAGCGAGGACGAACTGGACCGTCTGTTGAACGAACTCAACCGCACTGAGGTACCGGAAACAGTCGAAGAACGCGCTGCGCAGCAGGCAAGCCTCGCCCAGATCTTGGCCGACCGGCCGGTCAGCACCTCCACGCCCGACATGCCGCCACGTTCACACCCACAGTCGGGCCATTCGCGCCCAAGACCAACCCACGCCAGGACTCATCCGCAGCGACACCGCAGTCCTGCGCTTCGGGCTCGCATAGCCCTACTCGCAGCCCTACTCGCGCATGTGGCCGCCTTGGCGGGGCTCGCCTACGAATATCTCGGCCTGGTCACTGCCGTTGTCGTCGTCGGCCTCGGCTTGCCGGCCGCGATAGTCCTGAACCTCTGCCGATTCAAGCCGGTGCCGCGGACCCCGCTCGGATTGCGGACACAGGAGAAACACTGCATGGAGAGGAACAGGGAGCTGCCCCAGTGAGATAGCGGTAGATCGTGATCTTGGCAGCGCGGAGTTGGCAAACGGATGCGGAAGATTCTTGCTCTTACAGAAAGGATCTTATGCATCGGAGTGGGCCTCGATAAAGCAGGACACGGCGGGCGCCGTGGTCTCGATCACCGCGCCCGCCGCCTGGCGGCAGACGGCCTACCGCATGGCACAACTCGCCCAGGGCGACGGCACGGCGGCTACGACATGGCTTCCTTCCCCTATCCAGCCGCATCGCCATCGCCCTCGTGCGCGCCTCCGCCGACCACACGGCCTGCGCACCTGCGGAGTTGGCGTGGGCGCTGCCGTTCCGCGACCACGGCCGCGCCCTGGCACATGCTGTTACCGCGGGCAGCGGGTGCATCTGGGTCGCCTTATCCGGTCACGGCCTCGCAACCGTTACCTCACACCGGGTCGCTCTGCGAAGGTGAGAGATGTAGCAGGGCTGGCCGAGGAGAGGCGCGGAGCATGAGTGGCACAGGACCAGCAGGTGTACCGATCCCGCAACGCTGTGCCCACCTGCCCACTGATTCCCGTGGCTACCCCATCATCGCCACCGTCGGCCGCGACGAGGACACCATCGACTTCGGGACCGTCTCCGAGTACCGCAAGCTCGTGCTGGCGACCTTCGACCTCTGCGGAGTGTGCGGCCTGCCCTTCGGCGAGGAACTGCGCTGGCAGGTCGGCTTCCGGCCAGAAGCCCTGGAGGCCACGGGAGGCATCGAGGCTGCCGAGGCGCCGGTTCACGAGATCTGCGCCCTGTACTCCGCCCAGGTGTGCCCGTTCGTATCCTCCCCGTACGCGCGCCTGGGCGATGAGTACCGCAAAGGCGCCAGGCGACCGGAACAGGTGATCCTGGCCGGCTCCACGCGCACCGAGCAGCTCTGCGTCCGGCCCTCACCCTGGCAGCCCGGCACGAAGATCCTCACCTTCCGGATGGCCGACCTCACCCGCAGCCATGTCCTGCACGATGCCGAACAGGCGCGGGCGGCCTACACCGAAGCTCTCGCCGACGACACACCACTGGCGCTCGATACCCAACAGGAACAGCTCACCGCGTTGCTGTGTCCGTTGACGCAGGAGGAGAACGGCGGGCTGTTGGCGGGTGCAGCCTGGTGCGTCGGGGCTGCGTTCTGCCCCGATCTGGGTGCCGTGCTGGGCATGGATGTCTTCGCCCGGGACAGCCGATACCGACAGGTCGCCGAACAGACCGTGCTCGATGCCGGATTCGCCGACGCCTACGCCGGCACCAAGCGCGATGCGTCTCTCCAAGCGGGCTTGAGATGGTTGTCGACCCGCACCGAGTTGCCCGAGCTGCTGAAGCACTGGCGGCGCAGTGCGCGAGGGCGACTCGTCCGCACCGCTCGCAAGGACAATGGACCGAGCCAGGAGCAGCGACGCAAGAGCGCGCGACGGAAGCAGAAGGCCGCACGCCGCAGAAACCGCTGAGCCCCGGACCGTAAGGCCTCTTCCGCGACGGTCCCGTGGACCAGGGATGGGACACGTGTCGACAGTTCGGAACGACCCGAGTGATCGCTGCTCCGCTCCCCGAATCCCCTGACGTGCTCCTTGTCAAGGAGACAGCGTCGACGGATCGTAGGCACCTGTCTGGGTTGACATTCTCGGACGCTCCCGGAGCTGGCGCTTGCTATGGCAAACTGGTCGATCGGGGGCGATGCCTCGTGTACCCGCAGATGTTCGGGTCGCGAGCAGAGCGTAAGGGGGACGCGGTGGGGGCGGATCGGAGTGTCGGGAACACCGGAGAACGACCGGCAGCGCCGATGCAGACCATCGAGTACAACCGCGACACCATCCTCCTTCTCTACACCGCTTTCCTCGACGAAGGCCTGTCCCTGCGCAGGGATATCAGCGAGTTGTCCAAAGACTTGTACATGCCCCAGTTGGGTGGGGATCCGGTGAGTTCGGACGCGCGCGATGCGTTCACGCACAAGCTCCGGGGCGCCCCTGATTCGATCGTCAAGCGTTCCCTCGAGCACGCGGACAATCTGATCCAGACCGCCCATGCCCTCAAGGAAGTCGCCAAGACCTACGGCTATACCGAGGAGCACATCGAGGCGTCGTTCAAGTCCATCCTTCCCGGCCTCTACAAACCTTAGGTGTGGCGCGTGCGTTCCAGATCTCCGATGCTTCCCATCGTCGTTGTCGCGGTTTCTCTCGCCGGTTGCACCAGTGTCGGCGCAGGGACTCCGACTCCGGCGGGTACGACTGCGACGACGTCCGTTGCCGCCTCGGGGTTGCCGGCCCGGCCGCGCGAGGTCAGCCTGAAAGGACTGACGGGGCAGGACATGTGCAACCTGATCACTGTCGATCAACGTCGACAGCTCAATGTCGATGTCGGCAACGTCAGGCCACGCGAGAACGGCAGCCGCAGCAAGGAACCATCCTGCGCTTTGAACCGCATCGATGCCGCGCCCTATATCGAGGTGGATCCTTTTGTCGTCACCAGCGAGGACATCACGAACCTGGTGGGACGCCGCGGCAACACTGAAGGGCGACCGGTCGTGATCGGAGGATTCCCGGCGGTGGAATCTAACCTGGTCGGGGTCCGCGACGAGTGCTACGCCCACATCGGAGTAGCTGCAGGCCAGGTTCTGGGTGTCCAGGCCACCGAACCCAGCGAGGCCATGTCCATGCCGGAGATCTGTGCTTTGGCTCGTCGCGCCGCTGGGATGGCGCTGGAGAATCTGCTCAAGCTCAGGCCGTGAACAGGGGGCGGCGGTGAAGGAAGCGATCGGTTCCTACCGGTATGAGAACCATCCATTGCCGGTGAAGTATCAGTGGATGCAACAGGGGCAGGGGCCTGCCGCCGTCGCCGGTGTGTCCGACACCGTGAAGAAGGTCGGTGACCGTCTGCTGGAGTCGAACATCCGGCTCCGCACGGCCTTGGCCAAAGCCGGGCAGGAGTGGACCGGGGTCGCGGCGCAGCGGCTGCAGCAGTCCGCCAACGCTGCCTACCAGGCGCTCGACGACGCCACCGATGATGCGGGCAAGGCCAACACACAGATCGCCTACTACCGGGACTCCTTCGCGGCCACGAAACCGAAGATCCCGCCGCCCCGCGAGAAGGTCGGGTTCTTCGAGGCGCTCATCAAGAACCGGGGTAACCCGATCGCCGCGTTGAGCGAGGTCACCGTCGATCAGTACACGACGTTGGCGGCCAACGTCATGGCGGACAACGAGGCCAACAGAGCCCTCTACCAGCACGAGAAAATGGCGCAGAGCTCCCTGGAAGCGGTGCCTCGGGTGCCTGCTCCGCCGCCGATCGCGGTGAAGGGCGCGATCGCCGAGCCCGGCCCCCAACCGGCGCCCCCGGGGCCGAGTCCGGTTCCACCACCAGGTGGCGGCAGACCACGAGACATCGGCGGTGGCCGGGACGTCGGTGGGAGCGCCCTACCCGGTGACGGCGGCCCGCCGGTGCCCGGCCAGGAACCCCGAGCGCCGGTGCCGCTCGAGCGAGACGGCCAGGTTCGCCTGGACCGGGGCGAGATCGATCAGGCCAGGGCGGACGTTTCCGGCCGACCCGGTCCCTTGTCCGAGGCTGGAGGCACCGTGTCCTACGGCGGTGGCGGACCCGGTTCCGGTGGCAGTAGCGGGGCGTTCACCGGGTTCGGCCCGATGCTCGGCGGTGGCGGTGGCGGTGGGGCCGGTGGTGGTGTGCCGTCCAGCCCGCCTCGAGCGCCCTGGGCAGGAACCGCTCCCGTCCCGGGTGGCGCTCCGGGCACCGGTGCCGGCCCGAGCGGTGGGGGGATGCGTCCTGGTGGGTCGGCCGGTTCGCTCCTGCAGCCCGCGGTCGGCGGGGCGGGTAACGGTGAGGATGATCAGGAGCACTCCAACCGGTTCTGGCAGAAGAACGACGACATCTTCGGGGTGGACGATCTGCCCAAGGTCGCGCCCCCGGTGATCGGGGAATGAACGCCGACCTCCAGCTGACCGCCATCGAGCTGGACGTCTGTTGGGAAGTCCTGGGGTTGGGTGAGACGCCGCTGCAGCTGGAGTTGCCCAGCCCCGGCGGCACCTGGGAGCAGCGCCGATACCTCACCGGTCAGGTCCTCGCCACGCTGGCCCGGCGCGGGCTGGCCCACGCCGGCGCACTGCATCCGGGCCTGGAGAACGACCTGCGTCACCTGGCGCAGGCACGCTGGATCGCCGACGCGCGGGTGGCGATCGACGGACGCTGTGTCCGTGCGATCGCCACCGCTTGGTCCCGGCAGGGCGTGCTCCTGGTTCGCGACGACGAGCACGTCCGGTTGCGCCGGACCAGCGACTCCGCGGTGCTCGGTGAGCTCGTCGCTGTCGCCGGGCAGGTGCGGGCCGGATCCGGTCACTCGGTCAACGTCGGCGCCGAGGCGTTCCAGACTGTTACCGCAGGCGCTCCGGCCTCCGAACACGTCCTGGCCGACCGGCTCATCGACCGCGGGGAAAACCCGCGAGAGATGCGCGCGCTCGCCTGGATGTGCAGCGGTGTCACCGCTGTCGGGCAGTTCGGGATCGTCACCGGTCACCGCCGTGCCGCGCAGGTGATCGGGTTCCACGACACCCCGACGGGCCGCTATCTCCAGATCCGCAACAACGCGTGGCTGACCATCGCCCCGGCCGACAACAACCTGCTCGCCGCACGCCTCCGGGAACTGCTGGACAGATCACTTCCCGCCGCATAGAGATCCCGCGCACAGGTGTGCTTGCCCTGCGGCTATCTGTTCGACCTCCCGGCAGACGCCCCTGGGGGACCACTGCTTCAAGGACAGCCAGGTGGTCTACGGCGTAAAGCCCTGTGCTCGTTGTGGTTCTCGGGAGGGAGCCGAGCTCCATCACCGGGCGCCCGTGGCATTTCGGCTGCGCCGGGTGTACGAAGAGATCAGGACGGCAGCAGGTTGTTGAGTTTGGTGAACAACCGCTCGGCCCTGTTCAGGGTTGTATCGCTGAGAGCAGGGATCAACGAGACCTGTTCCCGCAACAGCAGTGCGGCAGGTTTGTAGTGGCTGAACTTGCCGCCTGAGGTGTCGTGGGCGCGGAAGTACGTCTCGACCTGGCGAACGATTCTGGGGTCGTTCTCGTTGAGCGCCGCTGCGGTGATCGGCGACGTCAGGTGGCCGGCGTAGGCGCGGTTGACCAGCTCGAGGTAGAAGTCGCGCTCGAGGAGGTCCTCGATGTCGGCATCGGCGGTGTCGGTGAACTCCCTGATCTCCACCAGACCGTGCTTGCCCAGCTGTGTGGTGTCCTGCAACCGCTTGATGGCGCCACGGTCCTGGGTACTGGAGTCGGTCAACACCGCGACGTTGATCTTGTTGGCGCCGAGCAGCGTGGCGAAGGTCGACAGTTTGCCCGAGCCGCCGATGGGCGTCTTGACCCAGCGAGGATCCAGGCCGGTGCGCCCCTGCTGGGTCAACGCCTCCGACAGCACGTCGAGGTAGATCAGATCGCTCGGCCCCTCCAACAGCAAGCAGTGCGGCCCGATGAACAGGCTCTGGGTCATGTCGATGCCCATCGCCGCGTACAGCGGGAAAGCAGTGTCCTCATCGGCCTTGAAGATGTCGGCGGAGATCTTGGTGCCGACGTCGTCGTGGTCGATCACCGTGCGCACGCGCTGCAAGTGGTTGGGAGAAACCATGAACGGTGAATGGGTGGTGTAGAGGACCTGGTGCTTGGGGGCCAACCGCTCGTCGATCAGCCGCAGCAGGTCTTCCTGCGCGCGGCCGTGCAGCGACAGGCCCGGTTCGTCGAGCAACAGGATGAGATCCTGATCGGCTTCCTGCTCCAGCTCTGTGAAGTACGCCAGGAACGAGAAGAACCAGACGAATCCGCGGGAGCGCTCGTCGAAGGGAACCGACACCCGGTGACGGCGGTTGTCGACCCGGATCTGCAGGATCGGCCCCTTGTCCAGCGGGCTCTGCGCTCCCGGTTCGGGTTGGAAGAACTGCAGCAGCACCGCCAGTTCGGTGTTCTGTGACCAGTACCGAAAGACCTCGTCGGAGATCGTGGTGCTGGCGTTCTCGAGCTCGCGCACCAGATGCTCGTGGTTGGTGCTGCCGTTGAAGTCATCCGGCGTGGCGCCCGCCATGTCGAGCAGACTGACCAGGGCCTGCTCGCCACGTGTGAGCACGTTCTGGCTCCGGCGCTGGATGAGATCCGGGATGGACACCTTGCCGGGCATGACGTCGTAGTCACCGAAGTAGACGAACTTGGGCACCCGTGGGGCCAGCAGACTGTGCAGACAGTTCTCGGCGGTGCCACCCCCTGCCTCCAGCTGCTGGAGCATCGTCGTCACCGCAGTAGGCCGGTCCGGGAGAGCACGCAGGGCCTCGACGAATTCCTCGACGGTGTTTGTCGGCTTGATGTTCTGCTTCGAGGTGGGGTCCAAGCGCTCCATCAGATGCCAGAGCATCTTCTGTTCGTTGTAGTCGATCTCGAGGTCGTAGCCGTCGTCGCGGTAGCCCGCGGTCAGAGTCACCCGGTCACTGGTGAGCGCATCTGGACCGAACTCGTCGGTAACCAGGGCCTTCTCGTCGGCGTTCAGCTCGAAGGTCGCCCGCACCACAGGGATGAACTCGTCAACAGCCTTCAGTTTGCGTCGACGGGTCAGCTTGGCCGGAAAGTCGATGACCTCGTCGAACGTGGCGGAGGACTCGACCGGGTTGAGCCGATAGAGAGCACGCAGCATCGCGGTCTTGCCCGACTCATTCTTGCCGACCAGGCAGGTCACGTCAGGCTCCACTGCGAACTCCTCGGAGTCCTCGACGGAGCGGTAGTTGGTGACATGGGCGTGGAGCAGCAGCACTCGCGGTTCCCTTCGGCCTGGCATCGGCACAGCGAAGCGACGAGAGCCGACTCCCCCTGCAGTCAGTGACCCGTCAGTTCGCGAGATTCACGAGGTGGTGTCCGGACGCACGTGGCTCCATCTCGTGCCAGCGCCCACCTACGTGTGCACTGGGTCTTGCAGTGCGAAGAAGCGTAATCCGCGCCACCGACAGTCCCGCCGCGCACGCGGATCGTTGTCCGAAACGAAACCCCCAGGAGATGCCAGCCCCTGGGGAGGACCTGCCACAACCCTCGCGCATGTCCGTCGTTGCGATCACCAGCTGCCGAACTCCACTCCCTACCAGTCGTCGCTGGCGCCCAAGTTTTCCGGGCAGCATCGGCGCGGTGTTGAGTATGTGCTTCCGCACCACGCATGTTTCGAGCACCTACCCGAAGGGGCGGGTAGTCACGACTCACTCTCACCTCGGTGACAGGCCTGTCGACCCGATCGATGTGCTGGTGCAGGGCCGTTACCGTGCGGGGATGACCGATCTGGTGCGTCGACAGCACGTGGTCTCGAAGTTCTATCTCAACGAGTTCGCCGACGACCGGGGCCGTATTCAGCGAGTGGAGCTGCCGGGAACGCATCGCCACTGTATGGCGACCACCAACGCCAGTGTCGTCAAGGACTTCTACACGCTCACGCTGCCTGACGGCACCCGCAGTGACGCCTTCGAACGGATGTTCTCCACGATCGAGAGTGCTGCGTCTCAGGCGTTCAGGGCCGTCGTCCAGAAAGGCCAGTGGCCTGTAAACGGTATGCACCGGGAGGCCATCGCCGCCTGGAGCGCGTTACAGCATCTACGCAGCGAAGGAATGCGCAACAGCCACACCCAGCTCCAGGCTCAGATGATTCGCATGGTGGTCGGTATCTCGGGGAAGCAGGCTCTGCGCGAACTTATCTCTCAGGCCGAGAACCGTGAGGTTGATGACAACGAACTCGATGCCGAGTGGGCCGACATCACCAAGCCTTCCGGCCCGGATCTCCTGCCGCGTCCTGAGTCGCAGCTACGGGCGTTGCGGAACCTGTGGGAGCCGACAACTCGGCAGATGATGGCCCGAAGGTGGACCGTGGTTCGGTTCGAACGCAAGACGCTGGTGACCTCAGACCATCCCGTCGCACTTGCGGTGCGCAGCGACTACCCCGAATACATGGGTGTGGGGCTAACGAATACCGAGGCGTTTGTGGTGCCGTTGAGTCGCCGGGTCGGCCTTGTGATGGGCAAGATCGGCAACCACCCAGGCCGCGAGCTGGAGATACCGGGCACGACACGTCTGGCTCGCGCGTTCCTCAGCGAGATCGTTGGGTCCTGCCGTCGATACCTCTACCACCACCCGCTCGACGATCCGCTCGCCGGACTGGAGCTCCCGCAACCACACCATCAGGAGGTCGGACAAATCGATGCCGGGTTCATCCGGGAGGATGGTTTGTTCTCCTCACTGCGGGACGACTCACCCGAGGCCGAGGCGACAGCACGAGGGCTCGCAGCTATGCGACGCGCCCACGGCACGCAGAAGGGCTTTACGATCAGAGATATTCCGTGGCCGATCCCACACCGGCGGAGCAACATCAAGCACCGGTAGACGGCCAGAAGGCGAATTGAGGATTTCGACCTGTTGGGCAAGATGCCTTCGCTCGTTCCTGATGTCAGACACGGTCCTTCGCCCATAAGGAACTATTGCGTTCAACGATTCTGGCGACGGGAGACCCGGCGATGCCGGGCTCCTGGCGGGCTCCGCTGCGATGTGCGAACCCGACAGTGCCCGGCATCAACCGACATGAACCCTTGCCCTGCAACCGGTTTGAGCTGCACAAACAGGTATTACGTGTCACCCCAAGGCATTCCGAGTAACTCAGCTCAGCTGTCTTTGATCCGCTGGGCGCGATGGTGGGGTGAGCAGATATCGCTGCTAATTGTCGTAGCGTTGTGTCACAACGAAATCCGTACCGTCGAGCGCTTCTCCGACGGGGGTTTTCGCCCACGCAGCGAGCTGCTCGGATCGGCCTCCGCTGCGGTTCAGTAGTGTGACGATCTCGGCGACGGTGGGCGGTGCCGGACGGAAGCAGCTCACCACGGTCTGCCCCGTAGCGCTGGTGAGGTCATCTGGATCGTCGAGATCGCTGACCCACAAGCCAATCTCGATCCTCCAGTCGTCACGGCCATGTTTGCCGTTGGGCCGGGGGGCGTCCACGTTGAGGTAGTAGTCAAAAGGATCATCTGTGATCGTGAAGTCGTCCATGAACATCGCCTCGGCGTTGGTACACCGCGCGTGCGCGTCGAGCAGCAACCGCAGATCGGCGACCCCTTGCCTGAGCTGCTCGGCAGTAGCGCCGCGCTCCATCCGATTCAGGCGTTCGCGGTCCTCGGCGCTCAGTCCCTCCAGCCCGCCTTCGAAGGCAACGAACGGACTCTGGAAGTCCCAGTACCGCTGGTTCTCGGTCTCGGGGATCTCGATCCCTTCCGAGTACTCGACCAACGCGTCGCGAAGTCCGCGTGCCTCCGTCTCCAGTTCAGCGGTGATCGCTTTCTGCACCGGCGCCGGCACGGCCGCGGTGGCAGCGTCCAGATCGGTCAACGCCTGATGGAGGAGCCACGTCGCTTTCTCGTACCACAGGCTGTGCGCGCCCTCGAGCAGCTCGCCACGGACGCTTGGGGCGGTCAACGCCGCAAGGTGGTCGTCCGGGTAGCTGCGAACGCGGTCGCCTCGGGTGTCCCAGACGCTGACAGGCACGGTGGCACAGGCCGAAATCCGGTTGAGCGCATCAACAATCGGCGCGGCACGCGCGGAGTCATCCACGCTCGTGACGGTGGACGACACCACGCCGCCCGGTCCGCGATAGGTGGCCAGGATCTGCACCTTGCCGCGGTTCGGATGCTGGGAATAGACGGTCATGGCGATGCCCTTTCGGCCGACGGCCCACGATCGGGCACGTCGACAGGTACTGGGAAGCGTAATGGGGACAGGCGGTGGCGCAGGCGCGTTCCGACGCTCCATGCCTGAAAGGGAAGTCAGTGGTGGCTCAGGTCCGATCCCAAGCTCCCTGCCCGAACTCGACCGTACAGCACGTGTGTCCTGACGACCACTGCCGCAACAGGCCCCCGGGGCGATCACGCGATCGAGTCCTCTGGCGCAGCGGCTGCGGCTGCCGTTGACAACGTGTGCCGACTGATCTGTGGTGGCTCTGCGCGAACGCAACTTGGCAGCCACCTGCCGTACGGCGTGGCATGCCTGACTCGCTGCTGATTGACAGTACCGTTAGAAGGTTGAGGTCCCGTGGTCACCATCTGCGATGCCGAGTTTGTGCTGGTTGGCGGATGGAGGATGACCACAACAGCTTGAGGGGTCAGCTGTACTCTCGCCAACGAGCCAGATCTCAAGCCAGCAAAAGGGAGTGCGCGTAGTGGCGCTGAAGAAGTCGGACCTGTACAGCTCGCTCTGGCGCAGCTGCGACGAGCTCCGCGGCGGCATGGACGCCAGCCAGTACAAGGACTACATCCTCACGCTGCTGTTCGTGAAGTACGTGACGGACAAGGCCAAGTCCGACCGGACTTCCTTGATCGATGTTCCCGTGGGTGGCTCCTTCGACGACATGGTCGCTCTCAAGGGTGACAAGGAGATCGGCGACAGGATCAACAAGATCATCGGCAAGCTGGCCGAGGCCAACGGGCTGGAGAAGGTCATCGACCTGGCCGACTTCAACGACGAGGAGAAGCTCGGCAAGGGCAAGGAGATGCAGGACCGCCTCTCCAAGCTCGTGACGATCTTCACTGACCTGGACTTCCGGGGGAGCCGCGCTGAAGGCGACGACCTGCTCGGCGATGCCTACGAGTACCTGATGCGGCACTTCGCCACAGAGTCAGGCAAGTCGAAGGGCCAGTTCTACACCCCGGCCGAGGTCTCGCGCGTACTCGCCAAGGTCGTCGGCATCGGACCGGGCACCCGCCAGGACCACACGGTCTACGACCCCACGTGCGGATCGGGCTCGTTGCTCCTCAAGGTGGCCGACGAGGCCCCACGAGGCATCACCATCTACGGCCAGGAAAAAGACAACGCCACCTGGGCACTGGCCAGGATGAACATGATCCTCCACGGCAACGAGGACGCCGACATCCGCAAAGGTGACACGATCACCAGCCCGCAGTTGATCACGGGAAGCCAGCTGCGGACCTTCGACTTCGCTGTCGCCAATCCACCGTTCTCGATCAAGTCATGGAGCAACGGCCTGGAGAACGAATACGGCCGCTTCGAGTTCGGCAGGCCGCCGGAGAAGAACGGCGACTACGCCTTCCTGCTACACATCCTCAAGTCCCTCAAGAGCAACGGCAAGGCCGCAGTCATCCTGCCGCATGGTGTGCTCTTCCGCGGTAACGCTGAGGCCAGCATCCGTCGGGAGCTGCTGCGCCGTGGCTACATCAAGGGCATCATCGGCCTGCCCGCCAACCTCTTCTACGGCACCGGCATCCCGGCCTGCATAGTCGTCCTCGACAAGGACAACGCCCAGGCGCGGACCGGCGTTTTCATGATCGACGCCTCCAAGGGCTTCATCAAGGACGGCAACAAAAACCGCCTCCGCAGCCAGGACATTCACAAGATCGTCGATGTCTTCAATCGGCAGGTCGAGATCGAGCGCTACTCGCGCATGGTGCCGCTGCACGAGATCGCCGATCCGAAGAACGACTACAGCCTCAACATCCCGCGCTACATCGACTCATCCGAGCCTGAAGACATCCAGGATCTCCACGCCCACCTGCACGGCGGTATCCCGGACCGCGACCTGGACGCACTCAGCGGCTACTGGGACGCTTTCCCAAGCCTTCGTACCACGCTCTTCAAGCCAAACCGCCCCGGCTACAGCAATCTTGCGGTCGGCGTGACCGAGGTACAGCAGACCATCCTGGACTCCGATGAGTTCCAGAAGTTCGCTACCGAGGTGCTCGGCCAGGTTGACGACTGGTTCATCGCCCACCGGCCTATCCTGCAAGCGATCGACGCCAACACCGTCCCGAAGGACCTGGTCACTACGATCAGCGACGACCTACTGGTCCGGTTCAAGGACACACCCCTGCTCGACGAGTACGACGTCTACGAGCAGCTCATGACCTATTGGCACGGCGTCATGCACGACGATGTCTTCCTCATCATGAACGAGGGATGGCTGGACGCTGCGAAGGCTCGCAAGACCATCGAAGACAAGGAACGCAAGCTCACCGAGACGCCCGACCTCATCGTTGGCTCGGGCCGTAGCGCCACCAAGTACAAGATGGACCTCATCCCACCTGCACTCGTCGTCGCACGCTACTTCGCGGACGAGCAGACCGAGGTCGATACGCTCAACGCGGCGGCCGAGGAAGCCAGCCGCGCTGTCGAGGAGTACATCGAGGAGCACGCTGTTGAAGACGGCTTGCTTGCCGAGGCGATGGACGACGGCAAGGTCTCCAAGGCTATTGCTTCCACCCGCCTCAAGGTGGCCCGACACGAAGGAGCCGACCCAGAAGAGATCAAGGCACTCCAACACCTGATCAAGCTGTACAACGACGAAGCCGTCGCAAAAAAGGCCACCAAGGAGGCCCAAGCCGCACTCGATCTCGCGACTCTCAAGAAGTACGGTGACCTCGCGGAACCTGAGATTGAACAGCTTGTGCTCGACGACAAGTGGCATGCCACGATCGCAGGCCGTGTTGGTGGCGAGGTTACCTCTTTGACGCTCGCGCTAGTTGGCCGCATCCAGCAACTCGGTGAACGCTACGCCGAGACTGTAGGGGAAATTGAGAGTGAGCTCGCCAAGCTCCAGAGCAGGGTCGCTAGCCATCTTGCGGACATGGGGGTGAAATGACAGGCTTGCGGAATTCTGCGGTCGGACCAATCCCGGAGGATTGGGAGTGCACGACGGTCGGTTCTGCGTACGAAATTCATAATCAGAACCGGCTACCGCTCAGTCGGGAACGACGGCGCGAGATGGCGGGCCCATATCCCTACTATGGCCCAACAGGGGTACTCGACTACATCAATGAGTGCAGGTTTAACGGCAAGTTCGCCCTTATAGGCGAGGATGGCGACAACTTCCTTAAGTATGCTACTCACCCTATGACACTACTGACGCATGGGCAATTTAATGTCAACAATCATGCTCACGTCATTGGTCCACGCGGCGCCAATCTGGTGGAATGGTTCCAAGCGTATTTCGAAAATCGCGACATCACAACGCACCTAACGCGCCAAGGTGTCAGCCGATACAAGCTTACGAAAGCTGCATTGCTGGATCTGCCGATGGCGCTTCCATCAAAGGCTGAACAACAGGCGATTGCGAACGTGATATCAGACCTTTCCGATTTTCTGCGATCACTAGATAAGGTTCTTGCCAAGAAACGCGCGATCAGGCTTAGCGTTATGCAGCAGCTCCTCACGGGCACGACACGGCTGCCTGGTTTCACGACAACGTGGACGCGTTGCAGTATTTCAGAGCTCCTTCGGCCCCGCGCAGAGCGTAATACTTCAGCCGAGAACATGACCGTGCTGACGTGCACAAAGCACATGGGCTTTGTGCGGTCTATGGACTACTTCAAGAATCAAGTCTTCAGTCGCGATCTCAGGGGTTATCGAGTTATCTATCGAGGAGATATTGGATACCCTGCCAACCACGTTGAAGAGGGGTCGATTGGAGTACAGGAAGTCGAAGATCGAGCGCTTGTGAGCCCTATTTATGTAGTCATGGAGCCTAAGTCGGGTGTCGATAGCTACTTCCTGCAACGGATGCTGAAGCTTGACGCTTACCGGCAAAAGTTTTCGCAGGCTACGAACGCTTCCGTCGATCGACGGGGCAGTTTGCGTTGGCCGGAATTCTCCCGCATCGAAGTATCTGTTCCAAATATCGAGGAGCAACAACGCATCAGCCACGTACTCCGAGACTCGGAACTAGAGATTGCAAAGCTGGAGCAGAGGCTCCGCGTTGCACGTGACCTCAGGCGGGGTATAACGCAGCGGCTACTCGCAGGCAGAGTCCGCCTGCCTGTCGCGGAGGCAACGCTATGAGCAACGTCGGGCAGCCCGAGCGCAAGGCTCAAGATCGTGTCGTCAACCTGTTCCGCGAGCACCTCGGTTACGAGCACCTCGGTAGTTGGGAATATCGCGAGGGGAACTCCAATATCGAGGTCGAACTGCTCTCGCGGAATCTCCGAGTCCGCGGCTACAGCGACAACCTCATCAACAAGGCGGTCGACAAGCTGAAGAGCGACGCTTCGCTCGGTGGCGGTCGCGACCTGTACGAGGCGAACCGTGATGTGTACGGTCTGCTGCGCTATGGCGTGAAGGTCAAGCCCGGTGTGGGCGAGCAGACGGAGACGGTGTGGCTCATTGACTGGGCACGGCCGGAGGCCAATCACTTCGCCCTGGCGGAGGAAGTGACGGTACTCGGCCAGCACACCAAGCGCCCCGACATCGTGCTGTACGTCAACGGCATCGCCCTCGGGACGATCGAGTTGAAACGCTCGAAGGTCGCCGTCTCCGAGGGTATCCGGCAGAGCTACGGGAACCAGCGGCCCGAGTTCATCCGGTCGTTCTTCACGACGGTGCAGCTCGTGATGGCCGGCAACGACGTGGAAGGGCTGCGCTATAGCGTCATCGACACGCCGGAGAAATATTGGCTTGCCTGGCGCGAGCCGTCCGAGATCGCCGACCCGCTCGATCGTTCCCTGACCCAGCTCTGCTCGAAAGAGCGTCTGCTGGAGCTGGTCCACGACTTCATGGTCTTTGACGCGGGGCAGAAGAAGACGTGCCGACACAACCAGTACTTCGGCGTCAAGGCGGCCCAGGAGCGCATCGCCAAGCGCGAGGGCGGCATCATCTGGCACACGCAGGGCTCCGGCAAGTCGCTGACCATGGTGTGGCTGGCCAAGTGGATTCGCGAGCACCAGCCGGATGGCCGCGTGCTGCTCATCACCGACCGCACCGAACTGGACGAGCAGATCGAGAAGGTCTTCCTCGGGGTCAACGAGTCGATCTACCGCACCAAGAGCGGCGCCGACATGCTGGCCACCCTCAACACGAGTGAGGAATGGCTGGTCTGCTCACTGGTTCACAAGTTCCGCGGTTCGGAGGACGAGTCGGCCCGCGACCAGGCCGAGAGCGAGTTTATCCATGAGCTGAACGCGACCGTCCCCAAGGACTTCCGCGCCAAGGGAAACCTCTTCGTCTTCGTCGATGAGGCTCACCGCACCCAGTCGGGCAAGATGCACGACGCCATGAAGGCGCTCATGCCGGGTGCCATGTTCATCGGCTTCACCGGCACGCCGTTGCTCAAGGCCGATAAGGCCACCACGATCGAGAAGTTCGGCAGTTTCATTCACACCTACAAGTTCGATGAGGGTGTGGCCGATGGTGTCGTCCTGGATCTGCGTTATGAGGCGCGCACCGTCGACCAGGAGCTGACCTCTCCCGAGAAGGTTGACAAGTGGTTCGAAGCTAAGACCAAGGGCATGACGGACCTGTCCCGCGCTGAGCTGAAGAAGCGCTGGGGCACCATGCAGAAGGTCGTCAGCTCCGAGCCGCGAGCCCGGCAGATCGTGAACGACATCCTGCTCGATATGGAGATCAAGCCGCGTCTGTCGGATGGCCGTGGCAACGCGATCCTGGTCAGTTCGAGCATCTATCAGGCGTGCAAGTTCTACGAGCTGTTCACGCAGGCCGGGTTCAAGGGCAAGTGCGCCATCGTCACGTCGTACGCGCCACAGGCGGGTGACATCGCCAAGGAGGACTCCGGTCACGGCGCTACCGAGAGACTGCGCCAGTACGAGATCTACCGGCAGATGCTCGCCGACCACTTCAACGAGCCTGCCGACAAGGCGATGACCAAGGTCGAACAGTTCGAGAAGGACGTCAAGGACCGCTTCATCAACCATCCCGGTCAGATGCGCCTGCTCATCGTCGTCGACAAGCTCCTGACCGGCTTCGACGCCCCGAGCGCGACCTACCTGTACATCGACAAGAAGATGCAGGACCATGGCCTGTTCCAGGCCATCTGCCGGGTCAACCGCCTCGACGGCGAGGACAAGGACTACGGCTACATCGTCGACTATCGCGATCTGTTCAATTCGCTTGAGTCCGCGATCACCGACTACACCGGCGGTGCCCTGGAAGGCTACGAGAAGAAGGACATCGAGGGCCTGCTGTCCGACCGGATCGAGAAGGCTCGCGAGGATCTCGACGAGGCTCTGGAGAAGATCCGCGCGCTGTGTGAGCCGGTCGAACCGCCGAAGAACACCCTGCAGTACCAGCAATATTTCTGCGCCCGCGAGCAAGGCAACGCCGAGCAGCTCAAGGCCAACGAACCCAAACGCGTCGCACTGTATAAGTCGGTAGCGGCCGTGACCCGCGCGTACGGCAACCTCGCCAATGAGATGAACGCCGCTGGCTACAGCGATGCCGAAGCCACAGCGATCAAGGACGAGATCGCCCACTACGCCAACGTGCGCGACGAGGTCAAGCTGGGTGCCGGCGAGAACGTCGACTTCAAGCAGTACGAGGCCGGCATGCGCCACCTGCTTGACACCTACATCAACGCAAAACCCTCTGAGGTGGTGTCCGACTTCCAGGACGCCGGGCTGATTAAGCTGATTGTGCAGATGGGTGCCGGTGCGCTCGACAAGCTCCCCGCGGGTATCAAGAAAGACCCAGAAGCGGTAGCGGAGACGATCACCAACAATATACGCAAGGTGATCATCGACGAGCGCGCGATGAACCCGAAGTACTACGACAAGATGTCAGAACTGCTTGACGCCATCCTCGAAGAGCGGCGTCAAGGGGCACTGGACTACAAGGAGTACCTCGCGAAGCTGCTGGAGCACGCGACCAAGCTCGGCAAGGGCGAGTCCGACACCGAATACCCAGAGTGGGCCAACAACGGTGCCCGCCGCGCCCTGATCGACTTCTTCTGGCCGTCAACCGAGATCGCTGTCGAGATCGACACCACGGTCAGGCACACCAAGCCCGACTCATGGGTCGGCAACCCGATCAAGGAGAAGAAGGTCAAGCGCGCAATCGCTCGGGCACTGCCAGACGACTTCGACCGGCTTGATGAACTGTTTGAACTGGTACGGGCACGCCATGAGTACCGCTAGCGCCTACCTCACAATCCTTGGCATCGACGTCGATGTCATCTACAAGGACATCAAGAACCTGCACGTCGGCGTCTATCCACCACTCGGCCGGGTCCGGGTTGCAGCTCCATACAAGCTTGACGACGAGCACGTCCGATTGGCCGTGATCCAACGGCTGCCGTGGATCAAGCAGCGACGCGAGGAGCTTCGCTCCGCCGCACGTCAGTCCGAGCGCGAGATGGTCACAGGCGAGTCTCACTACATGTGGGGAACTCGCTACCGACTGAAAGTTATCGAGCGTCCTGGACGCCCTCACTTCGAGATAGACGGCGAGCGATTGCTGCTGTACGTACCTGCGGGCACGACAGCCGAACAACGACGCACACTGCTCGATCGATGGCACCGGGAACAACTGCGACAGACGATCCCGAGCCTGATTATCAAGTGGGAACCCCGACTGGACGTGTCAGTGCCAAGGTGGACTATCAGGCGCATGAAGACCAAATGGGGATCATGCAACCGCGAAACAGGCCACATTTGGTTTAACGTCGAACTCGCCAAGAAACACCCAGACTGCCTGGAATACATCGTCGTCCACGAGATGACGCACCACCTCGAACGGAACCACGGCCCGCGCTTCACCAAGCTCATGGACACGTTCCTGCCGAACTGGCGAGCCCTCCGCAATCAGCTGAACAATGCACCCCTCGCACAGGAACAGTGGACATAGCCATCGCAGGAGCAGATGCTTCCATAAGCCTTGATCAAGTCGGACTACGCCTCCCCGGACACCCGCCAGCCTGGCCAACAGTCTTGGGGTCGACCCCCAGCTCTTCGTACCGTCGTGTTCCCGCCGGTAGGCGTAGATGTCGTCTCGGCCGGTGAACAACGACCGGGATGACGCGACGCGGTCGCGGGCAAGCCGATCAGCATCCCACCGAGCGGGATGGCTTTGGAAGAGGCGTCGTGTGCCCGGAGGGGCGCGAGTCGCCAGTCGATGACCGCGTCCGGCGCTGCCGACTGCCACGGCCCCATTGCACCAAGCACTGAACGCATGCCAGTGCTGACCACGGTGCGAAACTGCCGATGGGAGCAGAACGTGGGAGCAGATTGGGAGCCGCCAGGCGCGTCCAACCGGGTTGAACAGCGCCGAACGGCTCCCAACACAGCCGTGCGACCTGCTGAAGTCTTATTTCCTCAGGTCAGAGTAGTTGTTGATCTTAGTTGACACGGTAGAGGTCACAGGTTCAATCCCTGTATCGCCCACCAGTATGTTTTGCTGGTCAGACGGCCCGTTGACGATCTTCGTCAACGGGCCGTTTGCTGTCCGAGTGCATGCCCGGCTGGACGGGAGCCCAACTCCGAGCCGGGTCACCGGCCAGGGGTGGCAGCCAGACCCGGCGGCGGAAGTTGGAGCGGCGATACAGCCTCCGTCCGCGCCGGTGAACACAAACCGCGCTGTCGGGTGGCGGTGCCGTAGTTCGGTGAGTGTCTCGACGAGGAACCCCGGCAGGTAGACGGTTCGGACGCTGGCGGGGGTCTTCGGCGGCCCGAGCCGCAGGCGCCCGTCGGCTTCGTGCAAGGCGCCGACCTCCGGGTCGATGGTGATCTCTCCGGCGTCCAGGTTGATCCGGCTCCACTGCAACCCCGCCAGCTCCCCCCACCGCATCCCGCAGTAGGCGGCGGTGATGATCAACACAGCGTTCTCCGGCGAAGCCCGCACGGCCAGGGCATCGACCTCGTCCGGACTGGCATGGGGACGCTCCGGGCGGTCCCCGACATCGATCCGCAGCTTCCGGCACGGGTTCGCCCCGATCAACCCCTCATCGACAGCCTCACCCCAGGATCATCGAGAACAGCGTCACCACATCCCGGACAGTCGATTCCGCCAGGGACCGGCGGAGCTTTTTCACCCAGCCCTTCGCCGCGATTCTCGTGACCTCTCCCAAGGCCACGTCGGTGAAGCGAGGCAGAACGTGGTTCCGCAGGTGGGAGTTGTACTCCGCCCACGTCCCTTCGCTCACATCGTGCGCCTCCGACCACTCCCCGATCCACGCGTCCACGGTCGTCCGCGCCAGCCGGGGATCGACGAACTGGTCCCGTCGCTGGTCAGACTCCACATCCGCTGCCCGGTCCCCCGCCTGACCGCGTGTCGAGAATCCCGGTGATCTCGTGTTCTACGGCAATCCCTCCACCAAGATCCGTCACGTGGGTATCTACCTCGGTGGAGGTCTGATGATCGACGCACCGGACTTCGGACAGGTTGTCAAGATCGAGCCCTACCGGCATCGAGGAGACGGCTACGCGGGAGCTACCCACCCAGTTGGTTCTCTTGCTGTAGGTTCCCATTATTGATTGCACTTTCTCGCCGATTCTGCGCCTATGTTGCGCTTGCGCAACATAGGTGAGACAAGACTTGCATCGCCGTTGGGGCGCGCGTTGTGTCTGACGGTTGGGAGACACGGGCCGAATCCGTAGGCTGCTACAAGATCAAACGAAAACTGCGAGCGGAACCTACAGCCACTCGATGCAGGTTCTCATTAATGACTTCGTTTTCTCATCAAGATCTCGTCTGCGTTTCGTAGGCGAAAGATCACTGAGAGGAGGCTGGCGTGTCCCCACCACATCGGTCGCTAGCCGCCTTGCTACGCGGCTTCTTCGTCCGCGCGGGCCTACACGCCTTCAAGCTCTGGGAAGACACTGTTAGCCGGTGAAGTAGTGGTCGACCTGATCACGTGCGGCCGGGTCGTGTTGGTACAGCACGTGTGCCCATTTTTGAATCGGCAGCATGGTCGAGTTCGGGACGCGGCGGATGACGTCTTGGGTTTCCGGCTGGTTCACCAGTCCCGAGACACCGAGCAGCGGGGGCAGTTTCGCTGTGCTCAGCGGGCCGCGCGGATTGCGGGTGGGGACAGGGAAGCCCGCGCACGTGGATGCCTGGTATCCGGATCGGAAGGTCGGGAAGTCTGGGGCGGTGCGCTTTTCGCGTTCCGCTGATACCGCGTAGTCGTCGTAGTTTTCGTAGCGGAAGCCGTCCGCGCACTGGGTGGCGAGTCCGAAGGCGGGGGTCCAGAACTTCCGCTGTCCGGCGCGGGCGGCGAAGAGCGTGGCGTCGCCTTGGCGTGCCTGGTTGATCGCCGCCGCCAGCTCGGCGTGCTTGGCGTTGTCGATCAGTAGGGTGTATGCCGCGTTCTGTAGGTCGAAGGCGTTGTAGGACAACGGTTTCGGAGCGCCTTTGACAGGGATCGGAGCGCGGGTGAGCAGATCCCGCCACGCGGCGGCCTCGCGCGGGTGACGGGCGGCGAACTCCGTGAAAGCACGTTGGTTGGTGGTCTGCATCATCGCTTCGAGAGCGGCATTGTCGGCGGTGTGGTTGATGATGCCGTCCAGCGCCATGGCCCGCAGCCGCCCCGGGAACAAACGGGCGTAGGTGACGCCGAACACTCCGCCGTAGGACTGGCCGAAGTAGGAGATCGTGTCCTCGCCCAGAGCTTTGCGGATCTGATCCATGTCCCTGGCCTGGGAGGCGGAGTCGCTGTGGTCGAACAGCTCCGGGTCGGTGTCGCGGCAGCGAGCAACCAGAGCGGCGTTGTCCTTCGCCTTGCGCTCGTAGTCCGCCCGGTCCGCGGGAGCGTCGCTGACCGGGCCGTCCACACAGGACGGAGCCTTCGCCAGCAGGGTGCCGCGCGGGTCCCAGGTGACCACGTCGAAACGGGTGCGCAGTCCCGCGAAGGCCGACTTCGCGCGGGCCAGTGCCGAGATGCCGGACGCTCCGGGACCACCCGGGTTGAACAGCACCACGCCGATCCTCTTGTCCGGATCGGTGGCTTTGAGGCGGGCGACGTCGAGGGTGATCGACCGACCCCCCGGACGATCCCAGTCCACGGGGACCGTGGTGGTCGAGCACTCCAGGTCTGGGGTCTTCGGGCAACCTTGCCATGCCACCGGGGACGGGGCGGTGCAGGCGGCGGTTGCCAGGAGCAGGACGAGCGGTCGAACGATCACTCCCGACAGCCTGCCGCCGATGAGGACATTGGGCGTCGCCCCGGGGGCTGACCTCGAAACTGACCGGGGTCAGTATCGCGCCCGTCTATCGTTGCGGCGTGTTCGGACAGCTCCGCGTTCCCGACGGCGCGCTCGCGATCGGCGCCACCGCGCTCGGCCTCGCGATCTACCACACGGCCTCTCGCGAGCACGTGACCGCCCTTACCGCGTTCGGGCACGTCGTCGTGGTCGTCGGCTGCGTTCCTCTGGCGTGGCGGCGGGTTCATCCGCTCCTGGTGCTCGGAGCCGTCGAAGTGGCCCTTGCCACGGCCGTGGTCGCTGAGCCCTATCTCCAGGGTCTGTTGACTCCGTGTTCCTGGCTCGCGGTCTATTCCGTGGCGGCCTCGCCGAAACCCTTTCCCCGGCTCGTGTTCGTCCTGGCCTGCACCCCCGCGGTGGCGTGGGCCCTCGCGCAGGATGACGTCTCGTGGCCTCGGTTCGTGTTCTTCGCCGTGCAGTCGCTGGGCATCACCGCGGCGTTCTGGGCCCTGGGGCACAGTCGACGTGTGCGGCAGGCACAGCAGGAACTGCTCGTCGAACGCGCCGCCGCCGAGGAGCGGGCTTATGTGACACGGGAACTGCATGACGTACTGGCGAGCACACTGACCGGGGTGGTCACACTGGCGCGCGGAGCTCGTGACCAGCCTGAGCTGGCCGGGCAGGTGCTCGCGGAGATCGAACGCGCCGGCCGCGAGGGACTGACCGAGACCCGGGAGGTGTTGCGGGAGAAGGGGAACTCCCGCCCGGGCCTGGACCGGCTGCCGGATCTGGTCGATCTCACCAGGACAGCCGGCGTGCCGGTACGACTGGTGGTCGAAGGCGACCCGAAGGGAATGCCGGAGGCAACCGGCTCGGTCGCCTTTCGGATCGCCCAGGAGGCTCTGACCAACGCCGTCCGCCACGGCGACGGCAACGTCACCATCCACATCGGACACAGTGCGGTGGCCGTGGACATCGAGGTGACCAATTCCGGCTCAGGGCACGAGAACGCGAGCGGGCTGGGGCTTGCCGGGATGGCCGACCGAGTCCGGGCGCTCGGGGGCACCTTCCACGCCGGGCCCACGGCGGGAGGCGGCTGGTCGGTGCGGGCGAGGCTGCCGAGATGACCGGGATCCGGGTCATGATCGCCGACGACTCGCGGATCAGCCGCCTGGGGTTGCGGCTGCTGTTCGACGAGGCGGACGGCTTCGAGGTCGTCGGTGAGGCGGCCGACGGTGAGCAGGCCGTCACGGAGGTGTGGCGGCTGCGGCCCGACGTGACCTTGCTGGACATCCGCATGCCCGGGGTCAACGGGATCGAGGCGGCGCGGCGGATCAAGGCGGCCGAGCCCGCGACCAGAATCCTCATCCTCACCACGTTCGACGACGACGCGTACGTGCATGGCGCTCTGCGGGCGGGTGTGGACGGGTTCCTGCTCAAGGACGCCCGGCGGGAGGAGATCCTGAACGCGGTGCGCTCCGTCGCAGCCGGGAAAGCTCAGCTCTCCCCCTCGGTGGCACGCAAGGTGCTCGACGCGGTGGAACTGCCCGAGCCCGACGCTAGGATCAGCGCCCTGTCCAGCCGTGAGGTGGACCTGCTGCGGCTGGTGGCCGAGGGGCTGACCAACGCGGAAATCGCCGCACGGCTCGGGCTGCGGCCAACGACTGTCAAGACCTACGTGTCCCTGTTGTTCGGGCGGCTCGGCATGCGGGACCGGGTCGAGGCAGTCGTCCTCGCCCACCGGAGTGGGCTGATGCGCCACCGCTGATCCGGTGGCGCCGGCCCTGTCTCGGGTCGTGGCACGCCTTCGTGAACCAACTGGGAAACGCGCCAACGCTGCTCACTTGCGATCAACCGAGATCGACGACTTTAAGGTCCGCATCGGCCGGGGCGACAGTCCACGGACGCGCCAGCCCAGAAGCCCGCGCGACAGGTAGCGCGGAAAGTCAGCGAGACACGGGTCAAAACCGCAGGCCACTACAAGATCAAATGAAAACAGTCGTGGGAACCTGCACTTGCCGCTGTAGTTTCCGCGCAAGAATGACAGTTTCCGCGCGCAGGTGATAGTGGTCCGATCTTCTGATCAGGTGCCGCGGAAGGAGTTCCCGGCCGGTTCGCCAGGGTGATCGCGCCGGCACGGCGGATGCCGCCACCGCCCGGGCAGGCGGGATCGGCATCGACCTCGCGTTCACGCTGATTCGTCCTGGCGATCATCCTGTGGCAGGTGGCGTTCAGCCGGTAGGGCGTCACAACCCCTGCGCGGCCTTGATCTTGCGCCAGCCGCCTGCGCGGTTGTTCGCGATGATGTGCTTGAGATACCGAGTGAGCGCGGGCACGTTGATCGGCTCGCCCTCGTGGTAGGAGATCATCCGGCCGGTCTTGTTCTGGTGCCCGGCAGTGATGATGCCCTCGGGGTCGGGGACGATGCCGCCGTCGTAGAGGAACACGTTCACGTGGTTCTTGGCGGCGAGCAGCGCGCAGACGTTGCCGTTGAGCACGAAGTACGGCTGGACCGTCCGCTTGATCGTCTCGACGACCTCGGGGTCGGCCGCGTGCACGATGTCGCGCACCTGGTGGCAGATCTGCTGCTGCCAGTCCGGCAGCTTGTCGATGTAGTCGTCCACGCGCGGGTCCTTGTCGTAACTCACGATGTCCTCCGCTAGAGCCACAGACCGACGATGGTGCCCACGGCGAGCAGCTTGATCAGCCAGTCTCCGCCATGCCGGGCCGCTGTTGCCACCGGAACCTTGTCCCACATGACCGATCCGGACAGCAGCACGAACGGGAACGCCACCCACAGCACGAGCGCGAGCAGCAGCATCGGGCCGATCGTCGCGATGTCCATGGCCTTCGCCAATCCGACGATGGCGCCCGCCACCAGGGCGCTGCGGCCGAACTCGGCGACGATCCGCAGCGGCGACGGGCGGCCGTCCGAGGCTCGGTCGCGGTCCAGCACCGAGTACCAGACGGAGCTGATCACGAAGGACGCGAGCGCCGAGGTCAGGATTGCGGCGATGACGGTCATCTCACACCGCCCGTCCGGCTGAGCACGCGAGGACAAAACTACACTGGCTAGTGTTCATGTCAGAAAACTAAACCGCCTAGTTTCTTGAGTCAAGGGAGTCGTCCATGGCAGGACGCCGCGAGGAGCGGTCAGCCGCCAAGCGCGCGGAGATCGTGGCCGCCGCGCGAAAGGTCTTCACCACGCACGGCTACCTCGGCACCAGCATGGACGCGGTCGCCGCGGCGGCCGGTGCGTCCAAGCGGACCGTGTACCAGTACTTCGCCGACAAGGAGGAGCTGTTCACCGCGGTCGTCCTCGAGACAGTGGACCGCGGCTACGAGTTCTTCCGGCCGCACATCCTCACCCTCGCCGAGACCGATGACCTGGAGAACGCGTTGCGCCGGCATGCCAGGGTCACGGTCGCCGGGATCATGAACCCCGAGGTCCTCCAGATGCGCCGCCTGGTGATGGCCGAGGCGGACCGGTTCCCCGAGGTGGGCCGCCAGTACTACGAACGCAGCTGGGTGCGGACGACCGGCCTGTTGGCGGAAACCCTGACGCGCCTGACCGAGCGCGGCTTGCTCCAGGTCGACGACCCTGAGCGCGCGGCCTACCTGTTCACCTGGCTCGTCGTGTCGATCCCGTTGCAGCGCACCGCGTTCATGGGCAATGCGGCCATCTGCACGAAGGCCGAGCTGGACGAAGTTGCCGACGAGGGCGTCCGTGTCTTCCTCGCCGCGTACGGGGTTCGCGCCCAGTCCGGAAAGAACTTGCCGTAGCCGGGCAATTACTCGGCACCTTTCTCCTCATGCGTGACCGACTTGCCGCCGGTGGCTACCGGCGGGTCGCGCGGCTCGTCACGGCGGGATGGGCGTGGTGTGGCGCGCGCACGACGAGTTCCTGCGCCGCGACGCCGCCGACGACGAGTCCGCACGCCGGGTGCTGCGCGAGGCACGAGCGGCCGCGGGGTTGCGGCATCCCGGTGTGGTCGCGGTCCACGACGTGATCGTCGAGGGCGGCAGCCCACTGATCGTGATGGAACTGGTCGAGGGGCCGTCGCTCGCGCAGGTCGTGCGTGCCGAGGGCCGCTGCCCGAGGTGCGTGTCGCCGCGATGGGGTTGCGGCTGCTGCGTGCGCTGGGGGCCGCGCACCGCGACGTCAAGTCGGCCAATATCCTGCTCGACGGCGACCGGGTGGTGCTGACCGACTTCGGCATCGCGACCTCGGGCGACACGACTCTCACCGAGGCCGGGCCGGTCCTCGGCTCGCCGCCGCGGGAACCGCGGTCGTGCTCCTCGGCGCGCTCCCGGCCGGAGCGGCACCCCACCGCTCGAGCCGTGCCTTCGTGTGCTGTGGCCCGATATCGTCGGCAAGGACCGGCTCGAACGTGGTCGCGTCGACCGACTGGATGTGGGCCCCGGTGACACCTGGCTGGCCACCGCGAACATGGCGTGCGTACTCGGCGGACTCGGCCGCGCGGGAGATGGTGTCCGTAGCGGGGCCGCTGGCCGTGCCGGCCTGCGTCGCGAGGGTGTTACCGATCTTCGCGTTGTGGACCGAGTGATGGCGGGCCGAGCCGCGCGCGCCGGACTGGCTGGGACCGTTGCGTAGCAAGGGACTCGTCGTGCTCAACGCCTCGGCCAACATCCGACGGGCGCCCTCGCGGACGATCTCATCGATCAACAACGCGGAATCCGATTTCGATGACTGACCACAGCGGGTCGATGTAGCCCAGGGACTCACCGCGTGCTCGGCGGCAGCAGCACGCGCTCGGCCAACTCGGCGGAGTGCGAGAGGGTGAAGTCGAACTCCGCAGCCACTTCTCACGATTCATCGAGCCACCTAGTGCAATGAAGGTGATTCGCATTCCGCCTGACAGGAAGCAGCTTCAGGCAGGCATGAAGTCGCTGCGACTACTTCAAGGTTATCTATAGTGTGCCCTCCGACATTGTCCACTAGCCGGAAGGCACACTCCCATGCGCAGAAACCTCCGGGCCGTCGTTACGATCGCGACCGCCGTCGCGGCGGGGACAATTCTGACCACGACAGCGAACGCCGCACCACAACCGCAGTTCGCGGCCACAGCTTCCGCCTGCGGACACTATCAGGAAAACGGTTCTGCCTACTACGGTCATTGCGGCCCCACTTCGATCAGAATTCGCGTGGACTACACGAGTGGTGGATACGACTACGGATGCGTGAAAGCATTTAGCAACACCTGGCTTGGAGCCACGATCAATATTCGCTGGTCCGAGTACGTGGACACCAATGTCAACCAGTGCAGGTGGCTGTAACAGATACTTTTCCAAGAACGTCTTGGACAGGAGACGTCGCGGTGGGCCCGCTCTCGCATTGGCCGCCCTCGCCGGAGTGATCACCGCGACGGCAGCGGATGTCGTGGCCCGGATCGCCAATCACAGCGGTGATCACAGCGATGAGCGCCTTACACCGGGCTAAGCCCTCCAGGAATCGAGTTATGTACTCGTGACGACGTCGGGCTCGCTAGGCGAAGGACCTGCCGAGCCTGCCAGGACCAGATTTCGCGCTCCAGGGTGAACGGTTTCCTGGCGCGGCGACCACAGGACCTCTACTGCGGCGAATGTGATTCGAATTCCAGCGAGCGTGGATTCGATTCAGATACGAGCGAATCGCTTCCGTCACTTCGACCGGCGCCAGCGGAAAACCGCCTGGAATGGCGTGCACCCCGACTTACTTCCGCAGTTCAGAGCCATTGTTGATCTTAGTTGACGCGGTAGAGGTCACAGGTTCAATCCCTGTATCGCCCACCAGTTGCCGGCCAGAAGGCCTGCTGACGATCTTCGTCGGCAGGCCTTACCACCCCTCACCATTCCAGCCGGTCCACGCGCACACAGCGGCACGGGGTCGGTGCGCCACGGCGGGGTACCGCTTGGCATCTTCGGCCTCGGCCCAGCCCTGGCGGGGGTGATCTGCTGTCAGGCCGAGGTGACCACACCCGCCAGCACCCCGTACTCCGGCCGGTGTCACGTGGGAGGGCACCACTTCGCCCGCCCACGTGACGGTCTCCGGCTCAGGTCACAGGTGATCGGACGCCGCTGGAGCACTGGCTGCCCCGGACCGCGCTCTGACGCGCTGGAGCAGGTAGTAGAGCCCACCGGCCACCACCGATCCGGACAGCCACGAGAAGTCGGTGTTGTTCATCGCGAGGGCCAGCGGACCGCGCATCGCCGGCACGAGTCCGTACTGCCACGTCCACGCCGCGACCACGCCCAGGCCGAGGCAGAGCAGCGCGCGCCAGTTCACCACCGCGGGTCCCCTGTAGAGCGAGGACACGTCGAGCCGTCCGCGGCGCAGCACGAAGTAGTCGACCAGCACGATGGCCGCCCAGGGGCTGATCCAGATCAGGATCGAGGACATCCAGTTGTCGAAGGCGTGCGCGAAGCTGTCCGCGCCCATCAGGAGCAGCAGCACGGCTGTGGCGACCGCGCCCGCGATGAGGGTGAGCTTCCAGCGTGCCAGGCGAACTCCGATGGACAGCGCGGCCAGGGAGCACGAGTAGAGGTTGAGGATGTTGGTGGCGACCGGCCCGTGCATGATCAGCAACAGCACCGGCAGCGCCATCGTGCCGAACGTGCCGATGACGATCGCGGACGGGTCGCTGCTGCCGCCCGCGCTGGCCAGGCACGCGCCGAGCGCCGCGAGCCACACGGTCGGCAGGTACATGCCCAGGGCCGAGGCCCAGAACACCGAACGCGTCGAGGCGCCGCGACGCACGAACCGGCTGTAGTCGGCGGAGTAGGGCACCCACGAGATGCCCCAGCCCACTCCGATCGCCGTCAGCAGCTGGGTCACCGCCGTGACCTTGTCCGGCACGGTGGTGGCGGCCGCCGCGGTCCAGTCCAGCTTCGCCTGGCTGAGCGCGAGGACGGTCATCACCGCCATGACCAGCACCGTCGCGGGCACGGTGTACTTCTCGAAGGTCCGGATCGCGTAGAAGCCGTAGAGCGCGAGCCACAGCTGCGCGATCATGATCACCGCGGCGACGACGTACTTGAGCCACGGGCCGCCTTCGACGCCGAGCTGGCGCAGCACGGCGAGCATCAGGTCGAGCACGACCCAGGTGTTCACCCCGACCCACGCCATCGTCAGCAGGCCCTGCACCACGCCGGGGACCACCGCGCCGCGCCTGCCGAAGGGCGCCCGGCCGAGGACCATCTGGTTCACGCCGGTGCGGTGGCCCATCACGTTGCACAGACCGAAGACCGCGCAGCCGACGAGGTTGCCGAGCGCGACCACGACGAGGGTCTCGACCAGGCTCAGCCCGAGGGTGACGCCGAGCGCGCCGAGCACCCAGTTGATGGGTGCGATGTTGGCGCCGGACCAGATCCAGAACTGCTCCCACGGCGTGGAATCCCGCCCGTGGTCGGGAATCGGCTCGATCCCGTGCGCGTCGAAGGGCACGTTTCCCGACTGCTCCACCGCCATCGCAACCTCCAGGGTTCGGGGTGATCTGCCTTACCGAAGCACCCGGGGCACCCTCGGGGCAGTGGAGGAACATCCACCCCTTGGCCGCCGCCCTGTATAAGTTCACACCGTGTTCACGATTCGCTCGTTGCTGGACGATCCGGCGCTGGGGCTGCGGCTGCTCGTGGAGGGGCGGCCCGGCGCCCTCGACGAGCGCGTGGTGTGGGTGCACAACACCGAGCTGCCCGACCCCTCGCCGTACGTGCGGGAACGCGAGCTGGTGCTCACCAACGGGATGTGGCTGGAGCAGGCCGAGGCGGCGGACTTCGTCGCCGACGTCGTGCGCGCGGGCGCCGCCGGGGTCGTCTTCGGCCTGCGCGAGCAGATGCCCCGCACGCCCAGGGCGGTGATCGACGCCTGCACCGCGGCGCGGCTGCCGCTGGTGGAGATCGCGATCGGTGTGCCGTTCACGGCCGTCACGCGGGCCGCGGCGGGCCACTACGCGGAGATGCGCCAGTCGAGCCTGCTGGGCATGGTCCGGCGCGGTGACGCCCTCACGGCGGCGCTGTCGCGAGGCGCGGGGGCCTCCGGGGTGCTGGAGGTGCTCCGCCGGGACCACGACCTGCCGCTGGCGGTCGTCGACCGGGCAGGGCGGCTGCTCGCGGCCGGTGGGGCCGAGCTGACCGCGGACCAGCGCCACGTCGCCGCGGAGCGCCTGGGCGACCGCCCGCCGCCGCTGGAGGCTGACCTCGGCGACGGCGTCACGGCGAGCGTCTTCCTCGTCGGCGCCGTCGGAGACCTCGACGCCGCCCTGCTCTGCCTGCGCCCGCTGCGCGAGCTCGACAGCGGGGAACGCGACGCGCTGGAGCAGGCCGCCCGGTTCCTCAGCCTGGAGGTGGCCAAGCAGCAGGCGGTGCACGCGATCGAGCTGCGCTTCGCCAGCGAGCTGCTGGACATGGTCCTCTCCGGTCCGCAGCGGGCGGCGGAGGTTCCCGGCAGGCTGCGCGCGTTCGGCGTGGACCCCGGCGGTGCCCTCGCCGTGCTCGCGCTCGCGTTCGCCGGCAGCACGAGCGCGCCGACCTTGCCCGGTCTCGCCGAGGCCGTCACGGAGTTCTTCCTCGCCGAGAACACCCCGGCCGCCGTCGCCGGGGGCACCGGGGACGTGGTGGCGGTGCTGCCGTGGCGGCGCGCCGAGGACGAGCTGCGCGAGATCGCCGAGCGGCTGGCGCGAGCGGTCGACGAGCGCTTCCCCGGTCTGCGGACGGTGGTCGGGATCGGGGGCGGCGCGGAGACCTCCGCCGGGCTCAAGCAGCCCCTCGTGCGCTCACGCGACGCCTGCCACGTACTGCGCCGCCGTTCCGGGGGACCACGCGTGGCGACCGTCGCCGAGCTGGGCACCCACCGCCTCCTGCTCGGCCTGCACGACGCGGACACCTTGCGGGACTTCGCCGACGTGGTGCTGGGTCCGCTGCGGGAGCACGACGCGCAGCGCGGCAGCGAGCTCGTCGCCACGGTGCGGGCCTTCCTCGACAACGGCGGGCAGTGGGCCGCCACGGCGGAGGCGCTGTACGTGCACGTCAACACGCTGCGCAACCGCCTCGCCAAGGTCACCGAGCTGACCGGCCGCGACGTCGCGCGCACCGAGGACCGGGTGGACCTCTACCTCGCGCTCGAAGCGGAGGGCTTCTCCGGGTAGCTGGGCGGCGCAGGCAGCGGCCTGGCGGCGAGCGCGGGATCGGCGAGCACCCTCTCCGCCAGGTCGGCGCACCGGACGAAGGCCACGTCGCCGCACTCCAGCGCGTACTCGACCAGCCGCCGCAACGCCATGACCCGCCCGGGTCGCCCGGAGAGGAACGGATGGCAGCACAGGTTGAACAGGCAGCCGTAGTGCCGCATCCCGTCCAGCTCCGCCCGCCACATCTCCAGCGCCTTGACCGGCGACTCGATCACCGAGCCGATGTGCGGTTCCGGCAGGAAGGCGTACTGCTCCCAGTCGTCGAGCGACCAGTGCACGGGCAGCTCGGCGATCTCGCCCCGCCCGGTGGCGATCCGGTACGGCCGGTCGTCGGCCATCAACGAGGAGTCGTAGCGCAGGCCGTGCTCCGCGACCAGTCCCGGGGTCTGCCACCGCGCGCCCCACAGGGCCGCGCGGTGGCCGAGGATCTCGATGCCCTGCCTGGCGAAGACCTCCATCGCCCTGGCGAAGTCGTCCCGCTCCTCCCCCTCGCTCATCGAGGTCGGCGCACGGTGGGCGTAGGAGTGGTGGGCGACCTCGTGACCACGCTCCACAATGGACGCGGCGAGCCCCGGCCGGTGCTCCGCGACCCACCCGGGGACGAAGAACGTCGCCGGGACACCGAGCTCGTCGAGCATGTCCAGGATGCGCGGCACCCCCACGTCCGGGCCGTAGGACTGGTGCGACATCGTCATGAGGTGCTCGGCGTAGTGGGCCCCGGCTGCCAGCACCGGGCTCTCCGCGTCCACGTCGAAGGTCAGGGTGGCGACCGCGGCCGCCCCGCCGAGCCAGGAGTTCGTCGTCATGCCTGCCTGCTCTCCCGCCAGCGGCGCACGTTGTCCAGGGTCACCTCGGGGTCAAGCATGCCGTGGTCGAAGCGCTCCAGCTCGACGTCCTTGGCCACTCGGCGCGGCAGGTCCGGGTTGGCCAGCGCCGCCCGTGCCACGGACAGCAGGTCCGCGTGCCCGCCGTCGAGCACCCGCTCGGCGAGGACCGCGTCGTGCATCCCCCCGTTGGCGATCACGGGCAGTCCGGTGACCTCGCGGGCGATGCCGGTGGTCGTGCGCCCGCCAGCCAGCCGGGCGGTGTCCAGCCAGTTGCGGCCCTCGCTGGCGATGTGCAGGTAGTCGGCCCCTGCCGCGGCCAGAGCCGTGTAGGCGGCCTCGGCGTCGCGTTCCCCGTCGGGCCAGCGGTAGGTGAAGTCGTTGACCTTGGTCTGGGACAGCCGGACCCCGACCACGAACCCCGGCGGCACCGCCTCCTTGATCGCGCGCACGACCTCGGCGGCGAGCCTGATCCGGTTGGCCATCGGCCCGCCGTAGGAGTCGGTGCGCTGGTTGGTGTAGTCGGTGATGAACTGGTCGAGCAGGTAGCCGTTGGCCCCGTGCACCTCGACGCCGTCGAACCCGGCGGCCACCGCATTGCCCGCGGCGGCGGCGAATCCCGCCACCACCTCCTCGATGTCCTTTGTGGACATCGCACGCGGAGTCGGCCACGGGCCGCTGCCGCCGTACTCGGGCATCATCTCGCCGCGCGGCTGAACCGCGGACGGGGCGATCCGCTCCGAGGTGTACCGGTTGCCCTGCGACAACGCCCCGGCGTGCATGAGCTGGGCGATGACGACTCCGCCTGCCGCGTGCACGGCGCCGGTGACCCGGCGCCACCCCTCGACGTGCTCGGCGGAGGCCAGGCCGGGCTGGTTGAGGTAGCCCTGGCTGTGCGCGGCGTCGGGATAGACCCCCTCGGTGATCACGAGCGGGAACCCGCCTTCGGCGAACTCGGCGTAGTAGCGCGCCATCTCGTCGGTCGGGACGCCATCGGGCGAGGCCGAGACCCTGGTCATCGGCGCGACCGCGTAGCGCGAGGGAAGCTCGTGCTCGCCGAGGCGGAACGGGGAGAGGGCGGGGTGGGACATGCTCATCGGACTGCCTTTCGATTGTTCTGGCCGGGAAGGACGCACCGCTCCACCTCGGTCGCCGTGGCCAGCAGGAGATCGTCGTGGTGCGTGGTGGCCGACAGCAGCACGGTGCCCAGCGACACGCCTGGCATGTCCAGGTGGCTGGTGAGCATCGTGCTGCGCAGGACCCGCCGGTTCACGGCTTCGGCGACGTCCAGGTCCCTCGTCACCGACTCCACCGTGGGAGCCGGGTCGCGGACGGTGGGGAACAACAGCACCTCACCGTCCAGTTCGGACTGAACACGCCGCTTCAACTCGGGAAGGGCTTGGCGGACAGGGTCTTCGCTGTTCGGCTCGTAACGGCTGAGCCGACGCGCGACAAGTGGGTCGATGTGCGGTGAGTCCCGGAGGTGCCCATGGGCTCGGTAGGCGTCGGCGAGCACCAACGGACCGTGCTCGTCGAGGAGGAGCTGCGTGTCCTCCAGTGCGCGAACTCTCCTCCGCACCACAGGGAAGCCTTGCTGTTCAAGGGTTTTCACGACCGCTTCGAACTCTTCGCAGATCTCCGGAGCGCAGTCCTCGGTCAGCTCCCCGATGGGCACCACCAGCCGCCGCCGGGTTGCCGGGGCGACCGGACGTGTGCGCAGCACCGCGTCCACCGCGGTGATCACGTCCATCGACCTCGCCAGCACACCGACGCTGTCCAGCTGGGGCGACAACGGGTGCATTCCCCCGCGGTCGTAGCGCGATGTGCTCGGCCGGTATCCGACGAGCCCGCAGTAGGCGGCGGGGACGCGGATCGAGCCGGAGGTGTCCGAGCCGATCCCGACCTCCGCGGCTCCGGCCGCGACCGCGACGGCCGAGCCGGAGGAGGAACCGCCGGGCACGCGGTCGGGCGCCAGCGGGTTGACGGGGTCACCGAAGTGCGGGTTGAGGCCGAGCCCGGTGAAGGCGAACTCGCTGAGGTTGGTCTTCCCGATGGACACGGCCCCGGCCGCCGCGAGCCTGGCGACCACGGGGGCGTCGGCGGTGGCGGCCGCAACGGCGGCGCGGGTCGCCGAGCCGTTGGTGGTGACGGTGCCCTCGATGTCGAAGATGTCCTTCCACACCACGGGAACCCCGTCGAGCGGTCCCTTTACGGCGTTGGCGCGGTGCCGTTCAGCGCTCGCCTCGGCCTCGCGGAGCGCGCGGTCCGGCAGCAGGGTGATGAAGGCAGTGCGCACATCCACCGACTCGGCCCGGTCGAGCCACTTCACTGCGCTGCCCCGACTTCGATCAGCAGCGGACCGGTCTCCGTGCCGTTGATGCCGACCAGGTCCTGCGGGCAGGCCGAGACGACCACGACGCAGTCCAGCTCGGCCCGCAGAGTCACGGCGGCACCGGCGGGGGCGGGCGAGGACCGCCACTCCAGCTCGCCGGTCGGGGACACTCGGATGTCCATGAACAGGTTCACCGGCTGGGGCACCGTGGCGGTGCCGATGTCCAGTCCCTCCAGCGCGGTGGCCAGGTTCTCCGCGCACGACGCGTGCCAGCCCGGGTGGCCGAGCCGCTGGTAGCGGGCGGGGTCACAGGCGGGGATGAGCATGTCGTGACGCCCCGGCGAGGTGTCGGCGACCAGGGTCAGGACGGGCCGCCTGCGGGTGGTCACGAACTGCTCGCCCACGCCGGGGAACAGCCGGTTGACGTGCCCGCGGGTGTGCGCCGCGCTCAGGTGCTCGGCGGGGTCGCCTGCGACGAAGGCGAACAGGTCACCTACCTGCGCTCCCTCCGGCGTGCTCACCCGGACCAGGTCTCCGGCCCGTGCGCGCACGGCCCGGCCCTGCTTGGCGGGCACCGTCACCCGCGTGATCGACGAGGTCAGCTCCATGGACCCAGCTCATCACCGCGACGAGCGGCGTCGCCATGGAGGATGCCCCAGTGATCATGGATAACACTGGATGATCCTCCATTACGGCGCGGCCGTTCGGGCTTCACTGACCGCGAAGGGGTGGACCCACTCAGGGCACGACCCCGCGATGGCGGGCGTCAGGCGATGCCGCCGTTGACGCGGATGGTCTGGCCGTTGACCCAGCGGGCCGGTCCGGCGAGGAAGGAGACCGCCTCGGCGATGTCGGTGGGACGGCCGAGGCGGGCCAGCGGCGGCTGGGCGGCCATCCTGGCGATCGTCTCCTCGTCCTTGCCCGTGAGGAACAGATCCGTCGCCGTGGGACCGGGGGCGATGGCGTTGACCGTGATGTCGCGGCCCCGCAGCTCGCGGGCCAGGATCAGGGTGATCGCCTCGACCGCGCCCTTGGTCGCCGCGTAGACGCCGTAGCCGGGCAGGGACAGGCCGAGCACCGAGGTGGAGAAGTTGATGATCGCGCCGCCGTCGCGGACGCGCCGCGCCGCCTGCTGGTCCACCGCGAAGGTGCCGCGGATGTTGACGCGGTGCACCCGGTCGAGCAGGTCGAAGTCGGTGTCCGCGATCGGCGTGGGGTCGCTCATGACGCCCGCCGCGTGCACGACCACGTCCACCCCGCCGTACTCCTCCTCGGCTGCGTCGAAGAGCGCGGCGACCGCCTCCGGGTCGCTGACGTCGGCGCGGAAGGCGATGGCGCGCCCGCCCGCCTCGGTGATCGTCGTGACCGCCTTGGCGGCCTCAGCCTCGTTGCCCGCGTAGTTGACGACGACCGGAAATCCTTCCGAGGCAAGGCGTTGCGCCGCCTCGCGGCCGATGCCACGGGATCCGCCGGTGACGATCGCGACGCGCCCGGTGTTGGTGCTCATGGGAGTTCTCCTGCGTGAAGGTGTGCGGTATCGCCGGACGCCGCGGTCGCGACGCCCGTTGTCCTGAGGTGTTCCTATGTGCCGAGCCGAGCCAGAAGCTCTTGCAGCAGGCCGGTTTCCGCCGCGGTGAGCGCGTCGGAGCCGGAACGGGACAGCAGCGCGCCGAGCCGGGTGGCGGCAGCGCTCAGCCGATCGTCACCCGGCTCACCGGGCTCGGCGTCGGTGAGGATCGCGGCGAACACCGCGTCCCTGGTGCGCCGCGAGACGTCGTCGCCGTAGGTCTCGGACCGGGTCACCAGCATCAGCGCGACGCCGACGTTGGCGGACATCACCATCTGCGCGGCCACAGGTGGTGAGACGCGGAGCTTCCCCACCGCGGCAACGCGTTCCAGCGCCGCGAGCAGCATGCGGTAGCCCTCGTTCGCACTCTCCGGCGGCGTGCTGACCGCCGGGGAGTGCATCAGCCGGTAGTAGGCCGGGTTCTCCACCGCGAAGGCGACGTGGTTGTCCCATCCGCGCCGGAGGTCCGCGACGGGGTCCGCCGAGGGCCGCGCCGCGCGCTTGCCCGCCAGGTAGCGCTCGAAGCCGTGGTCGACGACCGCCGACAGCAGACCTTCCTTGTCCCCGAAGTGCCGGTACAGCGTGGGAGCGCCTACCCCGGCCGCCTCGCAGACCGCCCTGGTGGAGACGTCGGCGACCGGGGAGGTGGCCAGCAGTCCGGCCGCCGCCTCCAGAATCGCTGTTCTCGTGCTCACGTTAGCAACGATAACACTCTGACGTGAACATCGCTACACGCATCCTGTTATCAGCGTTACCGGTTGGCGTCCACGAGAACGGGTAGCCCTGCCAGATGCGCGTCGGATACACGTTGATGACCGAGCAGGCCGGACCGAAAGACCTGGTCAGACACGCCTCGGCCGCCGAAAGGGCCGGGTTCGACTTCGAGGTCTGCAGTGACCACTACTCGCCGTGGCTGGACGAACAGGGGCACGCCCCGTACGCGTGGAGCGTGCTCGGCGCGGTCACCCAGGTCACCGAGCGGGTCGAGCTGATGACCTACGTGACCTGCCCGACCATGCGCTACCACCCCGCCGTCGTCGCGCAGAAGGCCGCGACCGTGCAGCTGCTCTCCGACAACCGGTTCACCCTCGGACTCGGCTCGGGTGAGAACCTCAACGAGCACGTGGCCGGCAAGGGCTGGCCTTCGGTGCACGTGCGGCACGACATGCTCGCCGAGGCGGTGCAGATCATCCACGGGCTCTTCGACGGCGGGCACTTCAGCTACGCGGGCGCGCACTACCGGGTGGACTCGGCCAAGCTCTGGGACCTGCCGGAGACGCGGACACCCGTGGCGGTCGCGGTGTCCGGCGCGGAGTCCATCGCCCGCTTCGCCCCGGTCTCCGACGCGATGATCGCGGTCCAGCCCGAGCGGGCCCTGTGCCGCGAGTGGGACGAGCACTGGGTCGACCGCGGCGAGGGGCACGCGCGCAAGATCGGCCAGCTGCCGGTCTGCTGGGACCCCGACCGGGCGAACGCGGTCTCCCGCGCGCACGAGCAGTTCCGCTGGTTCGGCAGCGGCTGGACGGTGAACTCGGAGCTGCCCGGCACGAGCGGCTTCGCCGGGGCGACCCGGTTCGTCACGCCGGACGACGTCGCCGCGGCCATCCCCTGCGGACCGGATGTGGAGCCGATCCTGAAGAGCGCGCGCCAGTACGCCGACGCGGGTTTCACCGATCTCGCGCTGGTCCAGATCGGCGGCGAGCACCAGGCGGGCTTCTTCTCCTTCGCCGAGCGGGAGCTGCTGCCCGCGCTGCGCGAGACCGTGTGACAAGCCCGTGTCGCTGCCCGGTCCACAAAGGACTCCGGTCGACACTGGACCGGGGACAGCTCAGGGGAGGTAGCCGTGGACCAGGACGAGACGACCGCGCAGCTGAGCCTGTTCGGCCTTGAACCGGAGCCCGAGCCCGAGGCTCCCCGGCGGTCGCCGGAGCCCGCCAGGATCCCGGAGCAGCGCGCCGCGGAGGTGCCGCTGTGCCCGAGCTGCCACCGCGAGGGCTCACCGCCCGAGCAGCACGCGCGGGACATCGCCCAGCAGTGGCTGGAGATCACCGCGGCCGGGCAGATCGCGGTGCGCCGGTTCTGCGCCGCCTGCCAGCCGCACTTCGGCCTGGAGTTCCTGGCCTGCGAGCTCTGCGGGCTCGACCTGTTCCTGATCGGAGAGCTGGCCCACGAGGTGGCCTCCGACCGGCTGCCCACGGTGCTGCTGACCTGGCTGGCCGCCGAGGGGTGGAGCCCCCATCCCGTGCTGACCTGCCCCTCCCACGCGCGCTGACCCGACTTCCCTGACGAGGTCGGCCCACGGCTCCCATAACCCGAGCCGATTACGGATATCGCGAGGGACTATGCCCGCCGGCGCTGTTAACGGGCAGGCTCGGCCGGCGTAGACCACAGGCCCGCGAGGAGTAGCCGGACCTGCTCCGGCGGCCATGCGTCGGCAATTCGGAAAACCGCGGTTGTCGCCACGAGCAGCAGTTCCGGATCAACATCGGAGCGCACGAGTCCGAGCTGCCTGCCGTTGTCCATGACAGTGGTCAGCCAGGCCGCCAGCCCCGCCCCGCCGCTTCTCTCCAACGCCGCCGCCGAGAGCGCGAGATCATCCGGATTGGCGGCGAGGTGCTCCTTCACCCGAGCGGCGCGTTCGGCGAGCCGCGCCCAGAAACCCTCGACGTCCCCGGCGGGCGTCCACCGGCCGAGACTGGCGATGAGCTGCGCTTCCACGTCTTCGAGCACCACGCCGAGCAGGTCGTCGCGACCGTCGAAGTAGTGGTAGGCGGCCGTCTTGGAGATACCGGCGGCCGCGATGATCCGGTTGTAGGAGGCGTGCTGCGGGGACTCCCGCGCGAAATGCGCCCTAGCCACCCGGAGTATCTCGGCCCTACGGTCTCCTGGCAGTCGGGTGAAGCGCGGCAACGGCATGTGTACCACTGGTACACCCCAGCGGTTCGCACCACAAGTGAACACGATTCCTTAAAAGCACCTTAAAGACGCCAGAACGATTCCTTAGTTTGATCACGAAGAGTGCATAAACAATTTCCCTCCAATTCTGTTAAAAGTGTTCTAGCTGCAAGGTCTTGTCGTTACGTGGGGCGCGGGTCACAGTTTTTCCGTCAACCCCTGCACGGTTCTTCTTCACCCTGCGAAGGAATCGTAATGACACTTTCTCGTTCCAGACTGCTGGCGGGAGCCGCCGCGGCAGCCCTGCTGCCACTGGGCGCGGGCGTCGCCGCCGCCGCCCCCACCACCCCCGCGTTCGACCCGCAGATGGTCTCCGCGCTCGCCGCCGAGCTGGGCGTCAGCGCCCGGCAGGCCACCGACCGCCTGCTCGCCCAGTCCGAGCAGCAGGGCAAGCTCACCCAGCTCCAGGGCTCCGGCGCGGCCGACGGCGCGTTCTTCGACGGCACCGGCCGCCTGGTGGTCAACGTGACCTCCGACGCCGGCACCGCCAAGGCGGCCGAGCTCGGCCTGACCAGCCGCCGCGCCGCCAAGGGCGAGTCCCGGCTGCTGGCGGTCAAGAAGGAGCTGGACCGGGTCGCCGCGGCGGGCGTCCCGGTCGGCGTGACCTCCTGGCAGACCGACCTCGCCTCCGACACCGTGACCGTGCGGGTCAGTGACGAGTCCCGGCCGGAGGCGCAGGCCCTGCTGGCCGCGGCACGACGGCACGGCGACGCGGTGCGCGTGGAGCGCGACAGCACCCCGCTCGCCGCGCACCTGTCGGTCTCCCCCGGCTCGAAGATGACCTTCTCGGCCAGCGGCGGCGGCTACTGCTCGGTCGGGTTCGGCGCGCGGGACAGCCAGGGCAACCGCTACCTGGTCAGCGCGGGCCACTGCCTGGAGAGCTCGCCGTCGCTCTACAGCGGCAGCACGAAGTTCGGCGCGACGACCGACACGCGCTTCCACAAGGGCACCAACAGCGTGGACATGGGCATCGCACGGCTCGACGCCGAGGACTCCATCGCCACCAGCGTCTACACCCACGGCTCCAGCGCGGGCAGCCCCGCGGTGCGCGGCTCCGCCAGGACCGCCGTCGGCGGCGCGATCTGCAAGTCGGGCGCGACCAGCGGCTGGACCTGCGGCACGGTGCGCTCCTACGACGTCTCGGTCACCTACACCGACCCCAACGGCGGACCGAACACCACGGTCACCGGTCTCGCCAGCTCCTCGGTGTGCACCATGTCCGGCGACAGCGGCGGGGCGTACATCTCCGGCGACCAGGCGCAGGGCATGACCTCCGGCGGCCCCATGGGCCAGCAGTGCACGTTCAACGGCGGCAACCAGTCCGGGAAGTCCTCGTACTTCCAGCCGCTGACCGACGCGCTGTCCCACTACGGCCTGACCCTCACCACCAGCTGACCCACGGGGACCGTGGCCGGGCGGCGGGCACGGTCCCCCACGACACCTTCGGGGGGTGTTCGGCATGACCCTGGCCCACCAACTTCCGACCCAGGCTCGGACCATCGACCAGGAGCTCGACGAGATCCTGCGCACGGGTCCCTTCGACCTGGCACTGCGCACCGCGCTGGACCGGCGCGGGCTGCCGCTGGACCGGATCCAGGACCGGCTGGCCGCTCAGGGCGTCACGGTGAGCCTGTCCACCCTGAGCTACTGGCAGCGCGGGCGGCGCCGTCCGGAGCGGGCGGACTCGCTGCGCGCGGTGGCGCTGCTGGAGGACATCCTGCGGCTGCCGCGCCGCTCGCTGAGCAGCCTGATCGGTCCGCCGCGCCCCCGCGGCCGCGGCGTGCGCGCCCCGGAGCGGCTCAGCATCACCGACCTCTACGGCGCCGACTCCGCGGTGAGCCAGGCGCTGGGCACCTCCTACGAGCACATCAACGACAAGCTCGACGCGCTGTCGCTGCACGACAAGATCACCGTGGCCGCGGACCGGACGATCCGCCGCATCCGGTCCTGCCAGGTGCAGCGGGCCAACTCCGACGGCGCCGACCGGCTGGTCGTGATCTTCCGGGGCGACGCCGAGCAGCCGCTGCCGACCGCGCTGCGGTCGCTGTCCGGCCAGCGGTGCGTCACGCGCTTCGACCGCGAGCGGATGGTCATGGTCAACGAGCTGTTCTTCTCGCGCAGGCTGGCGAAGGGCGAGTCCGTGCTCGTCGAGTACGAGGTGGAGTTCGACGAGGCGGCGAGCGCGGCGAGCACCTCCTACGAGCGGTGTGTGCGGGCGAACGTGCCGCAGTACCTGCTCCAGGTGCGCTTCGAGGGCGCCATCCCGGCGCACTGCTACCGGTCGAGCAGGCTCGGCCTCGGCGCGCGGGATGAGCGGCAGGCGGTGAGCGTTGACCTCACGCGGATGGCCTATCTGCACGCGCTGGACTGCCAGAAGGGCTTCCACGGCATCTCCTGGCAGTGGTGAGCCGGCGGGGTCCCCGGACGCGGGGACGCGGGGCTCGGTCGGCTCGGTGTCCCGCGCGTCGCGCGGACGGGTTCCAGGCCGTGTCCCGCACGGAGCGGCACCACCACGCCTCCCCCTCTCCCTGCTTCGCGTTTTGTAGCCTTAATGCGAAATGGGAGCGCTCTCTTGCGCATTTAGGTGACAAAACGCGAAAACATCGACCACGCAGGCCGGCCCCCGCACACCCGGCGCGGCATGGGGTCGGCACGCCACGTCGGGACGTGCGAGTCCGGTTCTGGGCCGTGTCCCGCACGGAGCGACACCACCTCACCGACCGTCCACCCCTCTCACCACCCGCCCGCCCCTTCACCCTGAGCCCACCGCGCACACCCCCTGCTTCGCGCTATGGGAACTTAACGCGAAATGGGAGCGCTCTCTTGCGCATTTAGGTGACAAAACGCGAAAACGCCCGCCGGGCCAGGCGGGGTGCACAGCGCGGTGCCAGGTCGGCCCGTTGGGTCCGGCGGCGTGGCGGGCCTAGGTCTGGATCTCGGTGATGCGCCAGGCCGGGCCCTCGACCCAGTTCGCCTGGATGCGGGAGACTGAGGTGGGGGAGGCGAAGGTGACCACGACCGAGGTCGCCGAGACCTGTTCGACCTTGACCGAGTGACCGGAGACCGGCTTCGCCGAGACCACGGAGACGTCGCTCTCGGCGAAGCGCAGCGTGGAGTCGCCGCCCTTGGTCCGGATCGTCCTGGTCTGCCCCTCGGTCGGCTTGCCGAGCAGGCTCGGGTCGGCCGCCGCGCTGGTGGTCGTGGTGGTGTTCGAGCCGGTGGGCCGGTTGCTGGAGGAGGGCGTGCCGCCGCCGTTCTGGCTCGGCCGCGTGCTCGGCGGGGCCGTGGTGACGACGGGGTCGCCGGGGTTGGGGCCGGGGGGCTGGATCGGGATGCCCGGGATGTCCCGGCTCCCCGTGGGGCCGGGCGGGCCGCCGAGCGCACCGGAGTGGCCGGGGACCGAGGTGGCCGGGCCGAGCGCCACGTCGTCGGTGGCGCTCCCGCCGCGCTGGCCGTGGCCCGCGGAGCCCGAGCTGGCGTTGAGCTGGTCCAGCAGGTCGAGGCGGCCGGGGGCGGCGGCGACCAGCACCGAGCGCAGCCCCAGCCAGGCCATGACGACCGACAACGCGGTCGCCACCAGCCACAAGCCGAGATAGCCCACCCGCCGCTTCATCACTCCATCGTGCCATTGCCGGGCAAGACCGGTTAACGTGCCGCCATGCCATCGGTGCTGCTGGTCGAGGACGACGACGCCATCCGGGGCGCGGTCGTCCGGGCGCTCAACGACTTCGGCTACGCCACCTACTCGGTCGGCACCGGGTTCGACGCGCTGCGCGAGGTCACCCGGGCGGTGCCGGACGCGGTCGTGCTCGACCTGGGCCTTCCGGACATCGACGGGGTCGAGGTGCTGCGGATGATGCGCGGGATCTGCGACGTCCCGGTGATCGCCGCGACCGCGCGGGACACCGAGGCGGAGATCATCCAGCTGTTGCGCGAGGGCGCCGACGACTACCTGGTGAAGCCGTTCTCCGGGGAGCACCTCGCCGCGCGGCTGGCCGCCGTGCTGCGGCGCAGCCGGCCGCGGGCCCAGGACCGGCTGCTTGCCGCCGGGGACATCGTGGTGGACCTGGACAGCAGGCAGGCCCGGCTGGCCGGGGTGGAGCTCAAGCTGACCCGCAGGGAGTTCGACCTGCTCGCCTACCTGGTGGCCCGGCCGCACAAGGTGATCAGCCGCGAGGAGCTGCTCGCCGAGGTGTGGCGGCTGCCGCCGGGCCGCGACGACCAGACCCTGGACGTGCACGTGTCGTGGCTGCGGCGCAAGCTCGGCGAGCGCGCGTCGGCACCGGTGTACCTGCACACCGTGCGCGGGGTGGGGATCAGGCTGGAGATCCCGGGTGCGCCGTAGCCTGGCGCTGGTCTCGCTCGCGGTGACCTCGATGGTGGCGCTCGCCTTCCTGGTCCCGCTGATGCTGGTCGTCTACGACCTGGCGCGGGACCGGGCGCTGACCGAGGCCGAGCGGCAGGCGGGCGCGCTGACCCCGGTACTGGCGATCACCTCCGACCCGCTGACCATCGCCACCGCGCTGGCCTCCACCGAGTTCGGCCTGCAGCAGCGGATCGCCGTGCACCCGGCGGAGGGCGGCCAGATCGGTACCAGCCGGGTGAGCCGCGAGCAGCTCACCGAGGCGATGCGGCGCGGCCACGCGTCCACTGTGGATGTCACGGACGGCAAGGCGGTGCTCCAGCCGGTCGCGCTCGGCGAGCGGCGGACCGCGGTGGTGGAGTCCTACGTGCCGCAGGAGGAGATGCTGCGGGGGGTGACCGAGGCGTGGCTGTCGCTGACCGCCGTCGCCACCTCGCTGGTCCTGCTGTCGGTGCTGATCGCCGACCGCCTCGGCATGCGGGTGGTGCGCTCCGCGCGCACGCTCGCCGACGGCGCCAAGGCGATCGGCGACGGCGACCTGGACACGCGCGTCGCGGTGTCCTCGCCGCCGGAGCTGGAGAGCACGGCGGCGGCGTTCAACGGGATGGCGGAACGGATCGGCGGCCTGATGACCGCCGAGCGCGAGCTGGTCGCCGACCTCTCGCACCGGCTGCGCACGCCGCTGACCGCGCTGCGGCTGGACGCGGACACCCTGGGCGAAAGCCCTGGCGCGCAACGGATCCGCAGCGCCGTGCACGCGCTGGAGCGGGACGTCGACGAGATCATCCGCCGCGCCCGCAGGGGTCTGGTCGACGGCGGCCCGGCCGGCTGCGACGCCGCGCTGGTCGGCCGCGAGCGGCTGGCGTTCTGGGCGGCGCTCGCCGAGGACCAGCACCGGCCGTGGCGTCAGGTCGGCGCGGACCACCCAGCGCCGGTGCGGATCGCCCGCGACGAGCTGGCCGCGGTGCTGGACGCCTTGCTGGGCAACGTTTTCCGGCACACCGAGGAGGGCGTCGGCTTCGCGCTGGGGGTGCGCAACCGCGCCGGGGTGGTGACGATCCTGGTGGACGACTCCGGTCCCGGTATCGCCGATCCGGAGGGCGCGCTGAGCAGGGGCAGCAGCGGAGCGGGCTCCACCGGCCTCGGCCTGGACATCGCGCACCGGGTGGTGCGCGCGGCGGGTGGTTCGCTGCGGATCAGCTCCGGACCGTTGTCCGGCACCAGGATCCGCCTCGACCTGCCCGCCGCGGACGCCACGTAGTCGTGTCCTGCGCGTGGTGAGACCACCTCACCACGCCTGACACCCTCACCCGCACGCCCCTCTTCTCGCGTTGTGGAGCCTTAACGTGAAATGAGAGCACTCTTTCGCGCAATAAGGCTCCACAACGCGAAACCCATGAGCACGGGGGGGCGGCGCGCCACCTCGGGGGATCGGGACGACTTGCGGGACAGGCGCAGTCGCTCGCTCTTCCCTACAGGGAACGCTTCCCCTCGTCAGCGACGAGACCGAGCATCTCCAGCAGCTGACGGCAGTCCTCGGCGTCGGAGGCGTGCACGGCGACCGTGCGGGCGGCTCTGCCGTTCTGGATCTCGCAGTGGACCTTCTCGACCGCGCGCGCCTCGGCGATGCGGCCGTGCTCAACAACGGGGCTGGCGTGTCTTGCCCAGGTCATGCGGCACCTTCTCTCGTCCCGGCCGGGGAGGGGACCCGGGACATCTTCGGTCATTTCCGAGCGGCGCCGCGCTGCATGCACACGTGGCGCGAGGGGCGGGGAAAAACGTCCCGCGAAGCGGATCCATCATGGCATTCCCCGGCCGCCGAATACAGACACGGTGCGCTAACCACGCTATTTCCGCTGGTCAGACCGTTGTGGAAATTTCGCATAGCACTTCTGCGTAATGGGACGGCCACGGACCGTCGCGGAGCTCGTGAACGCGGGTCGGATGCAAACCATTGCGGCGCGCGGGTCACCATGGGGGCATGCGCGCACCAGGACCGCTCTCCGGGATCAGGGTCGCCGACCTGTCGCGGGTGCTCGCCGGGCCGTACGCGACGATGCTGCTGGCGGACATGGGCGCCGAGGTCGTCAAGATCGAGCAGCCGGGAGTCGGCGACGAGACGCGCTCATGGGGCCCGCCGCACGCCGGTGGCGAGGCCGCGTACTACCTCGCGTTGAACCGGGGTAAGCGAAGCCTCGCCATCGACATGAAGGACCCGGAGACGCTGGCGCTGACCCGCGAGCTGTGCCTGCGATCGGACGTGGTGGTGCAGAACTTCCGTCCCGGCGTCGCCGACCGCCTCGGCCTCGGCGCGGCGGAGCTGCGGGCGGCCAACCCCGCACTGGTCTACTGCTCGGTCAGCGGTTTCGGCGCGCGGCGCGAACCGGTGGACCGGCCGGGCTTCGACGCGGTGATCCAGGCGGAGAGCGGCCTGATGGCGATGACCGGCGAGGAACCGACGAAGGTCGGCGTGGCGGTCACCGACGTCCTCGCCGCGCTGAACGCGGCGGTCGGCGTCCTCGGCGCGCTGTACCGCAGAACCGCGACCGGCCAAGGCGATCACGTCGAGGTGTCGTTGCTGGACTCGGCGCTGTCCGGCATGGTCAACCTGGCGCAGACCGCGATCGTCTCCGGCGAGGACCCGGTGCGCCACGGCAACGCCCACCCCAGCATCGTCCCCTACCAGGCCTTTCACACCGCTGACGGCCAGATCATGGTGGCAGCGGGCAACGACGTTCTCTTCCGCGCGCTGTGCACGGCCCTCGACCTGCCGGGACTGGCGACAGACCCGCGCTACGCCACCAACCCCGACCGGGTCGCGAACCGCGCCAGCCTCGTCCCTGTCATCCAGGCACGACTGTCCACAAGGGATTCTTCGCACTGGGTGGACGTCCTGATGGCGCACGGGGTGCCTGTTGGCGAGATCCGTGGTGTTCGGGACGCTCTGGCCGCGGCGGCTCGCGCGGGTGATCCGGCGACAGTGACCGTGCTGCACCCGACGGCCGGACCACTCGACCTCGTACGAGCGGGTTTCTCGGTGACCGGGCAGTCCGTCGGTCTACCGCCGCCGCTGCTCGGCGAGCACAGCGTGGAGGTCCTGACCGAGCTCGGTGTCCCCTCCTCGCGCATCGCCGCCCTGTCCGAAGCCGGTCTGATTGGCACCCAGGAGAACGCATGAGCACCCCCGACCCACAGGACTTCCTCGACCTCGACGGCCAGCTGGACGACGCGGAGCGGGACATCGCCACGACCGTGCGCGCGTTCGCCACGAGGCGGCTGGCCCCGCACGTCGCGGACTGGTTCGACGCGGGCACGATTCCCGATCCCCGCGGCCTGGCAAAGGAGTTCGGCGAGCTCGGCGTGTTCGGCATGCACCTCAGCGGCTACGGCTGCGCGGACGCCGGTGACGTCTCGTACGGCCTCGCGTGCCGAGAGCTCGAAGCGATCGACTCCGGTGTCCGCTCCTTCGTCTCCGTGCAGGGTTCGTTGGCGATGGGCGCGATCCACCGGTTCGGCTCGGAAGAGCAGAAGCAGCAGTGGCTGCCGGGAATGGCGGCGGGCGAGGTGCTCGGTTGCTTCGGCCTCACGGAACCGGACTCCGGAAGCGATCCCGGTTCCCTGCGCACCCGGGCGCGGCGCGACGGAGCGGACTGGGTGCTCGACGGGACCAAGATGTGGATCACCAACGGCTCGGTCGCCGACGTCGCGGTGATCTGGGCCCGCACCGACGAGGGCATCCGGGGCTTCGCGGTGCCGACGGACTCCCCCGGCTTCACCGCGACCGTGGTGCCCCGCAAGCTCTCGCTGCGCGCTTCGATCACCGCGGAGCTGAGCCTGTCCGGCGTCCGTCTCCCCGCATCGGCGCGGCTGCCCGGCGCACAGGGGCTGGGCGCTCCGCTCTCCTGCCTCAACGAGGCCCGCTTCGGCATCGTGTGGGGCGTGGTGGGGGCGGCCAGGTCCTGCTTCCTCGCGGCGCTGGACTACGCGAAGACCCGCGAGCAGTTCGGCCGCCCGATCGGCGCTTTCCAGCTGACACAACGCAAACTGGCCGACATGGTGCTGGACGTGAACCACGCGGGCATGACCGCGTTGCGGATCGGGCGCCTCAAGGAGGCGGGCGCCTGCCACCACAGCCACATCAGCCTCGGCAAGCTCGGCAACGTGCGGGCGGCGCAGCGGGTGGCGAGCGCGGCGCGGTCGGTCCACGGCGCGAACGGCATCACCCTGGACTACCCGGTGCTCCGCCATCTGCTGAACCTGGAGACGGTGGCGACCTACGAGGGCACCGAGGAGGTCCACGCCCTGGGCCTCGGCCAGGCCCTCACCGGTCACTCCGCCTTCCGCTGATCGGCGCACCGGGTGCGCGGTCCGGCCCAGTCCGCGTCCACTCGGCGGAGCGGAAAGCCACCGGTTCGCACTCATAGCGGGAAAGAGAGCGCTCCCAAAACCCCGCTGTGAGCACGAAACGGGGTTCCATCGACCACGGTTGCCAGCGTGCCGATGGAACTTGGCCGGGACGGCTGGACCAACGGTGTTACAACGCCGACGCAGGTCACGGATGCGCATCAGGGTGTTGCCTGTGTGATCAACCTTTACGCCACGGACCGCTGGCGCGTGCGCTGATTACCTTCACAGGCCCAGGCCCACGGAGGTCGCTGTGACGGAGATCGACGGTAGCGCCCCGCAGCGGATGCGGCGAGGTTTGGGCTCCGCCGTGAAGAAGGTCGCGGTCGGCACGCTGCGGTACGCCGGGCCGCCCGCCATCCTGGCCTTCCTCGCTGCTTCCGCCGTCGCGCCGGTCGCGATCTCGCTGCTCGGCGTGACCACCGGGGCTTTCGCCACCGCAGCGGTGCAGCTCCTCGGCGGCATGGGCGGGAACTACCTCGCCGACGTCATGGTGAGCGCGGCGGGCAAGCTGCGCGGGCGCGGGAAGCCGGTGACCGAGGACGAGATGCGGGCCGTGCTCGTCGAGGAGCTGACCGCGCGGCTCACCGGCTCCGGGGCCGACGCCGCCGGGCTACGCGGGGAGATCTCCGGTCTGCTCGGCGACATCCAGGGCGTGCGGGTCGCGTTGGAGAGCAGCTCGAAGGACGTGCGCGGGGAGCTCGCCGCCGGTCTGCTCACGCTGGGCACCGACTTCGCCGAGTTCCGGTGGATCCTGGCCAGCACGGCGGACACCACACTGGACATCCAGCGGATGATCGGCGACCAGCTGGCCGACCACCGGCGGCAGATCTCCCTTGCCGAGCAAGCGCTCTTCCAGATCACCGCGCTGCGGGCCGACGTGCTCTCCGGGCTGGACCAGCGGCGCCCCGACCAGGACTCGCCTGAGCCGCCTGGTGACTCCGAGTGCCCTTACCGAGGGCTGGCCGCGTTCCAGGCACAGGACGTGCGGTGGTTCTTCGGGCGCGCACGACTGACGTCGGTGCTCGTCGGACAGCTCGCGGCGCGGGCGGTGTCCGGCGGAGTGCTCGTGGTGCTCGGGCCGTCCGGCAGTGGGAAGTCGTCGTTGGTGCGCGCCGGGCTGACCGGAGCGGTGTTGCGCGACGAGCTGCGGTTGCCGCACGCGCGCGGGTGGCCGGTGCGGTTCGTCGTGCCCGGCGCCGATCCGGTGCTGGCGCTCGCGGAGCAGCTGACCGATCTGCTCGGCACGCCGACCCCCGACCTCCGCACCCAGCTGGCGGAGGCCCCTGAAGCCGTTGCCGCGCAAGCTCGTTCGGTTCTGCTGGGTGAGCGCCAACGGCTGCTGCTCGTCGTCGACCAGGCCGAGGAGCTGTTCACGCAATGCGACTCACCCGCGACGAGGCGGCAGTTCCTTGCCGCGCTTGATGTCCTGACCTCGGCGAGTGAGGAGGCCGTGCCGGTCGCGCTCGCCGTGCTGGCCGCGCGGGCGGACTTCACCGGCCGGTTCACCGAGCACTCCGAGCTGGCACGCTGGGTCGCCGACAGCCCCGTGCTGGTCGGGGCGATGACGCGGGCCGAGCTGGCCGACTGCGTCGAGCTTCCCGCGCTCGCCGCCGGGTTGACCGTCGAACCAGGACTGGTCGAGCTGCTGATCAGCGACCTCGGGGCCGCGCGACGGACGGACGGCGACGACCTGCCCAAGGCATATCCGCCGGGAGCGTTGCCGCAGCTGGGATACGCGCTCCTGGCGACCTGGCGGTTGCGCGAGGGCACCACGCTCACCGTCGACGGTTACCGGCGCAGTGGCGGCATCGGCGGAGCCATCGCGCAGGCTGCCGAAGACCTGTACAGCTCGTGGGATCCCGAGCGGCAGAAGCTGGCCCGCGCGCTGCTGACCGCGCTCGTGGCGGTGCCCGAGGACGCGGATGCCGTGCGCCGCAGGCTTTCCCGCGAGGAGCTGCTGCCCACCGACGGGCGTGCGCATGCGGAGGAAGTGCTCGCCGAGCTCGCGGGTCAACGGCTGGTCACCATGGACGAGCACACGGTGGAGCTCAGCCATGAGGCGCTGCTGTCGAACTGGCCCCGGTTGCGGGACTGGCTCAACGAGGACCGGGAAACCCTGGTCCGGCAAAGGCAGCTAGCCGCAGCGGCGAGGTCCTGGCACACCGAGGGCCGCTCCCCTGACGCGCTGTGGCGGGGTGCCCGGCTTCAGGCGGCACCAGCACCGAAGTCCACTGTGGAGGATGAGTTCCTCACGGAGGCCTCGCGCGCGGAACGACGGCGGCTGCGCGCGCGAAGGCTCGCGGTGGCCGCGCTCGTGGTCATGCTCGTCGCCGCTGTCACCGGTGTAGGGCTCGCGTTGCGGGAGGCTTCGGCCTCGCGGCAGCAGGCACGGGAAGCCCTGTCCCGACAGCTCGCGGCGGACTCCACCGGCGTGTTCAGCACCGACCAGCGGAGCGCGCAGCTGCACGCGCTGGCAGCGTGGCGAACCGAACAGACCATCGAGGCGCGCGGTGCGGTGATCGGGCAGGAACTGAACTCGACCGTCGGCAAGCTGATCGGGCACAACAGCTTGCTCGGCGAGGTCGCACTGACAGCGGACGGCGGCACCGCGGCCACCGCGGGCAGTGACGGCGTGGTGATGTTGTGGGACACCAGAACCCGCGAGATCCGGCACAAGCTCATGGTCAGCGACACCGCTGTCGGTGACGTCGCGTTCAGCCCGGACGGCAAGCGGCTCGTCGCGGTCACCGGCACCCTCGGCAAGGGGATGCAGGTGTGGGACGTCGTCGCGGGCAAGCGGCTGCTCACCGTGCCCACCAGTGCTCTGACGGTCGCGCACCACCCACGGGACCCGGTCGCCGCGATCGGCGAGTCCGACAAGGCCGTGCACCTGCGCAGCACAGTCGACGGTTCCGAGCTCGGGGTTCTCGCCGGGCACACCGGGTTTCTCTCCGCCATCGAGTTCAGTCCGAACGGACGGCTGCTGGCCACCGCCGACCACACAGGCGGGCTCCGGCTGTGGGATGTGGCCGCCAGGAAGACGTTGTTCACGCTCTCAGGCCACAAGGCGTCCATCGGCGCGGTCGCGTTCAGCCCCGACGGCAGCCGGATGGTGACCGCGTCGCTGGACGGTTCGATCCGGTTCTGGAGCACCAGCACCGGGAACAACGTCTTCACGGTGGACGTGTCGAGCGCAGGGCCGACGTCCTCGGTCGCCTACCTGCCCGACGGCGGGTCGGTGGTCGCCGGGGTCGGCACGCAGGTGCGGCTGATCGACACCTCGACCTACGAGGACAGCATCATCGACGGCATGCACACCGGCGCGATCTTCGGCGTCGCCGCGGCCGGGCCAGGGCGGATGATGGTCGCGGTCGGCGAGCGCGGCGAGGCGGTGCTCTACAACTACCGCAACACCGGGCTGTACGGGCACACCTCCGCCGCGATCTGCGTGGCCTTCCACCCCAACGGCCAGCTGCTCGCGAGCACCGGCGACACCACCGTGCGGTTCTGGGACGTGCGCGATCGCATGCAGCTCGGCGGGATTCCCCTGCCACAAGGTGTTTTCCCGCAGTGCGTGGAGTTCAGCCCGGACGGCTCCCGCGTGGTGACCAGCTTCAGCGACGGCACGGTCCGGGTGTGGGACACCGCATCGCGCACCGAGCTGGACCGCCTCAACATCCCCGACCGGCGACCGATCGCCGTGCGGTTCAGCCCCGACGGGAAACGGGTCGCGGTGGCCGCGCACATGCCGCTGCCGACGACGACAGGCCCACAGCCGACAGGAAAACCCAGCGTCCAGGTGTGGACTCCGATGACCGGGGCCGTCCGGGTCTTCGAGACCGAGGAGGACCCGGCCGGACTCGTCTTCGCTCCGAACGCCCCCTTGTTCGCCTACGGCGACGCGCGCGGGGTCGTGCGGCTGGTCAACGCGGACACCGGGCTCCTGGTTCGCGAGTTCGGTACCCCGCGCGATCGCGCGTTCGTCAACTCCGTGGTGTTCAGCCCGGACGGCAGCCGGATCGCGGCGAGCGCGGCGGACAAGACGATCACCTTGTGGGACACCGCGACCGGACGGGCGCAGCCGTCCATCCGCACCGCCTCACCACCGCGCGGGCTGGCGTTCAGCCCGGACGGGGCGATGCTCGCCACGGGGGCGGCCGATCCCGCGATCCGCTTGTGGCGCACCGAGGACCTGTCGCTGGTCGCCGTGCTGGACCGGCACAACAGCCGCACCAACGAGATCCGGTTCAGCCCGGACGGCAAGCTGCTGGCCAGCGCCAGCGGGGACCACCGGGTGATCCTGTGGCGGACCAGCGCCGAGGACGCGGTGCGGGCGATCTGCGGCCGGATCTCCGGACCGGGTTTGGCCGAGGAGTGGAACGCGCGGTACCGGGAGTACGGGCCGGTGCCCTGCTGAGGGTGTTTGCCCAACAAGCGCAGTGGTATCCGGCTGCCATGAAAGCAGTGACGTGGCACGGAAGACGCGACGTCCGGGTCGACACCGTCGCCGACCCGGAGATCCGCGAGCCGACAGACGTGATCGTGCGGATCACCACCACCGGTATCTGCGGCTCGGACCTGCACCTCTACGAGGTGCTGGGGCCGTTCATGGCGGAAGGGGACATCCTCGGCCACGAGCCCATGGGCATCGTCGCCGAGGTGGGGCGCGAGGTCAGCGAGCTCAAGGAAGGTGACCGGGTCGTGGTGCCCTTCACCGTCTCCTGCGGCACCTGCTTCATGTGCGGGCAGGGGCTGCACTCGCAGTGCGAGACGACGCAGGTGCGCGACCAGGGCACGGGCGCGGCGTTGTTCGGCTACACCGAGCTCTACGGCCAGGTCCCCGGCGGGCAGGCCGAGTACATGAGGGTTCCCTTCGGCGACACGCTGCCGATCAAGGTGCCGGAGGGGCCGCCGGACGAGCGCTTCGTCTACCTCTCCGACGTGCTGCCGACCGCGTGGCAGGCGGTGGAGTACGCGGCGGTGCCGAAGGGCGGGACCCTCGCGGTGCTGGGTCTCGGGCCGATCGGCGACATGTGCACCCGGATCGCGCTGCGGCGCGGCGCGGGCCGGGTGTTCGGCGTCGACCTGGTGCCCGAACGGCTAGCGCGGGCGCGGCGCAACGGCGTTGAGGCCTATGACCTCCGGGAACACCGGGACGACCTGGTGGAGGTGATCCGGGACGCGACGGCGGGGCGCGGGCCGGACGCGGTGATCGACGCGGTGGGGATGGAGGCGCACGGCTCCCCCGGGGCGAAGCTCGCCCAGCAGGCGACCGGGTGGCTGCCTGACGCGGTGAGCCGGCCGCTGATGCGTGGAGCCGGGGTGGACCGGCTCCACGCGCTGAGGCTGGCGATCGAGCTCGTCCGCAGGGGCGGCACGATCTCGATCGCCGGGGTCTACGGCGGGATGGCCGATCCACTGCCGATGCGGACGTTGTTCGACAAGCAGGTCCAGGTGCGGATGGGGCAGGCCAACGTGAGGCGCTGGGTCGGGGACGTCATGCCGCTGCTCACCGACAGCGACCCGCTCGGCGTGGAGGGCTTCGCGACGCACCAGGTGCCGCTGGACCAGGCGCCCCAGGCGTACAAGGCGTTCCAGCGCAAGCAGGACAACGCCGTCAAGATACTGCTCAAACCGTGAGGAAGGGGGTGGCCGGACCCACCCCCAGGCTGCGTCCGGCCACCTCGTCAGCCCCAGGTGCGGTGAGACTAACCCGGACGCGCGGCGCGGTTCCCGGATCGTCGGCGAGTGACCGGTTCGCCGGGATGAGCGGTCAGTTCCTCACGGTTATCCAACGCTGTTCAGTAAAAGCGTCGATATTGGCCGCGGCACCACCGAAACGGGCTCCGGTTCCGGACCAACGGACTCCTCCGAACGGCGCGTGCGCCTCGTCGTTGATGGTCTGGTCGTTGATGTGCGCCACACCGGTGGGAATCCGTTCGGCCAGGGCGAGACCGCCGACGACGTCGCGGGTCATGATCCCGAGCGAGAGCCCGTACTCGCTGTCGGCGGCGAGTTCCACCGCTTCGTCGTCCGTGGTGAACGGCAGCACGGTGGCGACCGGTCCGAAGACTTCCTGATCGTAGGCGGGAATCCCCGGACCGGCGTCGGCGAGCACGGTAGCGTTGTAGAACAGCCCTTCGTAGTCGCCACCGGTGACCAGTCGAGCACCAGCCGCGACGCTGGCGGTCACGATCCCGTGGATCCTGTCTCGTTGTGCCGCGTCGATGATCGGCCCGATGTCGGTGCTCTTCGCGACATCGGCCAATCTGTCCACATAGGACTCGTACAGCGACTCGTGCACCAGGTGGCGCCCGACGGCCATGCAGATCTGCCCCTGGTGGAAGAAGGAGCCATGAGCGCCCGCGCCCACCGCCACGTCCAGGTCGGCGTCGGCGAGGACGATCAGCGCGGAGTTCCCTCCGAGCTCTAGGTGGGCGCGCTTGAGGTGCCGTCCGGCGAGCTCGCCGACCGCGCGGCCCGCTGCCGTGGAACCCGTGAAGGAGATGATCCGCACGTTCGGGTCGGTCACCAGTGCCGCGCCGGTCTCGGCGTCGCCTGGCAGGACGTGCAGGAGCCCGTCAGGCAGTCCGGCTTCCTCGAAGATCCGGGCCAGTGCGACACCTCCGCACACCGCCGTGCGCGGATCCGGCTTGAGCAGGACCGCGTTGCCCAGTGCGAGCGCGGGAGCCACTGAGCGGATCGACAGGATCAGCGGCGCGTTGAACGGCGCGATCACTCCGACGACACCGACGGGAAACCGCTTGGTCATGCTGATCCGCGCGCTGCCACTGGGAATCACCTCGCCGAGCGGATGCGAAGGCAACGTGGCGGCCTCGTAGCACTCGGCAGCGGCGATGTGCAGCTCGAATCCCGCCTTGTCCGGTTTCGACCCCGACTCGCGCTCGATCCAACCGCTGAGTTCGTCCGAGTGCTCGCGCCACAGGTCGCCCGCTCGGCGCAACACGGCAGCTCTGTCCTCAAAGGACAGTGATGCCCAGTCGCGCTGCGCCCGCGCGGCCACCTCCGCCGCGCGCGCGACGTCCTCCGGCCCTGTCAATCCGACACGACCCAGCTCAGTGCCGGTGGCCGGTTCGACGACCGAGGCGTCACCACGCCCGCCCGGCTCCCAGGTTCCGGTGAAGACTCTGCCGTGCCAGCGCTTGTCGCCGAGGAGGCTCATTCGATGACTCCGTTCTCACGCAGGGTACGTTGCGCCACCTGGAAGGCGGAGTTCGCGGCGGGAACTCCGGCATAGACGGCGGTGTGCAGGATGACCTCACCGATCTCCTCGGCGGTAAGGCCGTTGCGAATGGCTGCTCGCACGTGCAGAGCGAGCTCCTCGTGGCAGTGCAGCGCGGTGAGCGCGGCCAGGGTGATGCAGCTGCGCGTACGCCGGTCCAATCCGGGGCGCGTCCACACCGCCCCCCAGGCGGCTTCGGTGATGTACTCCTGGAACGGTGCGGTGAACGGAGTCGGCCGGGCGGATTCCACGTGCGCGTCACCGAGGACTTCCCGTCGAACCTCTTCTCCAGCAACGCGTTTGTCCGGGCGAAGGTGGCCGAGGATCAGCGCGGTGAACTCCTCCGGCCGCTCCGCCACCCCGATGTGCGCGGCTCCGGGGACGACAGCGAGGCGCGAGTCCGGGATGCTCGTGGTGATCCGAAGTCCGTCCTCGGGCGGCGTGGCCTTGTCCTGCTCGGCGGAGATGACGAGGGTCGACGCGGTGATCTTCGGCAGCTCGTCGGCCAGGTCCATCCGCTGGATGGCCGTGCAGCACGAAGCGTAGCCTTCCGCCGTGGTGGCGGCGAGCATCTCCCGCCAGTAGCCGATGTCGCCGCAGTCCTCGGTGAACCAGCGGGCGAGCGCCATGTCCGCGACAGCCGCCGTCCCTCCGGCCCGCACCTTCTCCGCGCGCTGCCCCCACATCTCCTTGGTGCCGGGCGCGATGGAGGTGCAGCACAGCACGAGCCGTTCGATGCGCTGCGGGGCGTTGGCCGCCAACCACATGCCAACCATGCCACCGAGCGAGAGACCGACGTAGTGCACGCGGTGGATCCCCTTGTCGTCCAAGAGCTCCAACACGTCCGTGCCAAGTTCGGCGAGCGAGTACGGTCCTTGCGGCGCGGCCGAGCCACCGTGCCCGCGGTGGTCGTAACGGATCACCCGGTACCCGGCCTCGACCAGTGCGGGCACCTGCTCGTCCCACATGCGCAGATCACTGCCGAGAGCGCCGCTGAGCACCACGACCGGGCCGTTCTCCGGCCCTTCGCTCAGACTGTGCACCTTCACTGTCGTGCCCTCCTCAACGCCCGCTGGACGAACTCCCTGGAACTGCCTAGGTACTCGGCCGGATTCAGAAGCTCTCGCAGCCGCTCCCGGCTCAGGTGCGCCCCCACCACTGGGTCTCCGGCAAGGGCTTCGACGAGGTCACCCGCCTTGGCACAGCACGCGGTGACGGCGTCGTGCGCTTGCTGTCTACCGACCAAAGGCGTGAGCTCGGTCGTCACGCGTTCGGTCAACGTGCCACTGCCGAGGAGGTTCGCGCGCATCCGTTCCGGGTGGACACCCAGGCGTTCGAGGCTCGTGCGCAACCAGTACGCCGCAGAACCACTGGTGCGCAACAGGTCTACGAGTGGACGCCACTCGGAGTGCCACGCGCCGGCAGCGCGCTGGTGCTCCTGAACTCCGGCCTGCAACAACGTCGCCACCAATCCAGGAGCCTGGGTCGCACAGCCAAGCGTGGCGACCGCTGCGATGGGATTTCGTTTGTGCGGCATGGTGGATGAGCTTCCCGTGCCGGTCGGCCCCACTTCGCTGACTTCCCCGATCTCGGTCTGCGCGAGCAGTGTTATGTCGCGGGCGATGGTGCCGAGCACTCCGCACATTGCGCCGAGCGCAGCCGCGATTTCGGCGACTCGGAAGCGCATGGTGTGCCAGGGCACGACGGGTTCGGCGAGGTTGAGCCTGTGCGCCAGTGCCGCGACGACCTCAGGTCCCTTGTCGCCGAGTGCGGCCAGGGTCCCGCTCGCGCCGCCGAGCTGGACGGCCGGGCGGAGCCCTGCTACGCGATCAGCCGCTTCGACGAGGCCGACCAGCCAGCCCGCGGCGGTGGCCCCAAAGGTGACCGGAAGTGCTTGCTGGAGAAGAGTTCTGCCGGGTTGGACGGTGTCGATGTGCTCCTCGGCGAGCCTGGCCGCGCACTCGGCCGCGACGCGGACATCGGCGAGCATCACGTCCACACTGTTCGCGGCGATGATCATCGCGGCGGTGTCCAGGACATCCTGGCTCGTCGCCCCCTGGTGCACGTGTCCCCCGCCGACGCGGTCGCTCAGCGCGCGCACGAGCGGAGCAGCCGGGTTGCCCGCGCCCACCGACCCCCGTGCGAGCTCGGCGGGATCGTAGAACTCGGCCCGGCAGTGCCCAGCGATGTGATCGGCGTGTGCCCGGTCGATCAGCCCGACATCGGCGAGGGCCGCGGCGAGCGAAGACTCGAAGTCCAGCATCGCCTGAATCCACGCGGCGTCCGAGACCACCTCGCGCACCCTGCCCGCCGCGAGCACGCCATCGAACAGACCCGGTTCAGACATCGAAGAACACCGTCTCTCCTTCACCTTGAAGGCGGATGTCGAAGCGATACCCGTCCTTTGCGGGCTCGGCGAGCAACGTCTGTCTTCTCTCCACGGGAACGGAGGCGAACACCGGGTCGGCCATGTTGTCATTGTGCGGAAAGTAGATCCTGGTCACCACGCGGTGCAGGAGGCCACGCGCGAAGACTGACACGTCGATGTGCGGAGCCGCGCCGGGGAGCGCTCCAGGCAACAGCGTCAGGACTCCGAATTGTCCGTCCACAGTGGTCGGGCTGCGACCGAATCCTCGGAAGCCCGCAACGGCACCGCGAGGGTCGTCCGGATGGTCGAACCGGCCGTCGGGATCAGCCTGCCAAGTCTCCACCAGCCCGTCGGGAACGGGGTTTCCCTCCCCGTCGGTGAGAGTGCCGCGAACCCACACCGCGCCCGGTGTCCCCTCCGGTACGACGAACTCACCGTCCGGCCAGGGGAGTCCGATGTGGAGGAACGGGCCGACGGTCTGCGAAGGTGTGCTCATCGGTGCTCCGGAGTCTTGTCCCTGCCGCGCAGCACGATGTCGAACTCGAAGGCCAGCGCCCAGTGCGGCTGCGTCGCGGAGAAGTCGAAGCGGGCGATCATCAGCTTGCGGGCGCGTTCGTCCGGAACGGAGTTGATGATCGGGTCATGCGGGATCAGCGGGTCGTCAGGGAAGTACATCTGTGTCACAAGCCGCTGCGCGAACGCCCGGCCGAAGACCGAGAAGTGGATGTGCGCGGGGCGCCACGCGTTGTGGTGGTTGCGCCACGGGTACGCGCCGGGCTTGATGGTGACGAACCGGTAGCGGCCGTCGGCGTCGGTCAGCGCGCGGCCAACGCCGCCGAAGTTCGGGTCCAGCGGCGCCGGCCACCGGTCGCCGGTGTGCCGGTAACGTCCGGCGGCGTTGGCCTGCCAGATCTCCACCAACGCGTCGGGCACACCACGGCCGTCGCCGTCGAGCACCCTGCCGTGCACCAGAATCCGTTGCCCCACCGGCTCTCCGGCGTGCCCGAGAGTCAGGTCGCTGTCCGCGCCGGTGACCCGTCCGGGCCCCAGCAGCGGGCCGGTGATCTCGGTCAACCCGTGCGGCAGCAGCACGAGGCGCTCGTCGGGATGGCGCAGCCGCGTGGAGCCGTAGTCCGGCGAGTCCAGCAGCGGGTGGGTCCCCTCCGGGTCCCTGCGGTATCCGGTGATCGGGTTCACGCGTCCTCCGAAGCGCCGACGTAGTCCTGGGCGAGAGCGGTCGCCGCGGCGGTCGACGACGCGACGGACCGCAGCCGCGCCAGGCTCAACCGCCGTTCGAACGGATCGGCCGAGCGATGCAGCATGGCGGTCATCTCCGAGGAGAACCGCTCCGCGCGCCAGACCCCGCGCAACCTGGTGTCCGAATAGGACAGAGCGTCTCCCTCACGGCCGTGCAGCAGCCACGCGGTGAGCGCCCTGGACAGCAGCCGCACGTCGGCGACGGCGAGGTTCAGCCCCTTCGCGCCGGTGGGCGGCACGATGTGCGCGGCATCTCCGGCGAGGAACAGCCTGCCGTAGCGCATCGGCTCGGCGACGAACGCCCGCATCATGGTGATTCCCTTGTCCACCAACGGCCCTGGCACGAGCTCGAAGTCACCGTCCACCTCGAGCCGCAGCGCCAGCTCGTCCCACACCCGCTCGTCGGACCAGTCCTCCATCCGCTCATCGGGGCCGACCTGGAGGTAGAGCCGGGTCAGCTCCGCCGACCGCATGCTGTGCAACGCGAACCCGCGCTCGTGATGGGCGTAGATCAACTCGTGGTGCGCTGGCGCGGTCTTCGCCAGGATTCCCAGCCACGCGAAGGGGAAGACGCGTTCGAGGCAGGTCAGCTCGCTCGCGGGTATCGCGGACCGGCTCACCCCCCGGAAGCCGTCGCACCCGGCGATCACATCGCACCGCAGGACGTGCTCGCGCCCGTCGGCATCGGTGAACCCCACGCTCGGCCGGTCACTGGTGACGTCGTGCAGCACCACGTCGGAGACCCCGAAGCACGGTTCGCTCTCGGCGGCCTCGACCAGGTCCCGCACCACCTCCTGCTGCCCGTAGACGGTGATCGACCGCCCGGTCAGCTCGGTGAGCGGCACCCGGTGGTCGGCCCGGTCGAACCGCAGCGAGAAGCCGTGGTGCTCAAGCCCGACCCGGTCGAGCCGATCACCGAGCCCGGCCTCGCGCAGCAGCTCCACCGTCCCGTGTTCGAGCACCCCGGCCCGGATCCGCCCGAGCACGTGCTCCCGCTGCCGCGACTCCAGCACGACGGCGTCGACGCCCTCCAACCGCAGCAGGTGCGCCAACAGCAGCCCGGCGGGGCCGGCCCCCACAACAGCGACCTGAGTCCGCATCCGCCCTCCTCCCGTTCCCCACACCTTCCCCACCTCCTCCCGCCGCCCACACCCCGCCTTCCACTCACCGGAAGCCCTCCGGCGAGACCACGCCTTCGCTTACCCAGAGCGATCGACAACCTCCCCAGACACCGCGACGAGCAGGCGAATGGCGAGGCAACGCCCACGAACAGCCCCGCAGCACCAGGCGGGACGAAGTTGCGCCATTCGCGGGCTTATGGCCCCTTTTACAGAAGTCGAGGCGTCCATAAGCCCGCGAATGGCGCCGGTTGGGCGACGCGGGGGTGGGTGCGGAAAGTAGTGGGGCGCGAGGAGAGGGCCTGGTTGGCGGAGCACCCGGACGGGGTGATCATCACCGAGAGCGACCACATAGGGTGTTCACGCGAGCACAGGAGGTAGGCACAAGTTGGGCTTGGTCGACTACTACGAGCTGCTCGGCGTCTCCAGGACCGCCTCGGCTTCGGAGATCAAGACCGCGTACCGCTCACTGGCGAAGGTCATGCATCCCGACGCCGGGGGCACCGCGGGCACGTTCCGGCTTCTGCGCGAGGCGTACGAGGTCCTCGGTGATCCGGTGCAGCGCGCGAGCTACGACCGGGGCGGCGTCGCCGTGGCGAGCCCGGCGGGCGGGGGAACCGCCACCAGGACCCGGCCGCGCCCGGCGCGCAAGCGCGACTTCGGCACCGACCCGGACTTCGAGCCCCCGGCCTCCCTGCTCGACCCCGAGGACATCCCGTGGTGGGACGAGGTCGATCCCGCGGCCAGGGTCCGCTACCTGCCGGTGACCAGTCCCGGCCACGCGCCCGCAGTGTCGGCGGTCAGCGGCTGCGTGCTGCTGCTCGCGCCGGTGCTCGTGGTGGACCTTTCGCCGCTGCTGCTGACGTTGTGGCTGGTGACGGTGCTGGGAGCCACGATGGCGATGCTCCGGCTGGCCCGCCGCTACGTGGCGTCCGGCCGGGCTGACCGCGAGTTCGCCGCGCAGGTCGGCGGCCACCAGGTCTTCGGCAAGCCCGGAACCGAGCGGGACCAGGTCGCCGAGCGCCGCACCGCCGAGCTGCTCGGCGACTACCTGACCCGCCTGCCCGGCGCGCGGATCTTCCACGGCCTGTCGCTGCCCGGATCGGTCTTCGCCGACGTCGACCACGCGGTGCTGTGCGGGCGGCGCCTGGTGCTGATCGAGTCGAAGCTGTGGCTGCCGGGCCACTACGAGGCCGACGACGACGGCGAGCTGTGGCGCAACGGCAACCCGTTCCGCGGCGGAGCGGTGCGGCTCCCCCAGGCGGTCGCGGCCTTCCGCAAGCTGATGCCCGGCGTGCAGGTCCGCGGCGCGGTCCTGATCTACCCGAGCCGCACGGGCACGGTCAGCACCGGCGAGCCGCCCAAGATCCCCGCCCCGCCCATGACCCCCGAGACCTTCGTCCAGGAGCTGGGCGCCTGGCTGGCGGAGGACCCCACGGCCGTGAACCGCAAGGCCCTCCGCACCGTCCTCGACCGCGTCGTCTCCTGACGCGCCATTCGCGGGCTTATGGACCTTCGCGAGCGCGCTCAGAGGTCCATAAGCCCGCGAATGGCTTCTAGCGGGAGACGGAGTCGAGGGGGAGGTGGAGTTCCAGGTTGCGGGGAAGGGACTCGTTGGAGGTGCGGAGGCGGTTGAGCTCGTGCGCCGAGAGGGCACGGCGGTAGACGCGCACCTCGTCGATCTCGCCGCGGAAGCGCTGGGTGCCGTCCAGGCGCTGTCCGATGTGGACACCGCTAACGCCGAACTCCTTGCCCGCTGTCACCGAGCCCGCCGGGGCGTCCGCCGACGCCACTTCCGCGCCGTCGACGCGCATGACGAACTTGCCGGAGACACGTTGCAGGACAACGTGATGCCACTGCTCGTCGTTGTACGGGTTCGCCGAGGAGATCGTGACCGTGCCCTGTTCGGCGCCCAGGAACGCGCGGAGACGTCTGTCATCCGGCTCGGCGCGCAGCCACAGGCCAGGAGTCGGGCCCTCGCCCTGGCGGTAGGCCCACAAGATCGTCCGCGCACCCGAAGGTGAGCCGTAACGGAACCACGCGGCGACCGTGAAGTCCGAGGCGTCCAGGTCCACAGCGGAGGAGTACGGGATCTCGACGTACCCCGTTCCGTCGAAGCTGAGTGCCTTGTCGAAGTGTCCGTCCACAGTGGTCGCGCCGCCGCGCACGTAGGCGCGGTCGAACGGGGCCGAGCGGTCCGGTGTCGTCGGGCCGGGAGCGGGCGGGCCGGGAATGCCCGGCGGGGTCCCGTTGGGTTTCGCCAGGTACTCCTCCGTGAAGCGGGCGAAGCGGATCGACTCGTAGGCGCTGGTGGTTCCGCCTTCGTAGAGCAGGCCGGTGCGACCGGCGCCCAGGGCCACCATGTCGGAGTACGCGGCGGGTCCCCAGTGGATGACCTTGCCCTGCTTCCACGTGTCCCAGGTCCTGCCGTCGTTCCGGCTGGACCGCACCGTCATCACCTCGCGGGACGCGGCGTGCGCCGGAGCCGAGAAGAGCAGCCTGGGCCCCAGCCGGATCGTCGCGCCCTGGATCACCGGCGCCACCAGACGCGGATCTGTCGCGAATGGACGGTCGAAAGTCGTTCCCCCATCGGAAGAAGTCGCAAAGGCACGGTGCCCCGGATCGGTGCCGTCCTGGTCCCGAGCTGCCACCAGGACGCGGCCGTCGGACAGCTCGATCGGGCTCATCTCCTGCGGCTTCACGGTCTTCGTGGTGCGGTCGTCCACCGCGCCGATGCGCCACGTCATGCCGCCGTCGTCACTGAGCAGCAGGTGCCCGCCCTGGAGCACACCGTCCCGGCCCTCGTGGTTCCCACCGACCACCATGCGGCCGCTGCGGAGCTGGATCCCGTGCGACGGACCCGTTGCGTACCAGTAGTCCCACTCCGGACGCGTGGCCTGGGCCGCGATGTCGCGCGGAGTCGTCCACGTGACGCCGTTGTCGTTGCTGTACTGGACGTAGGGCGTGCGCTTGTTGTCGTTGTCGCCCGGGTTGTGCGTGCTGAGCAACACGATGCGCCCGGTGTCGCGGTCGACGATCGGCGCGGGGTTGCCGATGGTGTCGGCGCCCATGTTCGCGACGAGCTTGACCGGCCCCCAGGTCGCGCCGCCGTCGGTGGAGCGGCGCACCACGAGGTCGATGTCGCCGTCGTCGCCGCAGTCCTTCACGCGGCCCTCGGCGAAGGCCAGCAGGCCGCCGTCCTTCGCCCGGACGATCGCGGGGATGCGGAAGCAGCTGTAGCCGCCGGTTCCCTTGGCGTACAGGACCTGCTGGTCGAACTCGGGTGTCGCGGCGACCGCTGTCGCAGGGACGGCACCCACGATCAGAGCAACTACCAAGGCACGTAAAGGAACCAGCGTCATCGCGGTCTCTCCTTCTCGGCGAGCCTGCACATCAAGTCGTCCCGAGCCCCCGAGCTGGCACCACCACCCCGTGCACGCGTGGGCCGGCTGGCGTGGTCGGGGTTTTCGCGTTTTGTCACCTTCTTGCGCAAAAGAGCGCTCCCATTTCGCATCAAGGTGACAAAACGCGAAAAGCGGGGCGTGCGGGTGAGGGCGCCAGGGGGTGGTGAGGTGGTGTTACGACCTAGTCCTTCTCGGCGAGCCTGCTCATCAGCGTCGCCACTCGGGTCTCGATGTCGGCGAAGTGCTCGGTCATGGCCGCCCGCGCGGCGGCGGGGTCGCCGGTGCGCAGCGCGGCGACGATCTCGCCGTGGCCGTGGCCGATCTCCTCGGCCGCCTTGCCCGGCGGCTCGATCTCGGCTTCCAGGCGGTGGTAGACCGTCCAGAACAGCGCGATCAGCTGCAAGGCGAAGTCGTTGCCCACCGGGCGGTAGAGCGTCTGGTGGAAGCGTTCGTCCGCGTCCTTCTCGCCCGACTCCATCCGCGCGGTCAGCCCGTCCAGCTCGGCGAGGAAGTCCTCGTCGGCCAGCGGGACGACCTTGCCGATCAGGTCGGTCTCCAGGATGCGGCGGATCTCCACCAGGTCCGCGAGCACCGAGGCGTCCTTGCCGAGCGACTGACGCGCCTGGAACAGCAGCCCCGGGGTGAACGCGGTGATCGGCGCGGCGCCGACGAACGTGCCGTAGCCGTGCCGGATGTCCACGATTCCCAAGGTGTGCAAGGCACGCAGCGCCTCGCGGACGGAGTTGCGGCTCGCGCCGAGCTCGTCCATGAGCACCGGTTCGGTCGGCATCGACTCCCCCGGGGCCAGGCCCCGGTCCAGGATGAGATCGACGATTCGGTCCTGCAGCTGTGGTCTCGCCACCACGTCCGCCCCTCTTGCCAGCCGCTCGGCCGGCGCGTAGCTTCCCTGGACATCCTACGTCCTACGTTGGATGTTTGGCCAGGGTGGAGCAAGGAGGCTCTATGGCCCGGACCCGCTGGTACCACCAACTGACCCGCAAGGACTGGAAGGCGTTCGCCGCTGCCTGGCTCGGCTACGCACTCGACGGGTTCGACTTCGTGCTGATGGGCCTCGTGCTGACCGAGGTCGCCGCGGAGTTCGAGCTGGACACCGTCACCGCCGCGACGCTGTTGTCCGCCGCGTTCATCTCCCGCTGGTTCGGCGGCCTGGTGCTCGGCGCGATCGGCGACCGGCACGGCCGCAAGCACGCCATGGTGCTCAGCATCGTGCTGTACTCCGTCGGCACCTTCGCCTGCGGCCTCGCGTGGGGGTACTGGCCGCTGTTCGTGGCCCGGCTGGTCGTCGGCATCGGCATGGCCGGCGAGTACAGCGCCAGCGCCACCTACGTGATCGAGAGCTGGCCGCGAGCGTTGCGCAACCGGGCCAGCGGCTTCCTGATCTCCGGCTTCTCCCTTGGCGGAGTCGTCGCGGCGCAGGCGTACCGCTTCATCGTCCCGGAGCTCGGCTGGCGGGCGCTGTTCCTGGTCGGCATCCTGCCGATCCTGCTGGCGCTGTGGCTGCGGCGCGGCCTGCCCGAGGCCGCCGACTGGGAGCACCAGAACGCCACCAGCGACGAGCGCACCTTCGTCGAGGTGCTCTACCAGGGCAAGAGGGCCGTTGCGAACATCGCGCTCACCGTTGCGGTGGGACTGGCGCTGTTCGGGTTGTTCACATCGGTCCCCGCCGCGTTGTTCTGGCCTCTCGTCGTGGTCGCGGCTGCCGGGCTGGTGACCTTCGCCGCGCAGTTCGCCGGGAAGCGCACGCCCATGATGATCACGTTGATGGTGGTCGTGTTCTGCGCGTTCCTGTACTCGTGGCCGATCCAGGCGCTGCTGCCCACCTACCTCAAGACCGAGCTGGGCTACGCCCCCGCGCAGGTCGCGGACGTGTTGTTCTTCGCGGGCTTCGGCACCATGTTCGGCTGCTGCCTCGCCGGGTTCGTCGGTGACTGGCTCGGCACGCGGCGCGCGTACAGCCTCACCCTGCTCGCCTCGCTGCTGTTCGTGCTCCCGGTGTTCGCACTCGGCGGGAACCAGTTGCTGCTGCTGGGAATCCTGCTGTTCTGCCAGCAGGCGCTCGCGCAGGGCATCTCCGGAATCCTGCCCAAGTTCGTCGCCGGGTACTTCGACACCCGGCAGCGCGCCGCCGGACTCGGCTTCACCTACAACGTCGGTTCGCTCGGCGGGGCGGTGGCACCGGTGCTCGGTGCCGCCATCGCCGAGCAGACCGGGCTGGCGACCGCGCTGGGCGGGTTGACCTTCGGGCTGACGCTCGTGGTGATCCTGCTCGTCGCGGTGGACGCGCCCGCGAGGGTACAACGCCTGTTCCACTCCGGCGACCTCGTGGTCGACCGCACGGTGGCCGCCGACCAGGTGGCACCGGAGCTTCGCACGGAAACGGAGAACACCCAGCCATGACAGCTCTGCCGAACTCGGGCGTCATCCCTCCACTGTGCACACCGCTGACCCCGGAACGGGAGGTGGACGCCGCTTCCCTTGAGCGCCTGGTGCACCACCTGCTCGACGCGGGCGTGCACGGGTTGTTCGTCACCGGCTCCACCGGCGAGGTCGGCTACCTGACCGACTCGGCCCGCGCCCGCACCCTGGAGATCGTCGCGGGCGCGGCGGCCGGGCAGGTCCCGGTGCTGGCCGGGGTGATCGACACGGCCACGCCGAGGGTGGTCGAGCAGGCGCGGGCGGCGAAGGCGCACGGGGCCGACGTGCTCGTGGCCACCGCGCCGTTCTACGTGCCGACGGACCCGACCGAGTTCGGCGGGCACTTCCGCGCCATCCGGTCCGCCGTCGACCTGCCGCTGGTCGGCTACGACATCCCCAGCTCGGTGCACAGCAAGCTGCCCGCCGAGGTCGTCGCCGAGCTCGCCTCGGACCGTGTGCTGGACGGGCTCAAGGACAGCAGCGGCGACCTCAACGGCCTGCACGCGGTGCTGGACCTGGTGCGCGGCACCGGTTTCCCGGTGTTCAGCGGTTCGGAGACGCTGGCGGACGTGAGCCTGCGCTGCGGCGCGAGCGGCCTGGTCCCCGGCATCGGCAACGTCGATCCGCACGGCTACGTCCGGCTCTACAACGCCGCCCGGCGCGGCGAGTGGGACCTCGCGCAGCGCGAGCAGGACCGGCTGCGGCGGCTGTTCCGGCTCGCAGCCGTCGGCGACCGATCGCGGATGGGCGGCTACTCGTCGGCGATCGGCGCGTTCAAGGAGGCGCTGGTCGCGCTCGGCGTGATCGACAACGGCACCACCAACCTCCCGATGATCCAGCTCAACGACAGCGAACGCGCCGCCGTGCGCGGATACCTCGTGGAAGCCGCCCTGCTCCCCAACGCAGAGGAGTGACCCGTGAAGCGCGCCCTGCTCACCATCGTCCTGTTAGGACTGTCCACAGTGCCCGCGTACGCCGCTGCCCCGACTGAGACGACCGTCTTCCAGTCCGGCACGGAGGGCTACCACACCTTCCGCATCCCGGCGATCGTCAAGGCACGCGACGGAGCCCTGCTCGCCTTCGCCGAGGCACGCAGGGCCAGTGCGAGCGACACAGGTGACATCGACCTGGTCATGAAGCGCTCGACCAACGGCGGCAAGACCTGGGGCAAGGTGCAGGTGGTCGGGGACAACGGACCCAACACCTTCGGCAACCCCGCCCCGGTTGTCGATCGGCGCACCGGGCGGATCGTGCTGCTGAGCACGCACAACGCGGGCACCGCGCACGAGTCGGACATCCGCAAGGGCACGGTGAAGCCCGAGGACAGCCGTCGGGTCTTCGTGCAGCACAGCGACGACAACGGCCGGACGTGGAGCAAGGCCCGCGACATCACCCCACAGACCAAGCAGGCCGATTGGCGTTGGTACGCAACCGGTCCAGGCCACGCGATCAGCCTGCGAAGCGGACGTATGGTCGTCGCGGCCAACCACTCATCCGCCCCGCCGAGCGGCAGCTCCGACAACGGGACCGAGGCGAAGTACTACGACGCTCACCTGGTGTACAGCGACGACGGTGGACGGAACTGGCACATCGGCGCGAAGGACATCAACGCCGACGGCGTGGTGAACGGCAACGAGAGCACGGCGGCCGAGCTGCCGGACGGCCGTGTGTACGTCAACACGCGTGACCAGAACGGCACATCGGACGGGACTCGCGCGGCGACGTACAGCACGGACGGCGGGCGGAGCTTCACCGCGCCTTTCCAGCCGGTGCCCGCGCTCGTTGCTCCAGTCGTCCAGGGCAGCACACTGCAAGTCCACAATGGACCACTGCTGTTCTCCGCTCCGGGTGATCCCACCGCGCGGCAGAAGATGACCGTGCGGGCGAGCAAGGACGGCGGGAAGACCTGGCCGAAGTCCGTGGAGATCTCCACTTCGAAGGCGGCCTACTCGGATCTCGTGCAGCTCAAGGACGACAAGGTCGGGCTGCTCTACGAGACCGGGGTGACCGGGACCTACGAGCGGATCGTGTTCCACACCTTCGGGGTCGGGAGCGTGGGATGACCGCGTTGTCGCGTCGCTCAGCGTTGCGCGGCGCACTCGCCCTCGGCGCGGCCGGGCTCCTCACCGGGTGTTCGGAGTCCGGCCCGCATCCACGCCGCCTCCGAGGCCCCGGTCCCGCGCGGTTGTCGTTCTGGGCGTGGGTGCCCGGCATCGAGAAGCCTGTGGCGCTGTGGAACTCCGAGAACCCTGATGTGCGAGTTGACCTGGTCCGAATTCCGGCGGCACGCAGTGGCGGGTACGCGAAGTTCTACGCCTCCTTGGAAGCCGGGCAGCAACCGGATCTGATGCAGGCGGAGTTCTCCGAGCTGCCCGCGATGATGATGTACGGCGGCCTTGAGGAGCTGACGCAGCACGGCGGCGACCGCTACCGCTCGTCCTTTGTGGACTGGATCTGGCAGCAGGGCAGCTACGGCGGTGGCGTCTACGCGATCCCGCAGGCGTCCGGCCCGGTGGCGCTGTACTACCGCAAGGACCTGTTCGACAAGTGGGGCATCGTGCCACCGCGAACGTGGGCGGAGTACGAGGAGGCGGCGGAGCAGGTGCGCTCGCGCGACGCTCACCTCGGCACTTTTCCGCCCAACAACGGGCAGTTCATGGCCGCGTTGGCCTGGCAGGCCGGTGCGCGGTGGTTCGGCACGAAGGACCAGCGGTGGTCGGTGGACATCGACAACGAGCCGACGCGGCGGGTCGCGGACTACTGGCAGCGGCTGGTGCGGCGCGATCTGGTGAAGACCATCCCGGACAGCGGCAGTGGTTGGTACAAGGACCTCCAGGACGGCAGGACCGTCTCGTGGGTCGGCGCACACTGGGCGGACGGCGTACTGCGGGGCGGTGTCCCCAACGGCGCCGGGAAATGGGCTGTCGCACCGATGCCGCAATGGAACGACAGCGGCCCCTTCGTCGCGTCGAACCTCGGTGGGTCGAGCACAGCGGTGGTGCGCGGAACCGCGTACCCCGAGGAAGCGATGCGGTTCGCGGTGTGGCTCAACACCGATCCGCGCAGCATCGCGTTGTTGCTGGCCGGTGGCTTCGGATGGCCCGCGCTCAAGGACAACGCACATCTCGCCGAGCTCCACGCGCCGAGCGAGTACTACGGCGGGCAGACGATCAGCCAGGTCTTCGGGGCGGCCAATGCAGGCGTTGACACCGAGTGGAAGTGGGCGCCGACGACGACGCAGATGATGCAGCACCTCGCCGATGGCATGGGCAGGGCCGTTGCCGGACAAGGGAACCTGCGTGACGTCCTCCCGGAGACACAACGCAGGACCTTGCGCGACATGGAGAAGAAGGGGCTTCCGCTGAGCGCGGGGTGACAACCATGAGAAGACGACTCTCCATCGCCGGTTTCCTCGCGCCGTTCCTGGTGTTGTTCTCCGCCTTCTTCCTGTTGCCGATCGGCTACTCCATCTATCGCAGCCTGATGGTCGTCGAGCGCACCGGCCCGCTGGGGCTCGGTGGCGCCGAACAGGTCTTCGGCGGCCTGACCAACTACCTCTGGGCCGTGCAGGAACCGGGATTCCTCGCCGGGATCGGCCGGATCCTGCTGTTCGGCATCGTGCAGGTGCCGCTGATGATCGCGGGTGCCACCGTGCTCGCGTTGTTCTTGGACTCCATCGACGCGAGATGGGCAGCCGCGCGGTGGAAGGGGTTCTTCCGCGTCGCCTACTTCCTGCCCTACGGCATCCCCGGGGTGCTCGCGTCGATCCTGTGGGGATTCCTCTACACGCCGGGGATCAGCCCGTTCTCCGAGCTGCTGGGCGTGGAGATCGACTTCCTCGGCCAGGACACCGTGCTGTGGTCGATCGCCAACATCGTCACCTGGTGCTTCGCCGGGTACAACATGCTGGTCATCACCGCGCAGCTCAACGCGATCGACCCGAGCCTGTACGAGTCGGCCCGCATCGACGGCGCGACCGCGTGGCAGGTCGCGTGGCACGTGAAGCTGCCGCTGATCCGGCCCGCGCTCGTGCTCACCACGGTGTTCAGCATCATCGGCACGCTCCAGCTGTTCGCGGAACCCATGGTGCTCAAGGAGCTGTCCACCGCGATCGACGTCCGGTTCACCCCGAACCTCAGCGCGTACACCGAGGCGTTCGCGAACAACGACTACGGCCTGGCCGCCGCTCAGGCCGTGCTGCTGGCGCTGACCGCGTTCGTGCTGTCCTTCGGCTTCCTCAAGCTCGTGGCGAGGAGGGACCGGTGAAGCCGACCACGAAGATCACCGTAACCGCGTTGCTGTGCGTGGCGGCGCTGTACTTCCTGATCCCGGTGTACTGGCTGGTGATCGCCTCCACCAAGAGCACGGGCGACCTCTACGGCTCGTCCGGCTGGTGGCTGTTCAACCCCCAGCTGATCGACAACCTGACGAAGGTGTTCACCCACAACGACGGGATCTTCCTGCGGTGGGTCGGCAACACGCTGCTCTACGCGGGAGTCGGCGCGGCGGTGTCCACCTGGGTCGCCGCGGCGTGCGGCTACGCGTTGGCGAAGTTCCGGTTCCGTGGCAGGGAGACCGTGTTCAACCTGGTGTTGGGCGGCGTGCTGGTGCCGTTCACCGCGCTGGCCCTGCCGCTGTACCTGTTGTTCAGCCAGCTCGGCCTCGCCGACACCGTGTTCGCGGTGCTGCTGCCCTGCCTGGTCAGCCCGTTCGGCGTGTACCTGTGCCGGATCTACGCCGACGCGGCCGTTCCGGAGGAGCTGCTGGAGGCGGGGCGGCTCGACGGCGCGGGCGAGGCGCGGATCTTCCACACCGTGGTGCTGCGGATGATGGCGCCCGCGCTGGTGACCACGTTCCTGTTCGAGTTCGTCGGCATCTGGAACAACTACTTCCTGCCGCTGGTGATGCTCTCGGACACCGAGCTCTACCCGATCACCCTCGGACTCGCGCTGTGGCAGTCCACTTCGGACAGAGAGCCGGTCCTCACCCAGCTGACCATCGGCGGCGCGCTGGTGTCCGTGCTGCCACTGATGATCGCGATGGTGTTCCTGCAACGGTTCTGGCGTGGTGGCCTGACCCAGGGCAGCGTCAAAGGTTAGAAAGGAAGCGAGTTCACCGTGACCCTCCCCATGGGGCGAATCGCCTTCGGCGGCGACTACAACCCGGAGCAGTGGCCACGCGAGGTGTGGACCGAGGACATGCGCTTGATGCGCGGGGCGTCGGTGTCCATGGTCTCGGTCGGCATCTTCTCCTGGGCGCAGGTGGAGCCGCGCGACGGCGAGCACACCTTCGACTGGTTCGACGAGGTGATGGACAACCTGTCCGCCAACGGGATCGCCGCCTCACTGGCCACCATGACGGCCTCTCCTCCTCCGTGGCTGGCCCGGAAGCACCAGGAGATCCTGCCGGTGCTGGCCGACGGCTCCAGGATGTGGCCGGGCGGCCGGCAGGCGTACTGCCCGTCGAGCCCGGTGTACCGCGAGTACGCGACGCGGCTGGTGCGGGTGATCGCGCGGCGCTACGCCGACCACCCCGCGCTCGCCTTGTGGCACATCGGGAACGAGTACGGATGTGACACTCCGGTGTGCTACTGCGACGTCTCCGCGGAGGCGTTCCGCACGTGGCTGCGCGCCCGGTACGGCAGCGTGGCGGAGCTCAACGAGGCTTGGTCGACGACGTTCTGGTCGCAGCGCTACGACGACTTCGCCGAGGTGCTGCCGCCCCGTCAAGTCCCGGCCTTCAACAACCCCACCCAGCAGCTGGACTTCGCCCGCTTCTCCTCCGACGAGCTGCTTGGCTGTCTGCTGGCGGAGAAGGCGGTCATCCGCGAGCTGACCCCTGACGTCCCGGTCACCACGAACTTCGCGGGCTACTCGCACGCGTTGGACCTGCGGCGGTGGGCCGAGGAGCTGGACGTGGTCAGCTTCGACTCCTACCCCGAGCCCTTCGACTCGCGCGCCCATGTCGAGGCGGGGCTGACCTACGACATCTACCGCGGCGCTCGCGGCGGCCAGCCGTGGTTGCTGATGGAGCAGGCGCCGAGCGCGGTGAACTGGCGGGAACGCAACGCCGCCAAGGAACCCGGGCAGATGCGGCTGTGGAGCTGGCAGGCCGTGGCCCAGGGCGCCGACGCCATCATGTACTTCCAGTGGCGGCAGTCCAGGGGCGGTGCGGAGAAGTTCCACTCCGCGATGGTTCCGCACGCTGGGCCGGGCTCCCAGTTGCACCGGGACGTGGCCGCACTCGGTGCGGAGCTGGCGTCGCTGCCGGAGATCGTCGGGACACGACCGCGCAACGATGTCGCTTTGGTCCTGGACTGGGCGAGCTGGCGCGCGCTGGAGCTGGACGCCCGTCCATCAAGTGATGTAAAGCAGATCGACGCTTTGCTGGCACACCATGCGCCACTGTTCGACGCCAACGTCGGTTGCGACGTCGTGAGCCCGGCCGACGACCTCGGCGCCTACCGCCTCGTCGTGGTGCCGAACCTGTACCTGGTCAGCGAGGCCGACGCGGCGCGGCTGACCGAGTACGTGCGGACCGGCGGTCACCTGCTGGTGTCGTTCTTCTCCGGCATCGTCGACGAGTCCGACCGCGTGCACCTCGGCGGTTATCCGGCACCGTTCCGCGAGCTGCTGGGCTTGCGGGTCGAGGAGTTCCTGCCGCTGGACACCGGATCCGCGCTCCAGGTCGAGCTGCTGGGACAGACCGGCGGCGCGATGTTGTGGTCGGAGCGGATCGTCACGGAGGGCGCGGAGGTGTTGGGGCGCTTCGATGACGGCACTCCCACGCTCACCAGGGCGAAGTTCGGCCAGGGCGTCGCGTGGTACCTCGGCACCCGGCCCGATCCCGGGCTGATGCGAGCGCTTTCCGACCACGTCGTCGCCGAGGCGGGTGTCGAACCCGTGCTCGCCGGGCTGCCGAGCGGCGTCCAGGCGGCGCGGCGGGGCGAGTTCCTCTTCCTGCTCAACCACAATCCGCATGGGTCCACTGTGGACGTGGACCGTCCGATGACCGACCTGCTCTCGCCGGGGAAGGGTGCGGCGAAGCGCGTGGAGCTCCCGGCGAGGGGGGTTGCCGTGCTGCGATAGGGGTTGGCGGGTCCGTCCGGGCGGCTAGACTCGGCGGCGATGACCGCTGGGAGCCAAGAGGATTGGCCGCTCATCGGCCGTTCCGCCGAGCTGGGCTCCATCGCGGCGGTGCTGCGGCGCGGCGAGCGGGGCGGAGTGCTGCTCACCGGCGAGGCCGGGATCGGCAAGTCCCGGCTGGCCAGGGCGGTGCTCCAGCGCTGCCGCGAGGACGGGATGCTGGTGGTCACGGCCACCGGTTCCGAGGCGACGCGGGAGATGCCCTTCGCCGCGGTCGCGAACTGGCTGCCGGAGGGCGCCCCGCCGAGCACGCGCGCGGACTTCTTCGGCGCCGCGACCCGGCGGCTGCGCTCGGCGGCCGACGGGCGCAGGATCGTGCTGGGCCTGGACGACGCGAACTTCCTCGACGACGTCTCGGCCGCCCTGGTCCAGCACCTGGTGACCACGGTGGACGCCCGGCCGCTCGCCACCGCGCGCGGCGAGGCCGCCGGACGCGAGCCGGTCGCGGCGCTGCGCAGGCGGGGCCTTGTCGAGGTGTTCGAGGTGCGGGCGCTGACCGGCGGCGAGGTCGGCGAGCTGCTGCGCGGCGTGCTCGGCGGCCCGGTCGACGGGCTGACCTCGGAGCTGTTGTGCCGCAACACCCAGGGCAACCCGCTGTTCCTGCGGCACCTGATCGACTCCGGCCTGGAGACCGGGGCGCTCGCCGAGCGCGACGGGGTCTGGTGCTGGAGCGGCCCGCTGACCGCGCACACCCGCCTCGGCGACGCGGTCGCGGCGGCCATCGGCACGCTCACCGAGGCGGACGCGGAGGCGATGGAGTACATCGCGCACGCCGAGCCGGTCGAGGCCGGGGTCCTGGAGCGGCTGGTGCCGGCACGGGTGCTGGAGGGCCTGGAGTCCCGGTCGTTGATCACCGTCGAGCCGGGCGGCAGCCGCCTGCTGGTGCGCTGCGCCCACCCGCTCTACAGCGAGGTCACCCGCGCGCGGACCGGCAGGCTGCGCCAGCGGCGGGTCTTCCAGCGGCTCGCGGGCGTGGCGGCGGGGCCGGACGAGGACCGGCTGCGGCTGGTCGACTGGCGGCTGCGGGCGGGGATGGCGGTCTCCGACGACCAGGTGCTCGGCGCGGCCGAGGACGCGCTGACCCGCTGCGACCCGCGACTGGCCGAGGAGCTGGCGCGGCAGGTCCCGCGCCGGGCCGCGGTCGGCGTGCTCGGCCAGGCACTGGTGGCGCAGGGCAAGGCGGAGGAGGCGGAGTCGCTGCTGCGGTCGGCGACCACCGGCGATCTGATCGCGGTCCGGGCGATCAACCTGCTGTGGGGCCTGCGCAGGCCGGAGGCCGCCGAGGAGGTGGTGCGCACCGCGGCGGTGGCGGCCCCGGAGCTCGGCGTCGCGGAGCTGGCGATCGACTTCTTCGGCAAGGGCGCCATCCGCGCGGTGGGCCGTGCCCAGCTGGAGTCGGTGAACCCGGTGGTGGCGGGCGCGGCGGCCACGCTCAGCGCCTACCTGCGCACCTTCGCCGGACAGCCGGGACAGGTGGTCGCGGAGTTCGGGGAGCTCGGCCTGTCCCACGTCTGGGCCTCGTTGCGCGGCGCGGCGCGCGCCTGCCACCTGCACGCGCTCACCCTGACCGGCAGGCCGCGCGAGGCGCTGCGCACGGCGGAGCGCTACTACGCGGAGGCGATCGCCGAGGGCGACCCGGCGGAGGTGGCCCTGATCGCCCTGGAGCGCGGGGTGTGCGAGTCGTGGTCGGGCCGGGTCCGGAACGCGCTGCCGCACCTGCGGGAGGCGCGCGCCCTGGTCACCGACGCGATGCCGTTCCCGATCCAGGCGTACGTGGTCAGCGAGTACGCGGCGTGCGTGTCGGCGCTGCGCGAGCCGGAGCAGACGACGGAGCTGATCGCCGAGGCACGGGCGCGGATGCCGCGGCGCTCCGGGCTCAGCGACCACATGACCTTCGGTGAGATCAGGGTGCTGGCCAACTCCGGTCAGACGGCCCACGCGGCGAACCTGGTGGAATCCTTGGTGCACAGGCAGATCGCGACCGGTCGGCTGACCAACGCGGTGGAGTGCCAGTACTACCTGTGCCGCCTCCGCCCGTCGGTCCAGGCCGCGGAGCTGCTCACGGAATTGGCCGCGCGCTGCGACAGCCCGGCGTTCCCCCTCTTCGCCGAACACGCCCGCACCCTGGCGACCGGCGACGTCGGAGGGCTTGAGTCCGTGGCGACGCGCATGGCGGAACTCGGTTACCACGGCATGGCGCTGGAGGCGGCGACGGCGGGCGCGGACGTGGCCGCGGCCAAGGGCGACTCGCGGGCGGCGGCCAGGCTGGGGCGAGTGGCGGAGCAGCAGCTGGCGGAGTGCGGTGGTTTCCGGCGGGTGTGGCTCGGACCGGTGACCGGTCCGCAACCGCTGACCGCGCGGGAACGCGAAGTGTGCGAACTGGCGGTCGCCGGGCTGGACAACGCCGGTATCGCCGCGAGGCTGGCGGTGTCGGTGCGGACCGTGGGGAACCACCTGCAGCACGCCTACGCCAAGCTCGGCGTGCGCAGGCGAACCGACCTCGCCGCGGCCCTGGAACTCCCCGTCCTGCCAGGGCTGCCGCTGTAGCCGGCCAGCAGCGCCGGGCTGACCGGCTACCGCCGACTCCCCCCGCCTGACCGGCTACCGCCGACTCCCCATCCGCTACGAACGCCACGCCACCTCACCACCCCCCTCAGTTCGCGTTTTGTAGCCTTAATGCGAAATGAGAGCGCTCTTTTGCGCAACAAGGTGACAAAACGCGAAACCCTCGACCACGCCAGCCAGGCCCACGCGCACATGGGGGCACGGGGGTGGAGCCCTACGGCGAGGAGGGCGAGGTTCGTGGGCCAGCCGCCGTTGCTGCCCAAGGGGCAACCCCGGCGACCCCGCCTATTCGTTGGTGGAGCGGGCGATCCGGTCGGGGCTCGGCCACGGCGGCTGAGCCGGGCGCAGCCGCTCGTACATCCGGACCAGCCCGAGCACCCCGACGTCGTCGAAGCGGTTACCGGCGATCTGCAGCCCGATCGGCAGGCCGTCTCCGGTGAACCCGCAGTTGACCGACGCGGCGGGCTGGCCGGACATGTTGTACGCCACGGTGAACGCGATGTGCTCGAAGGGAGCGAGCGGATCGTTGGTGGGGGCGGCCAGCTCCGCGGCGAAAGCGGGCACCGGGGACACCGGTGAGAGCACGTAGTCGAAGCGCCGCATCATCCGCTCGGCCGCGACGGCCATCGCGTCCATCTGGCTGAAACCCCGGTACACCCGGGTTCCGGAGAGCCCCGCGCCGCTCTCCACCCACTCGCGGATGAACGGCAGCACCAGATCACGCCGCTGCTGCGGCATCTCCGCGAAGTCGGACCAGAACCGCATGCGCCAGAAGTCGTTGAGACCGTCCAGCATCTCCCGCGTGATGGTCGGGCCGACCGGTTCGACGGCCGCGCCCGCGGCCTCGAAGGCCCGCGCCGCCTCGGTGACAGCCGCGGTGACCTCGGGGTCCACCGGCAGGCCGAACCCCGCGTCCAGTTGCAGGCCGATGCGCAGGCCGCGCGGGTGGACCGGCGGGCACCGCCAGTCCAGTTCCTGCGGCGGCAGGCTGAGGTGGTCCCTGGTGTCCGGTTTGGACAGTACGGACATCAGCAGCGCGGCGTCCACGGCGAGCCTGGTCATCGGGCCCACCACCCGCCCGGGGTAGGGCGGGTCCACCGGCACCCGGCCGAAGCTGGGCTTGAGCCCGACCAGCCCGCACCACCCGGCTGGCAGCCGGATCGACCCGCCGATGTCGGTGCCGATGTGCAGCGGACCGTATCCCGCCGCGCCGGCCGCGCCGGCGCCCGCGCTGGAGCCGCCGGGGCCTTTGCCGGTGTCCCAGGGGTTCCTGGCCACCGGGTGGAAGCTGGACAGGCCGGAGGAGAGCATCCCGTAGTCGGGCATGGTGGTCTTCGCGAAGATCACCGCGCCTTCCTCGCGCAGCCGGGCGGCGGCGGGCGCGTCGGCCTCGGCGGGCCGCAGCTCCGTCGCGGCGGTGCCCAGCGGCGTCGGGGTGCCCCTGGTGGCCACGTTCTCCTTGACGGTGACCGGCAGCCCGTCAAGCGCCCCAACGGGTTCCTGCCGCCGCCAGCGCTGCTCCGACGCCTTGGCCGCGGCCCTGGCGCCCTCGGCGTCGAGGGCGTAGGTGGCCCGCAGCACGGGCTCGCACCGCTCGACCCTGGCGAGCACCGCCTCGATCATCTCGACCGGCGACACCGCCCCGGACCGGAACATCACGAGGGCCTCGACGGCTCCCAGGTCGGCCAGCTCCACCGGCGCACCCCTCTCAGTTCGGCGGGTCGAATCGGCCGTCGACCGCCGTCCACCCGCCGTCGACGGCCAGAACCGAGCCGGTGACGAACGTGGAGGCGTCGGAAGCCAGGTACACCACGGCTCCCGCGAGCTCCTGCGGCAGCGCCCACCGACCCAGCGCGCCCTTGGCAGCATAGGCCCGGTACCAGTCCGGGCTGGCTTTGATCTGGGCAGTCAGCGGGGTTTCGACCACACCCGGAGCAACCGCGTTCACTCGGACGCCTGATGGTCCGAACTCGGCGGCGGCGGTGCGCACCAGCTGCACCAGGCCCGCCTTGGTCGCCGCGTAGACGCCCTGGCCCGGTTCGACCGTGTTCGCCCGGATCGAGGAGAAACCGATGATGGAGCCACGACCGCGCCGGGTCATCGGCCCGCCGAAGGCGCGGAACACGTCGAAGGTCGCGCGTAGGTTCAGCGACATCACCTTGTCGAAGTCCTCGCGCGTGTAGTCCAGCAGTCGTTTGCGCACGTTGGTCGCGGCGGTCAGCACCAGCCCGTCCACCTCGCCGAGGTCGCTCGCGGCGGCGTCCACCGCGTCCGCGTCCAGCACGTCGAGCTCGTACGGGCGTGCGTCCCCGATCAGCTCGGCGGTCTCCGTCGCGGCGGCGAGATCCCGGTCCCCGCAGACGACCTCGGCGCCCTGCGCGGCCAACGCCCGCGCCGACTCCCTGCCGATTCCGCTGCCCGCGCCGAGCACGACGACCCGCTTGCCGTCCAGCCGGAAGAGCTTCGAGTAGTCCACTTCGGACCCTCCCATCGTCACGCGGGCCGGATAACGGCCATCCTGGTCACGGTCAGTTCCTCGATCGCGAAGCGCGGCCCCTCCCGGCCCGCCCCGGAGTCCTTGACACCGCCGTAGGGCATCACGTCCGACCGGAAGCCCGGCACCTCGTTCACCACGACACCGCCGACCTGGAGTCGCTCAACGGCCTCGAACGCGGTCTTGAGCGAACGCGTGAAAACGCTGGCGTGCAAACCGTAGCGCGACGCGTTGACCACATCGATCGCTTCGTCCACATCGGACACAGTGCGCACGCAGACCACCGGACCGAAGATCTCCTCGTCCCAGCAGTCCACCCCGTCGGGCACATCCGCGAGCACGGTCGGTTCGATCACACCGTCCACTTCGGAACCACCAGCGAGCAGCTTCGCCCCTGCGGCGCGCGCGGCCTCGATCCAGTCGAGCACCCGTCGCGTCGACCTCTCGTCGATGAGCGCGGACACCCTGGTCTTCTCCTCGCGCGGGTCACCGACGACGACCTCGCCAAGGCGGTCAAGCACCCGTGAGAGGACTTGCTCCGCAACGGATTCCACGACGATCAGGCGTTGGACGGAGATGCACGCCTGACCGGAGGCGTAGAACCCGCCGCGCAGCACGGCATCCGCCGCCGCGTCCAGGTCGGCGTCGTCGGCGACGACCAGTGCGGCGTTGGAACCCAGCTCCAGCAAGGTTTTCCTGGGCGCGGCGGCACGGGCGATGCGGTGGCCGACAGCGGCGGAGCCGGTGAACGACACGGCTCCCAACCTCGGGTCGGTCACCAACGCCGAGCCCACCTCGGCGTCGCCGGTGACGAGCTGCGCGATCTCGGCGGGCGCGCCTTCCGCCGCGGCGGCCTCGCGCACCAGGTGCAGCAACCACAGCGTCGCCAACGGCGTCTGCGGCGCGGGTTTGCACACGATCGGGCACCCCGCTGCGATCGCGGGGGCGATCTTGTGCGTGGCGAGCAGCAACGGGTAGTTGAACCCGGCGATCCCGACCACGACACCGATCGGCTTGCGGGTCCAGAACCCGATCAGTCCGTCACCGGAGGGCAGCAGGTCCAGCGGCACGGTCTCGCCGTGCAACCGCGCGACCTCCTCGGCCGCCGCCGACAAGGTGACGAGCGTTCTCGCTACCTCAACCTTGCAGTCCACCAAGGGTTTCCCGGTCTCCAGGACCAGCAGGTCCTCGAACTCGGCGCGCCGTTGCGCCACGGCGTCGTGGACGCGCAGCAGCACGGAGCGGCGCACGCGCGAGGACAGCGCGGCGATCCGCGGCGCGGCGGCGACGGCGTGGTCGATCGCGGCGCGAGCCTGCGCCGGAGTGCCCACCGGCGCCTGCGCCACTTCGCTTCCGTCGTAAGGAAACCGGATCGTCTCGGTGCGCTCCGCCGGAACCCATCCGGCTCCGATCGGCAGTCCTTCTGGGTAGCTCATTCGGAAAACCTCCGCAGCGCTGTTCGCAGTGTCGGCACTGCCGCGATCAGTTCGCGGGTGTACTCGTGTCGGGGTGCTTCGTAGATCTCCTCGGCCGCGCCCATCTCGACGATCTCTCCGGAGCGCATCACCGCCACGGTGTCGCAGACGTGGCGTACCACCGAGAGGTCGTGCGAGACGAACACCAGGGTCAGCGAGAACCGCTCGACCAGGTCGGCGAGCAGGTTGAGGATCTGCGCCCGCACCGAGACGTCCAGGGCGCTGACCGGCTCGTCGGCGACCAGGACGCTCGGGTTCGGCGCGAGGGCGCGGGCGATGGAGATCCGCTGCCGCTGGCCGCCGGAGAACTGGTGCGGGTACCGGTCGGCGGACCGCTCCGGAAGGCCGACCGCGTCCAGCAGCTCCGTGAGCCGCCCGGCCGGGTCGGAGTGCCCTTGCGCGACAAGGGGTTCGCAGATGATGTCGCGGACCCGCATCCTGGGGTCCAGCGATCCCATCGGGTCCTGGAAGACCACCTGGAGCTCGCGCCGCAGGAACTTCAGGCGCCGCTCCGGGAGCCCGGTGATGTCCTCGCCCTGGAAGGAGATCGTGCCCGAGGTGGGCTTGTCCAGGGCGGCGAGCAACCGGATCAGCGTGGACTTGCCGGACCCGGACTCCCCCACCACGCCGAACCGCGTCCGGGTCGGCAGGTCGAACGACACCCCGCGCAGCGCTTCGACCTGCGTCCCCGGAGTGGTCAGCGCGGTCCGCGGCCGCCGGTAGACCCGCCGCAGATCGCGCACTTCGATGACGTTCACGCGCGACCTCCAACGGGATGCCAGCAGGCGAACCCTCGATCGTCCACTTCGGACAGATCAGGAACCTCGGCGCACTGCCCGGACGCGTCGGTGCAGCGGTTGCGGAACACGCACCCTCCTGGGAAGTCCCCGGCCCCGGGGACGGCACCGGGGATCGTCCGCAGCCGTCCGCGTTCGTCAACGGCCTCCAGGTCGGACGCGTCGAGCAGACCACGGGTGTACGGGTGACGCGGCGCGGTGAAGACCTCCCTGACCGGCCCCGACTCCACCAACCGCCCGCCGTACATCACCAGCACCCGCTCGCAGGTCTGCGCGACCACGGCCAGGTCGTGCGTGATGAACAGCAGCGCCGTGCCGCGCTCCTCCGTCGCCGTCCGGATCAGCTCCAGCATCCGGGCCTGGACGGTGACGTCGAGCGCCGTGGTCGGCTCGTCGCAGATCAGCACGGCGGGGTCGTTGGCGAGCGCGATGGCGAGCATCACGCGCTGCCGCTGGCCGCCGGAGAGCTGGTGCGGGTAGGCGCGCGCGATCTCGCGGGGCTCTGGCAGCCGCACCTGACCGAACAGGTCCACCGCGGCGGCGCGCGCGGTGGCCTTGTCCGGTCGTGTCCCGTGGACGAGCATGACCTCGGCCACCTGGTCGCCCACGCGCATGGACGGGTTGAGCGCGGTCATCGGCTCCTGGAAGACCATCGCCATGCGCCGCCCGCGAATCCGCGCGAACTGCTTCTCCGAGGCACCGACGAGATCGTGGTCCACTCCGGACACCCGGACCGACCCGCTCGCGCGCACCTCCTCCGGCAGCAGCCCCATCACCGCGGTCGCGGTCAGCGACTTGCCGGAGCCGGACTCCCCGATGAGCCCGACCCGCTCCCCCGCGGCCACGGCGAAGGACACCCCGCCGACCAGTCCGATGCCGCCGACGCTCAGCTCAAGCCCCTCCACCGCGAGGGCAGGGTCCGCGCTCACCGGCGCACCTCCAGTCTGGGGTCGTAGCGGTCGCGGAGGCCGTCGCCGAGCAGGTTGAACCCGAGCACCGCGAGCGCGATCGCGGCTCCGGGCACCAGCGCCAGCCGGGGCTCCACCGCCAGCAGCTCCTGCGACTCCTGCAACATCCGGCCCCACGACGGCGTCGGCGGACGGGTGCCGAAACCGAGGAACGACAACGCCGCCTCGGAGAGCACCGCGATCGCGAACGACACCGAGGACTGGACGATCACCAGCCCACCGATGTTCGGCAGCACGTGCCGCACGGCGATCGCCGTCCTCGACCGGCCCGCCGACCGCGCCGCGAGCACGTACTCGGTGTTCAGCACGCCGAGGGTGCCGCTGCGGGCGATGCGCGCGAACGACGGCACGGTCGCGATGCCGATCGCGATCATCGCCGTGAACGTGTCCGCACCGAACACCGCGCCGAACACGATCGCCAGCAGCAGAGCCGGAAACGCCAGCACCAGGTCGTTGACCCGCATCACGAGCTCGCCGAGCCACCTGGGCGCCATCGCCGCGAACACCCCGAGCGGGGTGCCGACCAGCGCGGCGACCCCGACCGCGACCACGCCGACGAACAGCGTCGTGCGCGCGCCGACCATGAGCTGGCTGGCCAGGTCCCGGCCGAACTTGTCCGTGCCGAACAGGTTGTCGCCACTGGGACCACGCAGTCGCTGTGCCGCGTCGACCAGGGTCGGGTCGTGCGGAGTCCACAGGAACGACACGAGCGCCGTCACCACGACCATACCCACCAGGCCCAGCCCGACCCACAGGCTCGGGCTGGCCGACCGCCGGACCGTCATCGCCGTCATGACGCCTGCCTCAGTCGAGGGTTGAGCACCGTGTACAGCACGTCCACCACGAAGTTCACCAGCAGCACCGCCACCACGAGGACGAGCACGATTCCCTGCACTGTCAACAGGTCCCGGTTGGCTACCCCGTCGAGCAACATGCTGCCGAGCCCGGGGATCACGAAGACCCGCTCGATCACAACCGCACCGATCAGCAGCGTGGCGAGCTGGAGTCCCAACACGGTCACCACGGGCACCGACGCGTTGCGCAGCCCGTGCCGCATCAGCGCGCGATAGGGCGTCAAACCCTTGGCGCGAGCGGTTCTCAGGTAGTCCTCGCGCAGCACGTCGATCACCGCCGACCGGACGTACCGGGTCAGGACGGCGCCCTGGACGAGGCCGAGCGAGAGCGCGGGCAGCACCAGTCCGCTGAGGAACGCCACCGGGTCGACGACCGGCGGTGTCCATCCGCCGGAGGGCAGCCACCGCAGCTGCACGGCGAAGACCTGCACGAGCACGATCGCCGCCAGGAAGCCGGGGACCGCGACGCCGAGCTGGCTGATCCCGGAGACCACCGAGCCGCTGGCGCGGCGGTGCCGGACCGCCGCGAACACCCCGGCAGGCAACGCGATCACCAGCGCGACCAGCATCCCGGCTCCGACCAGCCACGTGGTGACGCCGAGCCGGTCGAGCAGCTGCGGCCCGATCGGCTCGCGGGTCACGTAGGAGCGGCCGAAGTCGCCGGAGAGCACGCCGCCGATCCACTCGAAGTACTGCGTGAGCAGGGGTCGGTCGATGCCGAACTCCTGACGGGTCTTCGCGAGCAGGTCCGGTGTCGCGTTCACACCGAGCGCGACCTGCGCCGGGTCACCCGGCAGCACCGCGAGCAGCCCGAAGACGGCGGCGGAGGCGACGAGCACGCTCACCACGAAGATCAGCGTGCGGCGGAGCATCTGGACGGCCATGGCGTGATCAGCTCCCCACCCGGCGCAGCAGGGTCAGGTCGAAGGACTCGCTGATCTGGTTCAGCGGCAGCCCTCCGACCTTCTTCTTGGCGACGATCATGTTGGGGAACAGGAACAACCAGCACGCGGCGGCGTCGTTGGCCAGCGTCGCCGCGACCTCGCGCATGGCGCTCACCTGCTGCTCGGCGCTGCCCCGGTCGGCCTCGGCCAGCAGCTGGCGCACGCGCGGGCTGTCGTAGCCCCAGTAGTACTCGGCGTTGCCGAAGGTGGTGATGTCGCGCGGCTCGACGTGCTGCACGATCGACATGTCGAAGTCGTGCTCGGTGAACACCGACTTCAGCCACACGGCGGGGAAGTCGAGCGGTTCGATGGTGACGCCGACCCCGATCTTGTTCAGCTCCGACTTGACGACCTGGGCGGAGGACACCGCGTACGGCAGGTTCGGGATGCGCAGCCGCAGGTTCAGGTTCCGTTGCCCCGCATCGGCGAGCAGCTGCCTCGCGTGCTCGGGGTGGTAGGCGTTGACACCGGTGAGGTCGGTGTACCAGGGGTCGGTTCGCGGCACCATGCTGCCGATGAGCTCGCCCCGGCCCGCCCACGCGGTGTCCAGCAGCGCCCGCCGGTCGATCGCCTGGGTCAGCGCCCGCCGCACCCGGACGTCGTCGAGCGGGGCCTTGCGGCCGTTGAAGGACAGCACGACCTCGCCGTTGGTGATGCCCTGGGTCACGGTGAACCGCGTGTCGGCTTCGAACTGCGGCATCGAGTCCGGCGCGGTGACCGCGCTGATGACGTCGATGCCGTTGCTGAGCAACGCGTTGTTCAGCGCGGTGGCGTCCTTGAAGTACCGCAGGTAGACCGTCTCGTACGCGGGCTTCACGCCCCAGTAGCGGGGGTTGGCCTTCAACGTGATCGACGAGCCGCGGTTGCGCGCGGCGACGTCGTACGGCCCGGTCCCCACAGGGTCGTTGGCCAGGTCCGCGACCCCGTCCGGGGTGAACATCGCGCCGATCCGCGTTGTCATGTCGAAGAGCCAGTTGTTGCTGGGGCGGCTGAGCACCACCCGCGCCTTCGTCGGCGAGAGCACGTCCACCCGGCTGACAACGTCCATTTTGGACTTCTGCGAGATGCTCCACGCGGCGGACTTGACCCGCTCGACGCTGAACTTGACGCTCTCGGCGGTGAAGGGACGGCCGTTGCTGAAGAAAGCGTTGGAACGCAAGGAGAAGTCGTAGACCAGGCGGTCCGGGCTGACCGTCCACGACTCGGCGAGCAGCGGCCGGACCTCGCCCTTCTCGTCGAGCTTCACCAGCCCCTCGTAGACGTTGTAGAGCAACGCCTGCGGGATCGCCGTTCCGTCGCTGCGGGTGAAGTCGAAGTTGGCGGGTTCGGCGGTGAAGCCGATCGTGATCGCGGACGGGTCGCTCGGCGTGGACGCGGTGGAGCCCGCCGAACAGCCCGCGACGAGGACGGCGACCAGGAGCAGGGCGAGCGCTCTCATCCGACACCACCGAGCACGGCCTCCGCGAGCCTGGTCGTGGTGCCGGAACCGCCGATGTCGGGCGTGTGGTTGGCCGGATCGCGCAGTGCGTCGGCGATCGCGTCCCGGACCCGCGCGGCGGCGTTCGGCAGGCCGGAGTCCTCCAGCAGCATCGCCCCGGAGAGCATGCACGCCACCGGGTTCGCCACTCCCCTGCCCACGATGTCCGGAGCGGAGCCGTGCACCGGCTCGTAGATGCCGGGTGCGCGGCCGGGCGCGACGTTGGCGCTCGGAGCCATGCCCATGCCCCCGGCGAGCACGGCGGCGAGGTCGGAGAGGATGTCGCCGAAGAGGTTGCTGCACAACAGGACGTCGAGCCCGCGCGGCTTCTGGATCATGCGTGCGGCCATGGCGTCGACGAGCACGTGCTCGCACTCGACGTCGGGATAGGAGACGGCGATCTCCTCCACCACGGCGTCCCACAGCGTGTAGCCGAAGCGCATCGCGTTGGACTTCGTGACCAGCGCGAGACGGCCGGAACGTGCTTGTGCCGCACGGAAAGCGTGGTGGGCGGCGCGTTCGATCACCGGGCGGGAGTGCACCGCGACCTCGACCCCGAGCTCTCCGGGGCGGCCCCGGTGCACCCGGCCGCCGACGCCCGCGTACTCGCCCTCGGTGTTCTCCCGGACGATCAGCAGGTCGATGTCGCGGTCATCGCGCAACGCCGTGGTCACGCCGTCCCAGCTGCGCACGGGACGCAGGTTCACGGCGAGGTCCAGCTGCTGCCGCAGGGCGATGATCAGCCCCCACACCAGCTCGTGGTCGGGCACGTCCGGCCTGCCGACCGCGCCGAAGAGCACGGCGGCCCGGTCCGAGACGATCTCCGCGGCGTCGGCGGGCATCGGCGCGCCGGTGCGCAGGTGGTGCTCCCCGCCCCAGTCCAGGTCGAGCACGTCCAGCTCGGCGCCTTCGGCGCGCGCGGCCGCGTGCAGCACGGGGAGGGTGGCCGCGACGACCTCCGGCCCGATCCCGTCCCCGGGGATGACGGCGATCTTCAGCTTCATTGCACCCCTGTTTCGGCTGGTCGGCGGTAGCCGGTCTACTGGTCAGACCAGTAGGCTGTGTGCGGTGGGTCACCTTGCCAGCCCGGTTCGGGGCCGGTCAAGCCAAAGGGGGCGGCAGATGGCGGATGCTGGTCACCAGGTGCGGTTCGACCGAGTCAGCCCGGTGCGGGCCTACGAACGCGTGGTGGAGCAGATCGAGGAGGCGGTGCTCTGCGGGCGCCTGCGCCCCGGCGAGCACCTGCCGAGCGAGCGCGACCTGATGGTCCAGTTCGGCGTCGGGCGCTCCACGGTGCGCGAGGCGCTGCGGGTGCTGCAGAGCAACGGACTGGTGCGCTCCAGGGCGGGCGATCCGCGCGGTGCTCAGGTGCAGGCGGTGTCGCCGGGCGCTCTCCAGAAGTCGATGACCATGCTGGCCCGCGCGGACACCCTGGGCCTCGCCGAGCTGGTGCAGTTCCGCATGCTGCTGGAGGGCTCGGCGAACCAGCTCGCCGCGCGGCTGCGAACACCCGAGCAGCTCGCCGAGATGGACACGGCGATGGACGTGATGCGAACGGCCGTCGACGAGGGCTACGCGGAGTTCAGCCGCGCCGACGTGGCGTTCCACGAAGCCGTGGCGCGGGCGACCGGCAACACGTTGATCCAGATCTGCGGCACGGTGGTCCGCGACGTCGTGCTCGGCCTGATCGAAGACAAGATCGTCAACGCGCCGGACAGCCGCGCGCTGATGCTGACCTCGCTCGAACACCATTCCCGCGTCCTGGAAGCGGTCCGGGACGGCGACGGTGAGCTTGCGGCCCGTCTTGCCAGGCGGAGCCTGTACGACTACTACGCCGAATACGTCCCGGAAGACGAACGCGCGATGTTGCTTCCCCTTCTGGACTAGGGGATTCTCGTGGTGCCGCCCCAAGCACCCGGGAGACACCCATGCGTCTTCGCGCGGCCTTCGCGGCCCTCATTCTCGTGCTCTCAACGGCATTACCGGCCTCAGCCGCCGACCATCGCGCTCGGGCCAAAGCGGCCAACAGCGCACTGGCCCAGTTCTACGACCAGAACACCGGCCTGTACCGGACAACGAACTGGTGGAACGCGGCGAACGCCCTGAACGCGGAGCTCGACTCCGACCGCCTGCTCGGCACTTCGACCGGGCGCGCGCACGCGGTGACAACACACGCGAAGCACTCACCGGGCGGCTTCCTCAACGACTACTACGACGACCAGGGCTGGTGGGCGCTGACCTGGATCAACGCCTACGAGCTCACCCGCGACGGCCGCTACCTGAACTCGGCGCGGTCGCTCTTCCAGGACATCACCGGAGCGTGGGACAACACCTGCGGCGGCGGAGTGTGGTGGAACCGCGAACGGCGCTACAAGAACGCGATCACCAACGAGCTGTTCATCACCATCGCGGCGAAACTGGCACGGGTGACGTCGGAAGCGCACTACCGCGACTGGGCGCTCCGTGGGTGGAACTGGTTCCGGTCAACGGGAATGCTCAACCGCGGCGACCTGGTCAACGACGGCTTGGACTCCGCGTGCCGCAACAACTCCGGCGCGATGTGGACCTACAACCAGGGCGTCATCCTGCAAGCCCTCGTCGAGCTCACAGCTGTGACGGGCGACCGGGGTCATCTCGACGTGGCGCATCGCATCGCCGGTGCCGCGACGCGGATGCTCTCCGTGGACCAGCGTGTGCTCCTCGAACCCTGCGAACCGTCCTGCGGCGCTGACGGCCCACAGTTCAAAGGCATCTTCGCCAGAGGGCTGCGCGACCTGCACCGCGCTGACGGGCGGAACTCCTACCGCGCGTTCCTGGCCAGCTCCGCGCAGTCGTTGTGGACGACGTCCCGCAACTCCGCCAACCAGATCGGCCTGAGCTGGACCGGCCCCTTCGACACCGCTGACGCGGCACGGCAGTCCTCGGCCCAGGACGCCCTGAACGCGGCGGTTGCCGTCTCAGCCCCTGTTGCCGCCCCGTCCCCTCGCGCGGCCGCGGCGTGCGCAGATCGCGGCTCAGCGTCGTCCTACGGCCGAACGGCGACGTTGTGGTTGTGCGACAACGGCTTCCACGGCCACCTCCAAGGAGCGCAGGCGGGCGACCAGATCTACGTGAGCACCGACAACCTGCGGTACGCGGTGACCACGGTGTCGGCTGACGCGACGGAGGCGAACACACCGGCCGGCTTCTGGGGGCGCTTCCGCACATGTCTCCGCATCGGCGACCGTCCGCAACTCACTCCCGCATGCACCCCGCACTCCACCTCCTAGCGCCTGTTCTGCAAGTCGTCCCCTTGCCCCGACATGGCACCGCCCCCACACCCCCACACCCCCGTGCACGCGTGGGCCCGTCGGCGTGGTCGGCGTGGCGTGGCGTGGTCGGTGTTTTCGCGTGGGCCACCTGGCGTGGCGTGGTCGGCGTGGTCGGGGTTTTCGCGTTTTGTCACCTTGATGCGCAAAAGAGCGCTCCCATTTCGCATTAAGCCTACAAAACGCGAAAAGAGGGCGCGCGGGTGAGGACACCAGGGGGTGGTGAGGTGGTGTCACCGCTTGCAGGACACAACCTAGGCAGTTGGGTGGAGACGCACGCCACATTCGTCGCTGTCACATCTGGCCGAGCTGTTCCGTCCAGGTTGTGTAACCACCAGCAACAGCGGAGGAGCACACCATGGATGCTCGCTTGAACCTCTTCGGCAACCCGGTCGCAAACAAGTTCCTGAAGTACCTCACCGGAGCGGGCAAGGCGGTCGCGGAGTCGACGCTGCCCGCCGCGACGCAAGAACTGGTGAAGCTCCGCGCCAGCCAGATCAACGGCTGCGGCTTCTGCACCGACATGCACTCCAAGGAGGCCGCGCTCGCCGGTGAGACCTCGACGCGCCTGAACCTGGTCGCGGCCTGGCGGGAGGCCACGGTGTTCACCGACGCCGAGCGCGCTGCTCTGGAACTGACGGAGCAGGGCACCCGCATCGCCGACGCGGCCGGTGGCGTCTCGGATGAGGCGTGGGCGAACGCCGCCAAGCACTACGACGAGGACCAGCTCGCCGCCTTGGTGTCCCTGATCGCCCTCATCAACACCTACAACCGCGTGAACGTCATCGTCCAGCAGCCCGCCGGTGACTACCAGCCCGGCCAGTTCGGCTGACGAGGGACATCTGGCCGGAACCACCTCCCGCCAGCACCACACGCGTCCCGGGCACCTCTCGTCGGCGCCCGGGGCGTTGTCCCGGCACTCAGCGTCGGGCGTGCCCGGCACCCGGCGTCAGGGGCGTGCCCGGCGCTCGGCGTCGGGGGCGTGCCCGGCCAGTCGCCCAAGCGGTGACATGACCGCATCGGCCCGCCCCGAGCCGCCGTTCCAACCCCGCGATGCCGTGTGCACGGGCTGGCGTGGCCGGGGTTTTCGCGTTTTGTCACCTTGATGCGCAAAAGAGCGCTCCCAAGTCGCATTAAGCCTACAAAACGCGAAAAAAGGGGCACGCGGGTGAGGGCGCCGGCGGGCGGCGTGAGCGCGCCGGAGTGCGGCGTGAGGGCGGTCGGGACGAGCGGGCGGGACGAGCGGTCGGTGCGGCGAGGCGGCGCGGCGAGGCGGCGCGGCGAGGCGGCGCGGCGAGGCGGCGCGGCGAGGCGGTGCGGCGAGGTGGCGGGACGAGCGGTCGGCGCGGCGAGGTGGTGTGGCGAGGTGGTGTGGCGAGGTGGTGTGGCGCCAACGGGGGACGGGCGGGACGGGGCCTAGACCGATCCGGACCACGAGGAGGTGCCGTCTTCGGTGTGGCCCGCCAGCCGACGGCGAAAACCGGGGACGTCCACCGCGGTCACCTCCGCGTCGTACCACCCTCGCGGCAGGTGCAGGCGGGAACGGCCTCGCACCACCAACCGCCGCTCCGAACCCGCCATGCGCACCAGGAACGTCACTGGTTCTCCCGTCGCGCCCAGCACCAGCTCCACCCCGTGCGGCGTGACCGCCGAGGACACCGACAGCCGCTCCGTCGACGCGCCCGCGAACTCGCGGCGGAACCCGTTGGGGCCGACCACCATGAAGCGGTACCGCGCGCCCAGCCGCACCGTCTCCGTCACCGGACCCAGGACGTCGAAGTGTTGTGGCACAGGGTATTCACCGGCGTAGGGGTACAACGCCAGATGGGCACTCGCGGAGCCGGTGTTGGTCAGCACCAGCGTGGTGCCCGTCAGGTAGGCGTCCGGCTGGTAGGGCAGAGCGCGGGCGCGGCGGGTCCCCGGTTCCTGGACCGGCATGGTCTGGGTGGGTGGCGGGACCGGGCGCCAGCGGCCGGTGAACGGCGGGGTCGGGGCCGGGCGGCGGATCGTGGGGCGGGGCCTGGTGCGGGTGAAGTCGAAGGCCGACGTGAGGTCACCGGACACGGTTCGCCTCCAAGCGCTGATGTTCGGCTCGGCCACACCGAGCCAACGCTCGACGAAGCGGATCATCGACGTGTGGTCGAAGGTCTGCGAGCACACGAAGCCGCCGACCGTCCACGGGGACACCACCGTCATCGGCACGCGCGGGCCGAGTCCGATCGGCTTGCCGTCGAAGTACTCGTCGGTCGCCGATGCGGGCGGACGCGGCGGCGGGACGTGGTCGAAGTAGCCGTCGTTCTCGTCGTAGGTGATGAACAACGCCGTCCTCGACCAAACATCCACATTGGACGCCAGCGCGTCGAGGATGTCGTAGGTCAGGTTCGCGCTCGACAGCGGCGACGAGGCTCCTGGGTGTTCGGAGTCCACAGAGGACGGAACGAGGTAGCTCACCTTCGGCAGCCGCCCGGCGGCGATGTCCGCGCGAAACTCCGCCGCGAGCCCCTTCGGCCGGACACGACGTAGTGCTCGGTCGTAGAGCCGCCGTTCCGCCGCACCGAGTCCTCGCACGTTCTCCTCAAGGCGCGCGAGCACCACGTCCTGCTCCGTAGGCGGAAGCTTGGCCACAGCGTCGTAGAAGGACGTCAGGCTGCGGTGCTCCCCCGGCAGAACCTTGCGCGCGATCGCCTTGAAGACGGCGAAGAACTCCAGGTTGTTGTCCTGGTAGTTGTCCCACTCCTGATAGACACGCCAGCTGTGGCCCGCGGCCTCCAAGCGCTGCGCGTAGGTCGTCCACGAGTAGCCGGGGTGGTTCTTCTCGTCGTAGGCGTCGTTGCCAATGGCGCGCTTGCCGTTGGCCTCGAAGCCGGTGTAGCCGCTGACCCAGTAGTTGCGGTTCGGGCTGGTCGAACTCGGTACCGAGCAGTGGTAGGCGTCGCAGAGAGTGAACGTGTCGGCCAACTCGTAGTGGAACGGCAGGTCCTGACGGTCGTAGAAGGCCATTGTGGCCGCCGTCTTCGCGTTGACCCAGCCGTTGTGCCAGCCGCCGTTGAGCGCCTTGTGGCCGCCCTCCCAACTGTGGTCGAGGTCGCCGATGTACTGGATGTCCTTGCGGTTGCTGGCATCACGCACCGCGAACGGCAGCACACCCTGGTCGAACACCGGGCTGCCGTTCGGCAGCTCCACCGCGTTGCGGTCCCCGAAACCGCGCACACCGCGCAACGAGCCGTAGTAGTGGTCGAAGGACCTGTTCTCCTGCATCAGGAACACAACGTGCTCGATGGCCCGCAAGCCGCCGGGGCGGGGCGGACTCGCCATAGCGACCTGAAGGGACGGTGGGAGCAGCGAGACCGCCGCGCCGAGCTTCAAGGCGGTACGGCGGGAGACCGGGATTGGGCGCACCGGCCATGCCTACCGGACGCGGGTGGATTTCAGGTTGCGGGCGGTCGAACTCCTGCGGTGACGCCAGAGTCAGGGCTCCGCGCGGACCACGAGCAGGGCGATGTCGTCGCGGTCGTTCTCGCCGATCCACTCGTCGATCGAACGCTCCACCCGTGCCACCACCTCCGACGCCGGCAGGCCGACGCAGGTCTCCAGGACCTCGGTGAGACGGTGCTGGCCGAACATGTGCACACCGTTCGGGCCGGAGCGGGCCTCGGTGATGCCGTCGCTGTAGAGCAGGCACAGCTCCCCCGGGCCCAGCTCAACCCGGCAGGTCGGGAAGCGCGCGTGCGGGAGGATGCCGACCAGGGTGCCCGGCACGGTCACCTCCTCCACGTCGCCGCCGCGGCGCAGCACCAGCGGCGGCGGGTGGCCGCCCGAGGTCAGGTTCAGCGTGAGCCCCCTGGCGGAGCGGGCCATCGCGCCCGCGACCATCGTGGTGAACCGACGGCTCTGCGTGGCCAGCAGGACGTCGTTGAGCAGGTACAACAGCCGTGACGGGTCCTGCTCCACCAGGTCGAGCGCGGCGATCGTGTGCCGCACCCTGCCGGTCAGCGCCGCCGCCTCCGCTCCGTTGCCGCACACGTCGCCCAGCAGGAACAGCACGCTGTTGTCCGCGCGCACGCGCACGTCGTAGAAGTCGCCGCCGACACCGAGCGGCCCACGCGCGGGCCGGTACGCCGCGGCCAGCTCGGCGCCCGGCACCATCGGCAGGTCACGGGGCACCAGCGTGGTCTGCAGGCCGGTGAGCGCGCGTTCGTACTCGTCGCACTTGCGCGCCCTGGCGATGGCGAGGTCCGCGCGCGCCGCGAAATCCACGAGGGTGCGGTGCCGCTGCTGGTCGTAGCCGTAGCGCACGGAGACCACGAGCGCGCCGACGCCCTCCCCGTCCCCGGGCAGCGGAATCGCCAGCACCTCGCCCTCCACATCGGACAGCCAGGGCAGGGTGGCGACCTCGTCGGCCGACATCACCCGCGCGCCGTGCACGTGCCCGGCGAGGGCGGCGGCGAGCACCGGGGCCGAGCCCGGCGAGGGCCTGCGCGCCTTGCCGGGGCCGGGCCGTCCCGCGCGCCACCAGTTCACCCGGCCGCGCGGGATGGGCAGGACGACCACCGCCACGTCACCCAGTACAGGGACCGCCAGTTCGGCGATCTCTCGTGCCGTGTGGGGGACGTCGCGCATCGCGGCCAGGCGCAGTCCCGCCTCGTTGAGGAACACCGCGTCGGTGGCCTGGGGGTGCTCCGCGGGCACCGGGTCCTCGTCGGCCGCGCTCGGCCCGCCCTCCCGGATGCTCCAGCAGTGCCAGCCGCCGCCGAGCTCGCGGCGGCGCACGCTCAGCCGGGTTCCCCGGTGGCTGAGCTCGAAGTCCGCGTCCGGCGCGGTGGCGACGGTGAACAGCGCGCTGCCGGTCGGCTCCGGCCGCCTGCCGAGCACCAGGTTGGGAAACAGCGCGAGTGCCGCGTCGTTGGCGATCTGCACCCGGGCCTCGCTGTCCTGGACGACGACCGCCTCGTCGGAGTCGGCGACCAGGGTTCGCACCAGGTCCAGGGGCACGGTCCGCACCGACGGGCTGCCGGAAAGGGCGCGCGGTTCGGTGTTGCTCACCTGTGATGCCTTCGGTCGGCGGACGAGACTGGCATGGGGGCGCAGGCCAGCCTAGCCGAGTGGGCCGGCGCCGAGGATGCTGCGCAAGGGCGATCTCGAAGGCCGGACGAGTGGCTGGTCCAGACTGTCGGTCGAACGTGGGACGCTGGGGTCCTTCGAGCGAACGGCCTGGAGGTGTCGTGGAGGCGCAGTCACGGGACTCCGTGCGGCGGGAGGACACGGCGAGCACGGTGGACGAGGTGGCGCTGGAGCGGCTGCTCCTGGCCATGACCGACCTGCGCGACGGCAACTTCCGCAGACGGCTGCTGCCGTCGGGGGACGGGGTCGGCGCGCGGCTGGCCGAGGTGTTCAACGAGATCGCCGAGCGCAACCAGCACCTCGTCGGTGAGCTGATCCGGGTGCGGACGGCCGTCGGCGAGCACGGCAGGCTCGACGCGCGGCTGGACCCGGGACCGGCGGGCGGCGGCTGGTCGATGGCGGCCTCGGCGGCCAACGGCCTGGTCGAGGACCTGGTGCGGCCCACCGTCGAGCTGAACCGGGTGCTGGTCGCCGTTGCCGACGGCGACCTGTCGCAGCGCATGTCCACCCGCAGCGGCGGCGGCGAGATCGCCGAGCTGGGCAGCACGGTCAACGGGCTGCTCGCGCAGCTGTCGGTGTTCGCGTCGGAGGTCACCAGGGTCGCGCTGGAGGTCGGCACCGAGGGCAAGCTCGGCGGCCAGGCCGACGTGCCCGGCGCCGCGGGCATGTGGCGCGACCTGACCGACTCGGTGAACGTGATGGCCTCCAACCTGACCGGGCAGGTGCGCAGCATCGCCGCGGTGGCGTCGGCCGTGGCCAACGGCGACCTCAGCCAGCGGATCACGGTCACGGCCAGGGGCGAGGTCGCCGCGCTCGCGGACGTGATCAACTCGATGACCGGCACGCTGCGCACCTTCGCGGGCGAGGTCACCCGCGTGGCCCGCGAGATCGGCTCGGACGGCAGGCTCGGCGGTCAGGCCACGGTCCCCGGCGTCGCGGGCACCTGGAAGGACCTCACCGACAACGTCAACTTCATGGCGGGCAACCTCACCGCCCAGGTCCGCGACATCGCCACGGTGGCCTCCGCGGTGGCCAGCGGCGACCTCAGCCGCAAGATCAACGTCGACGCGCACGGGGAGATCCTGGAGGTCAAGACGACCATCAACACGATGGTCGACCAGCTCTCCGCCTTCGCCGACGAGGTCACCCGCGTCTCCCGCGAGGTCGGCACCGAGGGCAAGCTCGGCGGCCAGGCCCAGGTCCCCGGCGTCGCGGGCACCTGGAAGGACCTGACCGACAACGTCAACGTGATGGCCAACAACCTGACCACCCAGGTGCGCAACATCGCGTCGGTGGCCACGGCGGTGGCGCAGGGCGACCTCAGCCAGAAGATCGACGTGGACGCCCAGGGCGAGATCCTGGAGCTCAAGAACACCCTCAACACCATGGTCGACCAGCTCTCCGCCTTCGCGTCGGAGGTGACCCGCGTGGCGCGCGAGGTGGGCAGTGAGGGCCGCCTCGGTGGTCAGGCCCAGGTCCCCGGCGTCGCCGGGACCTGGAAGGACCTCACCGACAACGTCAACTTCATGGCGGGCAACCTCACCAGCCAGGTCCGCAACATCGCCCAGGTCACCACCGCCGTGGCCCGGGGCGACCTGAGCCAGAAGATCGACGTGGACGCCCGCGGCGAGATCCTGGAACTGAAGAACACCCTCAACACCATGGTCGACCAGCTCTCCGCCTTCGCCGACGAGGTCACCCGCGTCGCCCGCGAGGTCGGCACCGAGGGCATCCTCGGCGGCCAGGCCAGGGTCCCCGGCGTCGCGGGCACCTGGCGCGACCTCACCGACTCGGTGAACTTCATGGCGGGCAACCTCACCAGCCAGGTCCGCAGCATCGCGTCGGTGGCGACCGCGGTGGCCAAGGGCGACCTCAGCCAGAAGATCGACGTGGACGCCCGCGGCGAGATCCTGGAACTGAAGAACACCCTCAACACCATGGTCGACCAGCTCTCCGCCTTCGCCGACGAGGTCACCCGCGTCGCCCGCGAGGTGGGGTCGGACGGCAGACTCGGCGGTCAGGCCACGGTTCCCGGCGTCGCGGGCACCTGGAAGGACCTGACCGACAACGTCAACTTCATGGCGGGCAACCTGACCACGCAGGTCCGCAGCATCGCGTCGGTGACAACGGCCGTGGCGCGCGGGGACCTCAGCCAGAAGATCAACGTCGACGCCCGCGGCGAGATCCTGGAGCTCAAGAACACCATCAACACCATGGTCGACCAGCTGTCGGCCTTCGCCGACGAGGTCACCCGCGTCTCCCGCGAGGTCGGCACCGAGGGCAAGCTCGGCGGCCAGGCCCAGGTGCGCGGCGTCGCCGGGACCTGGAAGGACCTCACCGACAACGTCAACGTGATGGCGGAGAACCTGACCAACCAGGTCCGCAGCATCGCCGCGGTGGCCACGTCGGTGGCGGGCGGCGACCTGCGCAAGAAGATCATGGTCGACGCCAGCGGCGAGGTCGCGGCGCTGGCCGAGACGATCAACGGCATGGTGGACACGCTGCGCGCCTTCGCCGACGAGGTCACCCGCGTGGCCCGCGAGGTCGGCACCGAGGGGCAGCTCGGCGGCCAGGCCAGGGTCCCCGGCGTGGCGGGCACCTGGAAGGACCTCACCGAGAACGTCAACTTCATGGCGCAGAACCTGACCAGCCAGGTGCGCAACATCGCCCAGGTCACCACCGCGGTGGCCCGGGGCGACCTGAGCAAGAAGATCGACGTCGACGCGCGCGGCGAGATCCTGGAGCTCAAGACCACCATCAACACCATGGTGGACCAGCTCTCCGGCTTCGCCGCGGAGGTCACCCGCGTCGCCCGCGAGGTCGGCACCGAGGGCATCCTCGGCGGCCAGGCCGAGGTCATCGGCGTCTCCGGCACCTGGCAGCGGCTGACCCTGAGCGTGAACAACCTGGCGGGCAACCTGACCACCCAGATCCGCGCGATCGCCGCGGTGGCGACCGCGGTGACCGCGGGCGATCTCACCAGGCAGATCTCCGTCGAGGCCTCCGGCGAGGTGGCCGAGCTCAACGAGAACATCAACCTGATGATCGCCAACCTGGCGGAGACCACCAAGACCAACCAGGAGCAGGACTGGCTCAAGACCAACCTGGCGCGCATCTCCGGGCTGATGCAGGGCCACCGCGACCTGGGCGCGGTCGCCTCGCTGATCATGAGCGAGCTGACCCCGCTGGTCTCGGCGCAGCGCGGCGCGTTCTTCCTGGCCCGCACCTCGGCCAGCGGCCGGACCACCCTGGAGCTGACCGCCAGCTACGGCGGGCGCGGCGCCGAGGACGTGGTCACCAGCGTGGCGCTCGGCGAGACCCTGATCGGCCAGGCCGCCGCGGACAAGAAGACCATCCTGGTGACCTCGGTGCCCGCGGGCTACGCGCGCATCTCCTCCGGCCTGGGCTCGGCGGCGCCGACCAACGTGATCGTGCTGCCGCTGCTGTTCGAGAGCCAGACGCTGGGCGTGCTGGAGCTGGCCTCGCTCGGCGAGTTCACCCCGGTGCACCTGGACCTGCTGGAGCAGCTGAAGGAGACCATCGCGGTCAACGTGAACACCATCCTGGCCAACTCCCGCACCGAGGAGGCCCGCCAGGAGCTGGAGGACCGGGCCCGCCAGCTCGCGACGGCCTCGAAGTACAAGTCGGAGTTCATGGCGAACATGTCGCACGAGCTGCGCACCCCGCTCAACAGCGCGCTGATCCTGGCCAAGCTGCTCGCCGACAACCTGGAGGGCAACCTCACCCCGAAGCAGACCGAGTTCGCCAAGACGATCTACTCGGCGGGCAGCGACCTGCTCCAGCTCATCGACGACATCCTCGACCTGTCCAAGGTGGAGGCGGGCAAGATGGAGGCGGAGCGGACCACGGTCCAGCTGCGCGAGCTGCTCGGCTACGTCGAGTCGCTGTGCCGCCCGCTGACGGTGGAGAAGGGCCTGGAGTTCTCCGTCGTCGTCGCGCCCTCGGTGCCGGAGACGCTGCTCAGCGACGAGCACCGGCTCCAGCAGATCCTGCGCAACCTGCTGTCCAACGCGGTGAAGTTCACCCACACCGGCGGGGTGGAGCTGCGGATCCGGCTCGCCGAGCCCACCGAGGCGGGCACCCCGGAGCTGCGCATCGCCCCCGGCCTGCTCGCGTTCGTGGTCTCCGACACCGGCATCGGCATCCCGCCGGAGAAGCTGGCGGTGATCTTCGAGGCGTTCCGCCAGGCCGACGGCACCACCAGCCGCAAGTACGGCGGCACCGGCCTAGGCCTGTCGATCACCCGCGAGCTGACCCAGCTGCTCGGCGGTGAGCTCCAGGTGCACAGCGAGCCGGGCAGGGGCAGCTCCTTCACCCTCTACCTGCCGCTGGACTCCGCGACCCCGGACCCCGACGGCGTGCCCAGCATCGGCGCGGTCGCCGCCCCCGCCGCCGAGCTGTCCCCCGCGGCCCGGTCCCAGCCGATGGTGATCGAGGCGGCGGCGCTGGCCTCGCTGCAGACCTCGGCGCGCTTCCACGGCGAGAAGGTGCTGATCGTCGACGACGACCTGCGCAACGTCTTCGCGCTCAGCGCGGTCCTGGAGATGCACGGCCTGCACGTGGTCTTCGCCGACAACGGCGTTGCCGGGGTGCGCGCGCTGGAGCAGTACGACGACATCGCCCTGGTGCTGATGGACGTGATGATGCCGGAGCTGGACGGCAACGCGACGATCGCGGCGATCCGCGAGATGTCCAGCCACGCCGACCTGCCGATCATCGCGGTGACCGCCAAGGCGATGCCGGAGGACCGCCAGCGCACCCTGGCGGCGGGCGCCAGCGACTACGTGACCAAGCCGGTGGACACCGAGCTGCTGCTCCAGCTCATCGCCACCCACCTGGAACCCGAGAACGCCCAGAGCCCGTAACCCCTCTCCACCAGCGGACCCGGTCCGCGTGGGTCAGAGGGCGCGGACGGTGGCGACCTGGTCCAGGCCGGTGATCGACAGGACGCGGTGGGCGAGGCTGTCGGCCGGGGCGAGCACCGTGAGCTGGCCGCCCGCGGCCGAGGCCTGGAGGGCGAGCTCGAACAGCACGCGCACCCCGGTGCTGTCCACCAGGCGCACCCCGCTGAGGTCCACGGTCAGCGGGGCCGAGCCCGCCCTGCTGAGCTGTTGCAGCCTGCGGTGCACCACCTCGGCGTCCACCGCGTCGAGGATTCCGGTCAACCGCACCAGGACCGAGTCGTGGCCGGGGCGCACGTCGAAGTCCACCGAGTCGGAGTCGCCCTCCCCCGCGGCGCTCTCGGTCGGCGCCGGTTCGTCGGCGAGGCGGCCGCGGCCGAGGTGACGGGACATGCGGACCACCGTCCCGCCGGGACCGCGGAGCACGTCGAGTTCGTCCATGGAGCTGCGGATCAGGTGCATGCCCCGGCCGCGGTGGCGGTTCTCGCCCGGGTCGGTCGCGCGCCACTCGCCCTCATCGGCGATCTCCACCACCAGGTCGCCGTCGGCACGCACCTCGGCGGAGACCAGCACCGGCCCCGGCTCGCGGTCCCGGTAGGCGTGCTCGATCGCGTTCGTCGCGGCCTCGCCGACCGCCAGCTGCAACCCGAGCAGCTCGTCGGTGTCCAGCCCGATCCGCCCCGCCCACTCGCGCAGCGCCCGGCGGATCGTGGCGAGCTGCTCGGGCGCGGCGGTCACGCTGACCGACAGCGGCGGGGTCATGGCCGGCTCCGTCTGGACCACCAGCAGCGCCGCGTCGTCCAGCACCGGTCCGCCGCCGAGCACGGCCCCGACCAGGTGCGCGCACACCCCGTCGACGTCGCGGGGCACACCGCGCAGCGACTCCACGAGCGCGCCCGCGCTGAGCAAACCGTTGGAGTACAAGACGAAAACGTCACCGGCGGCCAGCCGCACGATGTGCGCGGGAGGTCTTCGCGCGGCGAGCGCGAGCGGGGGGCCGACCCGCCCGTCCACCTCGGTCACCCCGTTCCCGGTCAGCAGCAGCGGCCGCGGGTGGCCCGCGCTGCCCAGGCACAGCTCGCCGCGCGCCGGGTCGAGCACGGCGAGGCACACCGTGCTGCCCGCCGCCCCCGGCACGTGGGCCGCGAGGCGGTCCAGCCTGGCGATCACGGCGTCGACGCTCTCGCCCTCCAGCAGCGCGGAGACCGCAGCGCCGCGCAGCTGCGCGGTGACCGCGGTCGCGGCGAGCCCGGCACCGACGACATCGCCGAGCAGCACCGCGAGCCTGCCCTCGCCCACGGAGAGCGCGTCGTAGAAGTCGCCGCCCGCGCGGTCGGCCTGGGTGGCGCAGACGTAGTGGGCGGCGAGGTGGTAGCCGGGGACCACCGGCAGCGTCGCGGGCAGCAACCTGCTCTGCGCGGCGCCGACCGCCCAGCGGACCGCGACCTCGTCGATGTCGACCACCTGGACCAGGCAGCCGGTCACCGCTCCGTCGCCGTCGCGGTGCGGCCCGACCATGGCCACCCTCGGCGGCGTGCCGCCCAGCCCGGTGCGCGTCGGCTCCCCGGTCGCGAGGACCTTGGCCACCGCGGTCTGCAGGTCGGGATCGCCGAGCAGGCCGGGATGGGCGCAGGCGCGGGTGTTGGCGGCGAGCACCCGCCGGTCCGGACCGGCGAGAAGCCACACCGCGCCCGGGAGGTCCTCAAGGGGGAACGGCGTGGCGACACCGGGACGGTCGGGCACGGTGCCTCCATGATCGCGCTCGGCGGTGAGTCAGATCGGGCACGGGTTCCGTGCTTCCCCGCGCCGCAAGGGGCCATGGTGCCTGCCCTGGAAGCATCCTCGCAGGGTGGGCGGAGGAATCCGATAGCCCGGAAGCACCGCGGCGGGAAGCACCACCACGACCGAGGCGCTCCCCAGGTGGACCGGCCGAGCAGGTTCGGCCCAGCCTATAGACTCTCCGATGGTGGTTTCACGCGGCATCGGGGGTCCCGCGTGCCGAACCACGGCTACCGCGTCGACGAGGAGCGCACATGACGTGGCACGCGGATCGTCCGACCCCGGGCGACGGCGGCGACGGCGCCGACGACCTGATCGAGGTCTCGGTGCGGCCGCTGCCCGGCGGCTCGGTGGTGCACGTCCGCGGTGAGATCGACATGGTCAGCGCGACGCCGCTGCGCCAGGAGTGCGTCGGCCAGCTGGACCGCTCCGGTCCCCTGCTGGTGCTGGACCTGTCCGAGGTGACCTTCCTCGGCTCCTCCGGCCTGTCCGTGCTCGCCGAGACCGCGGAGCTGGCCAAGGCCCGCAACAAGCGGTTCCGGCTGGTCTACCAGGGCCCGGTCGTCGGCAACCCGCTCGCGGTCACCGGCATGGACGCGGAGTTCGACTCCTACGACAGCCTCGAACTGGCCGTGGCCGACCAGTCCTGACCCGCTCGGCGCCGGTCGCGGGAGCGCTGTGCGCGCGGAACGCGTTCCCGGCCGGTGGTCGCGCACAGGGCGACGCGGCGCGGGCGAGGGTGGCTTTCGCACGCCTGGGGGTCCCCCCGCGTTCCAGGATGACCGCGAGCGCGGGCGGAGTGCCAGCCCGGGGCGGGCCTGGGTGGATCTCGGCTCACCGGCACCGGTCATCCGGCACCGGTGGCCACCCGTCGTTCGCCGCCGGTGGTCAGTCGTCGTCGAGTTCCGGCAGGACCTGGCCGGTCTCGGCGTCGATGTCCACGTCGCGGCGCTGCCCCTGGCTGTTGGCCAGGTCGACGTCCCAGACGCGGCGGCCTTCGTCGGTGTCGAGGTCGATGGCGGTGACCCGGTAGCCGGGGGCCGACTCCTCGGCGAGGCGGGCCGCGTGGTCGCGGTCGATCCTGGGCGGGTTCGTGGCCGAGGGCCCGCCGGGCGGCGGCGCCTGGGTGGCGGGCAGCGGCACGGTGGGCGCGGTCTTCGGCGGCGGCGCCACGGAGCAGCCGGTCAGCAGCGCGAGGGCGACCAGGGCGCATACTCCCCTGAAGATCATCGTGCATCACACTTTCGGGTACAGCGCGGTCACGTCCGTCCGGCGGAGCTCCCCGTCAGAAGCCCCAGTTCACCGCGTTTTCCACCTGATCAGGGCACACCTGCCGGGCCGGGCGGGCCCGGCGAACAGTGCTCCGGGTGACCGCTACGGTACCCGGCGTGATCAGCACGAAGACTCGCAAGCGGCAGGGCTCCGCCGGGCAGCGACCGGTGGCGTCCTCGGTCTGGATCCGCCCCGCCCGCGTGGGTGAGGGCCGTCAGGTCGCGGCCCTGCTGCCGAACGACCCGGGCACCGCCGAGCTGCTGCGGTCCTCCATCGAGGCCGACCGCGCCGACGGGACCAACGGCACCGAGCTGCTGGTGCTGGTCGCCATCGACCGCAGGACCGAGCGCATGGTGGGCATGGGCGCGGCGGGCATCCCGCGCCAGTGGATCGCCGCGCTGAAGCTGCCGCAGCAGGCCGCGCGCCTGGTCTCCAGGACCATGGTCGCCGTCGGCGCGCTGTCGGTGGTGCCGGAGGCCATGCCGCAGAAGCTGATCGGCCGCGTGCTCAACCGGCTGGCCGACCACTACCGCGCGGCGGGCTTCCAGTGGATGGCCGGGCACTGCGCCACGGGCGCGCACGGCTGGCTGGACCACCTCGTCGAGTCCGGGTTCACCGTGGGCGACAAGGGCGTCGGCATGCGCCTGCAGTCCGCGCTGTGGCCGATCCCGGCGAACCTGGCGACGCAGCAGACGCAGCACGCGTTCTTCCGCCAGCTGGCCGACGAACCGACCGTGCTGATGTCGCTGCAGGGCGTCCCGCTCCAGCTGCGCGAGGGCACCGCCCCGGCTGCCGCCACCACCGCCATCACCACCGCGGTCCCCGCTCCGGCGGAGACCGCCCCGGCGGAGAAGGCCCCCGAGCCGCCGAAGGCCCCGGCCGAGAAGGCCACCGCGCCGAAGCCCGCCGAGACCAAGCAGGCCGAGACCGAGACCGCGGAGCAGGCCAAGGAGCAGGCCGAGGCGGACACGATCCGCACCGTGCGCCGCCGGGTCTCCGCGGCCAAGGGCCGGCTGACCCGCGCGCTGGACAGCGGCGACGAGGACCGGATCAGCGCGGCCCGTGCGCACCTGGCCACGCTGGAGAAGCAGGCCGCGTCGCTGGGGATCGTCAACTAGCGTGGGCACACTGGGCGGCGTGCGCATTGTCTCGCTGCTGCCCGCGGCCACCGACATCGTGGCCGAGCTGGACCTGATGCCGCTGCTGGTCGGCCGGACGCACGAGTGCGACTGGCCGCCCGGCGCGGTGGACGCGGTGCCCGTCGTCACCGCGAGCGAGGTGCGCCCGGAGGTGCTGACCAGCCGGGAGATCTCCGAGGCGGTGGGCGGCGCGGGGCACAGCGGGTCCGCTCTGTACACAGTGGACACGGCTCGGCTCGCGCGGCTGCGGCCGGACCTGGTGCTCACCCAGGACCTGTGTGACGTGTGCGCGGTGTCCTACGAGCAGGTGTCCGCCGCGGTGCGGGCGATGGACGCCGACACGCGGGTCCTCAGCCTGGAGCCGCGCACGCTCGACGAGGTGCTGGACTGCCTTGCCCAGGTCGGCCGGGTGCTCGGCGTCGGAGAACGCGCGGCGGAGCGGATCGCGGAGCTGCGCGCCCGGCTCGACGCGGTCGGCTCGGCCGTTGCCGGCCTGCCGCGACCGAGGGTCGCCGCGATCGAGTGGCTCGACCCGCTGTGGCCCGCCGGGCACTGGGTCCCCGAGCAGATCGCCCGCGCGGGCGGCACCGCCCTGCTCGCGAGTCCGGGCGAGCACACGGAACCGATGACCTGGCAGTCCCTTGTGGACGCTCAGCCGGAGGTGGTCGTGTTGCTGCCGTGCGGTTTCCCGCCGGAGCGGACACTCGCCGAGCTGCACACGCTGACCGACCGTCCCGAGTGGACGGAGCTGCCCGCGGTGCGCGAGGGCGCGGTATGGGTGCTCGACGGTCCCGCCTACTACAACCGGCCCGGCCCCAGGGTGGTGCGCGGGGCCGAGGTACTGGCGAAGGTCCTGCACGGGGTGGAGACCGGCGCGCCCGTGACCGAGGCCGAGGCGCGGCCGGTCCTGTCCCGCTGACCGGTCAGGAGCCGGTGAGCGCCTTGCGCACGTCGTCGGCGACGGCCATCGCGGCGAGCGGTGCGCCCCTGGTGGTCCACACCGAGCCGGGGACCGTGACGACGTGGTTGGCCTTGACCGCCTTGAGCTGCTGGAAGGCCGGGGTGCCGCGAACCGTGGCCAGCGCCTGCTCGCCGTCGGCGGTGAGCGTGCTCAGGAACAGCCAGTCACCGTCGATCTTGTCGAGCGCCTCCAGGCTCAGCGTCTGGGAGTGCGCGGTGCCCTCGGTCCGCTGGGCGTCCGGGCGCCGCAGGCCGAGGTCGGCGACGACGGAGCTGGCGAACTGGTCCTTCTCCATGAAGCTGGGGCCCTGCGGGTTCCAGCGGACGATGCTGACCAGCGCCGAGCCCGCCGCGCCGAGCCCGCCCCGCACCTCGGCGATCTTCTTGTCGTAGTCGGCGAGCACGCCCGCGACCTTGTTCTCGACGTTGAGCGCCTTGGCGACGTTGGCGAGGTGCTTCTTCCAGTCGTCGTCCTTGGTCATGGTGACCAGGGTGGCCGGGGCGATCCTGCGCAGCTGCTCCAGCACCTGCTTGTCGGTCATGTCACCGGCGAGGATCACGTCCGGCTCGGCCTGGAGCACCTTGTCCATCACCGGGCGCAGCAGGTCGCCGACGACCGGGATGCCCGCGATCCGGTCCCCGAGGTAGGCGGGCGGCGTGGTGAGGCCCTGGCCGTTGGTGATGCCCGCGGGCTTCACCCCGAGCGCGAGCGCGGCGTCGAGGTCCTCCTGGGTGAGCACGACGACCTTCTTGGGTGCGACGGGGACGCTGACCTCCGCACCGGTCGCGTCGACCACCTTGCGCGCGGCGGCGGCCTCGGCGGCGGGCTCGCTCGGCGCGGTGGGACCGCACGCGGCAAGTCCTACCGCGAGCAGGGCTGTGGTCAGCGCGGCGACCAACGGCCGGCCGGCCCTGGGCGTTGTGCTCATCTAAGCGCTCCAATGATCGGAGTGGGGGTGATCGGGGAGGGAGGAAAGGCTCCGGCTGGTGACCCACCGCGCCGGGCAGTTAGGTTAGCCTCCCCTTATGTCGGTTACGCAAGCGCTCCGCCGGGGTGACGAGGTCGACGGACCGCGACCGCGAGGCCCTCAGGAGACCGGCGTCACACCCGGCCGGGGCGGCTCGGCGCGCTGGCTGTTCGCGGCGCTGCCGGTGCTCGTGCTCGGCCTGGCGTTCGTCTCGATCCTGGTCGGGGCGGGGCACATCGGACCGGGCAGGACGCTCGGCTACTTGTTCGGCGGGATCGTGGACCCGCAGCTGGAGATGGTGGTCACCACGTTGCGGGTGCCGCGCACGGTGGTCGCCGTGCTGATCGGCTGCGCGCTCGGCGTGAGCGGCGCGTTGTTGCAGGCGGCGACGCGGAACCCGTTGGCGGACACCGGTTTGCTGGGCGTCAACAACGGTGCGGCGCTGGGCGTGGTCGCCGGGATCACCTTCGCCGGGGCCGAGAGCGGCGCGGCCTACCTGGCGTGGGCGTTCACCGGGGCGCTGCTGGCGAGCGCGGTCGTGTTGCTGCTTGCCACCTTCGGCCGGGGCGCCGCCTCCCCGCTGCGCCTGGTGCTCGCGGGCTCCGCGCTCGGGGCGACGCTGGCGGGCGCGACGTCCTTCATCCTGCTCAGCGATCCGAGCGGCTACGACAGGTACCGGTTCTGGGTGCTGGGCTCGCTGTCCGGGGTGACGCTGGAGCACGCCGTCCAGGTGCTGCCCGCCGTCGCGATCGGACTTGCCGCAGCGGTTCTCGTCGCCCGTCCCCTGTCCGCGCTGGCCCTCGGCGAAGACGCCGCGCGAGCACTGGGGCACCGTCCCGGGGTGATCCGCCTCGTCGTGGCCGGAGGCGTCGCGCTGATCGCGGGAGCGGCGGTGTCCCTTGCCGGGCCGATCGCGTTCCTCGGCCTGCTCGCCCCCTACGTGGCGCGGGCGCTCGTCGGCACGCGGATGGTCGCGCAGCTGGTGATGTCCGGCATCATCGGCGCACTGGCGCTCCTCGGCGCGGATGTGTTGGCGCGCATCGTGGTCAGGCCGTTCGAGGCGCCGGTGAGCGTGCTGCTGGCGCTGATCGGCGCGCCCGCGCTGGTGTTGATCGCGCGCTCCAGGAAGCTGTTGAGCCTCAGCGCCCCGGAGCAGCCGGAGACCTCTGGCGGACGGGCGGCAAAATCGGCTCCTGGCAAGGCCAAAGTCCAACCGCCGGACAGCTTCGTTTTGCGCGCCAAGGACTACTCGCTGCTCGTTCCTCGACGTGCGACGTTCGCGGCTGCGGGAATGCTGGTAGTGCTGGCGATTGCCGTCGTCGCGTCCACTGTGCTCGGCCAGTCCACGCTGAGCCCGGACCGCGCGCTGGCCGCCCTGTTCGGCGAGGGCAGCCGCGCGGCGCAGCTGCTGATCCAGGAAATTCGCTTGCCGCGCATCGTTTCCGGGCTGCTCGCGGGAGCCGCTCTCGGCGCGGCGGGCTGCCTGACGCAGAGCCTCGCGCGGAACCGGCTGGCCACCCCGGACCTGCTCGGTGTCAACAACGGCGCGACCGTTGCGGTGCTGGTGATCTCGATGTCCAGCGCCGCGGGCATGATCGGCGCGTGGTGGGCGGGCCCGCTCGGGGCGCTGCTGGCCGCAGTGGCGGTGCTGCTGGTCGCCGGGGGCATGGGCAGCCAGGGCTCGCGGGTGATCGTGGTCGGCCTCGCGATGTCCACGGCGATCGGCTCGCTGACGAACCTGGTGCTGTCCTTCGGGAACCTGCACACCGCGAACGCGATCTTCACCTGGACCATCGGCAGCCTCAACGGCCGGGACTACGGCGTCGCGCTCCCGGTCGGCATCGTGCTGGCGGTGCTGCTGCCGGTCACGGTGCTGGCCGCGAGGCAGCTGGCGTTGCTGCGGCTCGGCGAGGACACCGCGGCCACCCTCGGCCTCAACCGCAAGCGGGCCCAGGTGTTCGTGCTGGCCATGGCGGTCGCCCTCGCGGGGATCGGCGTTGGCATCGGGGGTCCGGTCGTGTTCGTGGCGATGGCCGCGCCGATCATCGCGAGCAGGCTCGCCGGACCGGTGCGGGTCCCGGTGGTCGGCTCGGCGCTGGCGGGCGCGGTGCTCGTGGTGGCGGCGGACACCATCGGCCGCGTCGCGACGCCGACGGAGCTGCCGGTCGGTGTGATCACCACTTTGCTGGGCGGCCCGTTCCTGATGTGGGTGCTGCTGCGGGGGGACTCGAAGTGAACACGCTCCTCGAAGAGCTGGCCGCGACCGGTGACCAGGATGCGTTCTGGGCGCGGGTGGCCGAGCTCGGCACTCCGTTGGTGGAGCCGGACGGAGATGGCCACCACCGCGTGACGTTGCTGTGGCGGGACCGCGGCGAGGGCACGCGCGCGGTGCTGGCGTCGGTGAACACGCTGACCGACCGTCAGCGGCATCGGGGCGACCTCGGCCCGAGCCTGCTCAGCAGGATGCCAGGAACGGATGTGTGGCACATCGAGCTGCGGCTGCGCGCGGACCTGCGGGCGACCTACCAGATGTTCGCCTTCGACGACCGCGATCCGGGCCTGGACCCGGCCAGGATCGACCGCGCGGCCTGGCGCAAGCTCCTCGACATCGCGGAGCCGGATCCGCTGAACCCCGTGCGGTTCCCCAACAAGCGCGGTGCCCCGATGAGCTCGGTGCTGGAGCTGCCGGAGGCTCCTCCGCACCCGTGGTGGCGGCCGAGGGACGTGCCCGCCGGTGCGGTGACCGAGCACCGCGTGCGCAGCGAGATCCTCGGCAACGAGCGCACGGTCTGGGTCTACGCACCCCCCGGACGCCCGACCGGGCCGCTGCCGGTGCTGGTGCTGCTCGACGGCGACGTGTGGGGACCGCTGGTGCCGATCAGGGCGACGATCGACAACCTGGTCGCGGAGGGCCTCGTCCCGCCGATGGTGGTGCTGATGCCCGACGTGATCGACCGAGACCACCGGCTGCGCGAGCTGGCCTGCCACGAGCCGTTCGTCCGGTTCCTGGCCGACGAGCTGCTGCCGTGGGCGCGACGCGGGTTCCCGGTCACCTCGCGCGCGTCGGAAACGGTCATCGCCGGGCAGAGCTTCGGCGGCCTGACGGCCGCGTACGCGGGACTGGTCGCGTCGTCGGAGTTCGGCGTGGTGCTGTCGCAGTCGGGGTCGTTCTGGTGGCCGGAGGACTCACTGGGCAACGACGAGGAGTGGCTGTCCCGCGAGTTCGCCCGTTCGCCCCGGCTGCCGGTGCGGTTCTACCTCGAAGCTGGTCTGTTGGAGTGGATGTTGCTGGCTGCCAACCGGCATCTGCGCACCGTCCTGGAGGCCAAGGGCTACGACGTGATCTACCGCGAGTACCTGGGAGGACACGACTACGTCTGCTGGCGCGGCGGCATCGCGGACGGACTGATCGCGTTGTTCGGTGGTTGCACTCGCGATCAAGGGCGCTACCGTCGCGGGGACGGATCGTGACGAGGGGGTCTCATGTCGATCGGCTCGATCGGTGATGTCGCCGTGCGTCTGGAGGGCGTCCGCACCGTGCTCGGGGACGGCCTGACGGCGTTAGGTCAGGTCGAGGAACAGCTGGAGGACTACGCCAACACGCTGGCCGCGCTGGGTGAGGGCAGCTCGTCCGGGGAGCTGCAGGAGGCGACCGCGCTGGCGATGAGCGCGCGGGAGGACCTGTTGCAGGTCTTCCGCATGGGCAGCACGGCGGACGAGTCCGTTGAGCGGTTCCGGCGGAGCCTGGTCGGCTCCGGTTCGGGTGCCGCTGCCGCCGCTCCCCGCGCTGCTCTGGTTCGCACCGCTGCCCCGGCTCCTCCGGCTCCGCCGAAGGACAAGGAGGTCGAAGCGGCGGTCGAGCGGGCGCAGGCCGGCGACCAGGCCCCGGTGTACGCGAAGCCGGGGTCCGCGGAGGACAGGCGCCGCTACGTCAAGATCGACGTCAACCGGGAGCACAAGATCGGCGCGCTGTGCTACGTCGGCCCGCGCGACGAGGACAGCACCGAGATCGGCACCTGGGTGACCAAGGGGTCCACCCGCGAGGACGGCGTGCCACCGCTGTACGTGGACCGCGGGACGAAGCGGGAGTTCCCGCGCAACGCCGTGGTCCCGCTGGACAAGCTCCACGAGGCCCTGTCGGAGTTCCGCTCCACCGGCCGCCGCCCGCGCTGCGTGTCCTGGCAGGAGTCCGACCCCGCCTAGGCCCCACCGGGCCGGTCGTCCCCCACGCCCACACCACCCGCGCGCACCCGCACCACTCAGCCACACACCACCCGCGCGCGCACCCACACCACTCATCCCCACCGCACCCTCGCGCCGGGCTGGCCTCACCTCTCGCGCCGGGCTGGCGCGGTCGGAGTTTTCGCGTTTTGTCACCTAAATGCGCAAAAGAGCGCTCTCATTTCGCATCAAGGTGGCAAAACGCGAAATGAGGGGCATGCGGGCGAGGGCACCAAGAGGCGGTGGGGTGGTGTTACCACTTGCAGGACACGCGACTTAGGCCCTGCCCGGCCGGTCACCCTCCACGCCCACACCACTCATCCACACCAGCTGGCCGCTCCCTCTCAGTGGGCTGACCTCACCCCTCGCAGCGGGCTGGCCGCTCCTTCTCAGTGGGCTGACCTCATCCCCCGCCGAGCTGGCCCCTCCCTCGCGTTTTGTCACCTTAACGCGCAAAAGAGCGCTCTCACTTCGCATCAAGGTGGCAAAACGCGAGAACCCACCACGCCGGCCCACCGCTCTGGCCGAGCCTCGGTGTGGCGCTCCTCGGGGGGCTCGGGCTTGGCGGGGCGGAGCGGGGGTGGGCGGTGGCGGTGGCGGTGGCGGTAGTGCCGCTGGGTTGGCGATCAGGGTGGTGACCGTGGCTCAGAGGTACTGGCCCGCGCGGTCCTGTTCGGGTCGCGGCGCCGGGGCCGCCACGATGTCCGTGGGCAGCAATGTCCGCACGTCGTCGCTGGTGGGGTCCTGCTGCGCCAGGATGCGCTCGGCCTGCAACGCCACGGCCCGGTCGAGGAGGTTGCGCATGACGCGGCCGTTGCCGAAGGACTCGCCGCGCGGGGTCGACCAGAGCACTCGGCGGACTTCGTCGCGGACCTCCTCGTCGACCGTCAGCCCCGCCGCGCTCGCCATGTGCTCGAAGATCGAGACCAGTTCGGCGTCGTCGTAGTCGGGGAAGCGCACCGTGGTGGGGAACCGCGAGGCCAGGCCGGGGTTCGCCGCGAGGAAGTCCGTCATGCGGTTGTCGTAGCCCGCGACGATCACCACCAGGTCGTCGCGGTGCTCTTCCATCAGCCGCAGCAGCTCCGCGATCGCCTCGGGGCCGTAGGAGTTCGAACCGCCCGGCGTGAGCGCGTACGCCTCGTCGATGAACAGCACTCCGCCGAGCGCGCTCTCGACCACCGCGCGGACCTTGGGGGCGGTCTGGCCGATGTACTCGGCGATGAGGTCCGCGTGGGAGACCTCGACCAGGTGGCCGGAGGACAGCAGGCCGAGCCGCGCGTAGACGGCCGCGACCAGCCTGGCCACGGTGGTCTTCGCGGTGCCGGGGTTGCCGGTGAAGACCAGGTGCCGGGTGGGCGAGGCGATCGGCAGGCCCGCCGCCCTGCGGAGCGCGTCCGCCTCGGTCTCGGCCACCAGGAGCCGGACCTCGCGCTTGACCGACTCCAGCCCGATCAGTCCGTCGATCGTGGCCAGCGGGTCGTCCACCAGCTGGGCGCTGGTTCCCGCGCGGGCCGTCGCCGGGACGTCCTCGACCAGGATCTCGTGCAGGGACTCGGTTTCGTCGATGATGCCGTCGGCGAGGACTCGCCGCGACTGCGCGGTGACCGACCGCTCCAGCAGGCTGAGGGCGAGCCGGGCGCCGACCGCGTCCGGCCGCGCCGCGCGGACGACCTCGCCGACCTTGGCCAGCACTCCTCGGCGCAGGGTGAACCCGGCTTCGCCCGCCTTGGTGCCGTAGAGCTCGACCACCTGGTCCGGGGTGAGGTCGGGGAAGCGGATGACCTTCGTGAAGCGCTCCGACAGCTCCGGCGAGGACTTCAGCAGCCCGTTGATCGCCCCCTCCGGTCCACAAAGGACAATGACAAGATCCTCTTGGTGCGCCTGGACCCCCGCGAGCAGCGCGTCGACGACATCGCGACTGCGGGCCTTGTCGATGTCCATGCCGGGGCGGGCGAGGTTGCCCGCGTCCTCGACGCACAGCACGCCGCCGAGTGCCCGGTCGATGGCCCTGCGGACGTTCACCGTGGCGTCGCCGAGGTGCTGCCCCGTGAGGTCGGCGCGGTCGACGGTGACCAGGTGCCCCGAGGAGAGCAGGCCGACGTCGGCGAACATGCGGCCGAGGACGCCGGCCACCATCGTCTTCCCCGTTCCCGGCCGACCGGTGAAGACCAGGTGCGGCGGCCGTACGAACGCGGGCATTCCGGCTTCGCCGCGCAGCTTCGCGGCTCGGGCCTCCGCGGTGACGAGCGCCAGCTCCGCCTTGACGGACTCCAGTCCGAGGCACGCGTCCAGCTCGGTCCGGGTCCCGGACATGCATGGGAGGTCGGCAGCGGTCACCGGGCGGCCCTGCGCGGACGCGACCGCGTGCTCGGCGAGGTGGTCCATGAGCCGGGCACCCCGGAGGTTCAGCGATCCGGTGACCCGAGCGGCCGCTGTGAGGGCGTTGCCGGCTGCCGAGGCGCCGCGCTTGGTGAGGGCGCGGCGGAACAGCTCCGCACGATCGGCTTCGGCGAAGTCCTGAGTACGTGCGACCCGGAAGTCGTTGCGCAGAGCCGGATTCGCGTGCTCGACCCTGATGTCGCCACCGGACCGGCAGATCGCGACCACGTGCAGGCTCGGCTTCTGGCGGAGGACGCGCCGGAGCTCTTCGAGGACAACCGCACCGCAGCGCGGGTAGTCGATGATCCGGTCGAGTCCTTGCACCACAAGCAGATCACCGCCGCCGAGCTCACGAGTGCGGGTGAGGACGTGCAGTGCGGCCTCGCTGGCGCTCATGTTCGCGAAGACCTGGTCGGAGATGTGGACCACATCGGGCACCGCGAGTGTGCGCCGGAGGATGTCAGCCGCGGTCATCCGCCCGGTGCTGTCGGGACCGGCCAGCAGCAGCCGCGCGGGTTCGGTGGAGCCGACGACAGCGCGGAGCGCCTCCGCCAGCTCCGGCTGGCCGACCAGGTTCGCCGCCGGGTCCGCGGGTGTGGTGACACCTGCGGAAAGCTTTGCCACCAAAGGGTTCATGGCCCTGCGCGGCGCACAGAGGATGCGGAGATCGCGCTGGAAGGCGCTGACCGGAACGGAGCTCTCCGGGTTCACCGCCGGCCCGGGAAGCCCCTGGACCGCGCCAGTGACCCTGATCGCCATGTCCAGCCACGCCCGGCACGCCTCGGTCTCGCCCTCCAGCACGCCACGCGCGAGCCAGGCCCGGACCCGCGCGTGCCAGCCGTCGGCGTCGAACCCCTCGTGCAGCTTGAAGAACACCGCCTGCACCCGCTCGTACATCGACACGCCCAGGCTGACCACGAGCTCGGCGGGGACCTCGGCGGCCTCGGCCTGTGCGAGCAGGCACGCCAGGGCGACCTCGTGCTCGAAGGTGAACTCGGTGCCCGGCAACGGTCCTGCGCTCGCCACACCGGGCACGTGCTCGATCAGGCGGGTGTTCGCGGCGAGGAACCCCGTGCAGGCCCAGTCGAGATAGCCCGCGGGTCCCATCAGCTCCGGCAGCACGGACAGCATCCCGGCGTCCGCTCGGTCGGCCCACAGCCGCGGCAGCGCCTCCAGCGGCGCGGCCAGATCCTGTTCGGCCAGCGCCGGATCGGCCGCGCGCATGTCGTGGAGCGCGATCAAGGCTCTGCGACGGGGTTCCAGCGGCTCGATGCCCTCGAAGACGTCGAGGCAGCGGCGCGCGATCCCGAACGCCAGCTCACGCAGCTCCGGGTCGTCACCGGTGCCGTCGAGCAGCCAGTACGCGGGCGGCGCGTACGGCGTGTCACCAGAGGACCACGCCCAGGTGCGGTTGGGTTGCCTCGGCTCCACGATGAAGTCGCTCATCGTCTCGTAGCCGACGTCGCAGGCCGTGCCCGCCCTGAGAGCCACCGAACCGAGGAGGAACTGGAGCAGGTACCACAGTTCCACCCCGATGACAGTGGTGTCCTCGGCGAAGGCGTCGGGCAGCTCGACCGCGAGAGCCTCAGCGGCGGGATCGTTGTTCAGCTCGATCGCCCGCGCCCGCACCTGCTCGTACAAGCCGTCCGGAACCCGCCAGGGACCGTAGGAGTACACGTCCAGGACGGGTTCGTCGGACAGCAGGAGTTGAAGGTTCTCCGGCAGGCTTGGGCGATCCACGAGCCGGATACTACGTAACGTTCATCCAGAGACCTGAAGGATGCGCGGGCCCGCGTTGTCGCCGGTGACGCACATGACTCCGGACTCCGCCCGAGTTCTACCAAGAAACAAAGAAGATTCGGTCACCACCGAAGGTTCTCGCGCCGGTTGTGAGAGCTGAAGTGCGCCCCGTCACCCAACGGAAACCACCTTCCGCCGCAGCACCATCGAGACCAGCGCGGCGGCGACGAGGAACAGGGCCGAGCCGAACATCGCCAGCTGGTAGGAGAACAACGGCGCGGCCACTCCTCCGCCGCCGATCACTCCGGCCAGCGCGGCGACACCGATCGAGCCGCCCAGCATGCGGATCACCTGGAACAGCGACATCGCGCGGCCCATCGACGGCGGGTCGATCGTGTCGAACGACGCCACCTGGACCGCCATCACCGCGTGGCCGAGGAAGAAGCCGACGCCGAACATCAGCACGCGCACCGACCACGGCTCGGTCGTCACCCCGAGCAGCGCGAACAGCACCGCGCCCGCGAGCAGTCCGGCGAACACAACCCGTTGCGGGCCAAGCCGTTTGCAGGTCAAGTCGACCAACTGAGAGGCCGCCAGCAGACCGATGGCCTCGGGGAAGACCACCAGCCCGGCGCTGAGCGCCGAGGCCCCGAGCGCGTCCTGGAACATCAGCGGGAAGACGAAGAGCATGCCGAGCAGGCCCGCCGACGCCAGCGCCATGATCGAGCTACCCGAGCCGAAAGCCTTGTCCGCCAGCAACCTGAGGTCCAGCAGGGGTTCCTCGGTGCGCAGCTGCGCACGGACGAAGAGCACGAGCAGGACGACTCCGGCGATGCCGAGGCCGAGCACCGTCGGGGAGCCCCAGCCCCGGCCGGGAGCCTCACCGAGCGCGAACATCAACGCTCCGGATCCCGGTGCCACCAAGAGGAACCCACGGAGGTCGAAGCGCCCGGTGCCGGGCTCGACGTGCTCCCGGAGGAAGAGCAGTCCGATGAGGACGGTGATCAGGCCGACGGGCAGGTTGACGTAGAACGCCCAGCGCCACGAGAGGTGCTCGGTCAGCAGACCGCCGAGGACCGGGCCGAGCGCGGGGGCCAGGGCCGTGGGGATCATCAGGTACTTCGAGATCCGCATCCGTTGCTCCGGCGGGAAAGCGCGGAACAGCATCGTCATCCCCACCGGCGTCAGCAGACCACCGCCGAGACCTTGCAGCACCCGGAAGAACACCAGCGCGCCGATGCTCTCCGATAGTCCACAGAGGACCGAAGCGGCAGTGAACACGGACAGGGCGCCGAGGAAGACGAGCTTCGTTCCGAAGCGGTCGCCGAGCCAGCCTGCGACCGGCAGCACCACCGCGAGGCTCACCAGGTACCCGGCCTCGACCAGGTTGGTCTCAGCCGGGGAGATGCCGAAGCCCTGTCCGATGGTGAGCAGCGCGGGGTTGACGATCGTGGTGTCCAGGCCGTTCATGAACATGGCCAGGACGTAGACCACGGCGACCGCGGCACGGGTGTTCATCTGCGCTCCAGGAGCTCGGCGAGGATCGCGCCGATCTCGGCGATCGGGCCGGGCTGGGTCATGTCCTTGTGGCTGCACGCGATGTCGTGGTTCACGATCCGTCCGGCGACGTGCGGCGTCCAGGAGTCCGGGGTCAGCGTGTCGTCGATGGTGTCCACGGTGGCGCGGAAGAACGTCACGTCGCCGCCGAACCGGTCGTGGTCGAACGCCCGGACCAGCAGGTTGGTGTTCAGGTAGACCTCGGTGAGCGCCGCATGGGCAGGACCGTCCAGGTTCGCCAGCGGGCTGCCCTCCCTGCTCAGCACATCGACCACTGTGGACAGTTGAAGCGGTTCTCCGCGCAGGTCCTCCGGCCCGTACCCGCCCATGGTCAGCAGCGCCTCAAGCGCCTCCTGTTCGTCGGGCACTGGCAGGTCGCGGAAGCCCTCGGCCGGGTAAGCGTCGAGGATTGCCAGCAGCGCGACCTCTTCGCCGGCGGCTTCGAGCCGGGTCGCCATCGCCTGGGCGATGATCCCGCCCGTTGACCAGCCGAGAAGGTGGTAAGGCCCTTGCGGCTGCACGGCGCGCACCTCGTCCACGTAAGCACGGGCCAGCTCGTCCAGCGTGGACGGAAGCGGCACGCGCTCGGCAATACCGACGGCCTGGATGCCGTAGACCGGACGGTCGATGTGCTGGAGCAGTCCCGCGTAGCACCAGCTCAGTCCCCCTGCGGGATGCACGCAGAACACCGGGTCGCCAGTCCTTCCGCTGCGCAGCGGAAGGATCGTGGCGAGTGCGTCCACCGTGGTGCCCGAGTCCACCAGCTCCGCGAGCGCGCCGACCGTGGGAGCCTGGAAGAGGCTGCCGATGGTCACGTCCACACCGAGGTCCTTGCGAATCCGGTTGACCAGGCGCACGGCGAGCAGCGAGTGCCCACCGAGGTCGAAGAACCCGTCGTCAAGTCCGACCCTCTGCACACCGAGGACATCCGCGAAGAGCTTGCACAGCTGCTCCTCACGCGGTGTGCGCGGTGCGGCCGAGGTGGTCACCCCGGTCTCCGGCGCCGGGAGTGCCCTGCGGTCGAGCTTCCCGTTGGGAGTCAACGGCAGCCTGTCCAGCCGCACGAACGCGCTCGGCACCATGTGGGCGGGCAGCCTGGCGGCCACGTGCTCCCGCAGCTCGCTTCCCGCGCCTACGACGTAGGCCGTGAGGCGGCGGTCGCCGGGGCGGTCCTCGCGGACGATGACGGCGGCCTGGGCGATGCCGGGGACAGCGAGGACCGCGGCTTCGATCTCGCCGAGCTCGATGCGGAAGCCACGGATCTTGACCTGCTCGTCCGCACGGCCGATGTAGTCGATCTCCCCGTCAGCCCGCCAGCGCGCACAATCGCCGGTGCGGTACATACGGCTGCCGGGTGGGCCGAACGGGTCGGCGACGAAGCGTTCCGCCGACAGGCCCGGACGGTTGAGATAGCCGCGCGCGAGGCCCGCGCCCGCCACGTACATCTCCCCCACCACTCCGGGCGGAACGGGTTGCAGGCCCGCGCCGAGGATGTAGACGCGCAGGTCGGGGATGCCGCGGCCGACGATGCTGTTCGCGCGCAGCTCGGTGATCCGCCGACCGAGCGCGATGTAGGAGACGTGCACAGTGGTCTCGGTGATGCCGTACATGTTGACCAGCACGGGCGCGTCCTCGGCGTGCCGGTCGTACCAGGACGAGAGCCGGGACAGCTCAAGGGCTTCGCCACCGAAGATCACGTAGCGCAGTGCGAGGTCCGCTCCGCCGACTTCCAGATCCGCCTGGGCCAGTTGGTAGAACGCCGACGGGGTCTGGTTGAGGACGGTCACCTCCTCGTCGACGAGCAGGCGGAGGAACTCCTCCGGAGAGCGTGAGACATCATGCGGCACAACAACAAGTCGACCACCGTGCAGCAGTGGACCCCACAGCTCCCACACCGAGAAGTCAAAGGCGTAGGAGTGGAACAGCGTCCACACGTCCGACTGTCCGAAGTGGAACCAGTGGTCGGTTGAGGTGAACAGCCGAACCACGTTGCGGTGTGGGATGACCACGCCCTTGGGACGACCGGTCGAACCGGAGGTGTAGATCACGTAGGCGGGGTGGTCCGGGCTCAGCGATGCGACCGGGTCGTCGATCGGCTGGGCGGAGAGGTCCGGCAGTGAGTCGAGCACCACCGCCGGGCGCGCGTCCTCGACCATGTACGCGATCCGGTCAGCCGGGTAGGCCGGGTCGATGGGCAGGTATCCCGCACCTGCCTTGAGCACGCCGAGCACCGCGACAACGAGGTCGATCGAACGCGGGAGCGCCAGCGCGACAAGCTTCTCCGGCCCGACACCCTGCGACCTCAGCCAGTGCGCGAGCCGGTTCGCCCGCTCGTTGAGATCCACATAGGACAGTTCTGCTCCGTCGAAAGTCACCGCGACGGCGCTCGGAGTGCGCCGGACCTGAGCCTGGAACAGCTCGGGGATCGTGGCGTCCGAGAACGTGGCGGTGGCAGGCTCGCCGAGGACCAGCTCGCGTTCTTCCCGGCCCAGCAGGTCGATCGCGCCGATCGGCAGGTCCGGCGCGGCGACCACGGAACGCAGCAGCCGGGCAAAGCGCCACGCGATCCGCTCGGCGCTGGTCTTGTCGAACAGATCGACGCGGAACTCCAGGAATCCGTCAACGCCGTCCGGTGAACCGTCCTCGGCCCGGTGCTCGGAGAGGTTGAGTGACAGGTCGAACTTCGCGGTGCCGACGGCCATCGGGGCCATCTCGGCCTTGACGCCGGGCAGGTCCAGCTCCGCCGTCGCGGTGTTCTGGAACGCCAGCATCACCTGGAACAACGGGTGCCGTGCGAGGCTCCGCGTCGGGTTGACCGCTTCGACCAGGCGGTCGAAGGGCAGGTCGGCGTTGGCGAACGCGGCGAGGTCGCTGGTGCGGACGCGGTCGAGCAGCGCGCGGAACGACGGGTTGCCCGACACGTCCGTCCGCAGCACGAGTGTGTTGACGAAGAACCCGACCAGGTCGTCCATCGCCTCGTCGCTGCGCCCCGCGACCGGGGCCCCGACCGCGACGTCATCACCACCGCCGAGCCGGTTCAGCAGCGCCGCAAGAGCTGCGTGCAGCACCATGAACAACGTCGTGCCGGTGCTGCGCGCGAGTCCGAGCAACTGGCGGTGCAGCTCGGAGTCGATGCTCAGGCTGACCGTGTCTCCGGCGTGCCCGGCTACTGCCGGGCGCGGGCGGTCGGTGGGCAGATCCGTCTCGTCCGGAAGTCCGGCCAGCGCGGCTCGCCAATGCGTGAGTTGCTTGTGCAGCAATGACTCCGGGCCTTCGCCAAGGAGTTCGCGCTGCCATACCGCGTAGTCGGCGTAGCTCACCGGTAGCGGGTCGCGGCACGGTTGCTCCCCTCGAACCCTCGCGCGGTAAGCGGTAGCGAGGTCCTTGGCGAGAGGTGCCATTGACCAGCCGTCGCCGACGATGTGGTGCAGCACGAGCAACAGCGTGTGCTCGTCGGCGCTGGTGGCGAGCAGGTGCGCCCGCACCGGCGGCTCAGCGGTCAGGTCGAATCCGTGCCGAGCCGCGTCGAGCAGCACCTTGTCCAGGTCGCCGGGAGCCACCCCGGTGGTGATCAGCGGCAGCACCGGCTTGTCGAGAATGTGTTGGTAGGGCTGACCGTTTCGCTCCGGGAACACGGTGCGCAGCGTCTCGTGCCTGATGACGAGATCGGTCAGTGCGGCACGCAGGGCCTCGCGGTCGAGTGCTCCGGAGAGCTTGAGGACCAAGGGGATGTTGTAGGTCGGGCTCGGACCTTCGAGGCGGTGGAGGAACCACAACCTCTGCTGCGCGAATGAGAGCGGCGGTCGTTCCGGTAGCTGGACCGGCAGCAGTGGCGGCCGGTCGGTGTCGCTGAGCCGGTTCGCGAGCGCCGCTACGGTAGGCGCGGCGAACAGAGTGGCGATCGGCAGTTCCACGCCGAGAGCACGGCGGATGCGGGACGCGAGGCGCGCCGCGAGCAGCGAGTGGCCGCCGAGGTCGAAGAAGTCCTCATCGACACCGACCGTGGACAGGCCCAGTGCTTCGGCGAACAGCTCGCACAGGATCTCTTCGTGGGGCGTGCGCGGGGCTCGTGCGTCGAGCGGTGCGGTGCGTTCCGGGACCGGCAGCGCGGAGTGGTCGATCTTCCCGTTCACCGTCAGCGGCAGCGCTTCGAGGCGCACGAAAACGCTCGGCACCATGTACTCCGGCAGCGTCTTCGCGAGGTGATCCCGCAGTTCGTTCGCGGAGCCGACCACGTACGCGGCTAGGCGATCGGCGTGCACAGTGACGGTGGCCTGGGTGATTCCGGGGATCGCGAGCAGGGCGGATTCGATCTCGCCTAGTTCGATCCGGAAACCACGGATCTTGACCTGCGAGTCGGCTCGCCCCAAGAACTCCAAGGCACCCGTGGGAGTCCACCGCGCGAGGTCTCCGGTGCGATACAGCCGCTCCCCCACACCGAACGGTGAGGCGACGAAGCGTGACGCGGTCAGGGCCGGGCTGTTGAGGTAGCCGCGAGCCAACCCTGCTCCGGCGACGTACAGCTCACCGGTCACACCTGGTGGGACTACGCGCAGAGCCGGGTCGAGCACGTAGACGCTCGTGTTGGCGACCACGTGACCGGCCCGCTCCGAACCGGTCCACGCGTACGCGTCAACGGTGCATTCCGTTGGCCCGTAGAGGTCATGGGCCGTCACACCTGGTGTTGCGGCCAGCTCCCGCCAAGCGTGTTCGGACACCGCCTCACCACCCACCACGACCACGGACGGAACGTGGCGGCCAGTGAACAGGCCAGCCTCTCGGAGTTGCGGAAGCAGGCTCGGCGGCACATCGACGTGGTCGATCGCCAATGAATCCACAGTAGACACAAGAACTTCGGGGTCTCTGACCACATCGGCGGACAGCACGTGCAGCTCGTGTCCGTGCAGCAGCCACAGCAGCGGGTCCCACGACGCGTCGAACGCGAAGGATGCGGTGTGCGCGACGCGCAGACGGCGCTGGGGGCTCCGGCCCGCGTGATCGGCGAAGAGGTTGACCAAGCCACGGTGCGGGACCAGGACACCCTTGGGGCGACCGGTCGAGCCAGAGGTGTAGATCAGACAGGCGGCGCTGTCCGGATGGACGTCGGCGGTGTAGCTCTGTCCACTCAGGACTGGAAGCTCGTCGAGCACCAGCGTTGGGCTCGCGTCGGTGAGGACGTGCGCGAGACGGTCTGCCGGACTGCCGGGATCGATCGGCAGGTAAGCCGCACCGGCCGCCAGCACACCGAAGATCGCCACCACGAAGTCAGCCGACCGTTGCATGCGGAGCCCGACGATGTGCTCAGCCCCGATGCCCCGCGAGTGGAGCCAGTGCGCGAGCTGTCCGGCTCGCTCGCGAAGCTCCGCGTAGGTCAACGAGTTCTCGCCGCAGACCACCGCAGTCCCGTCCGGCGTGCGGTTCAGCAGCTCCACCACAGACCGCGCCGGAGTCTCGATGTGAGCACCGCGGCCTTGCGCCAGAACGTGATCACGTTCCTCGACGGTCAGGAGGTCAACGTCGTCCACGCGATCGGCAGCGACGAGGTCGCGCACGAAACGGAGGAGGCGGGCGCGGTGGTCGTCCAGCTCGGCAGTGGTGTAGCGGCTCGCGTTGGCGTCGAGGTCCACCGCCAGCCCGTCCGGCGTGTCGTAGACGTTGATCGACAAATCGTCCACCGGACCAGGCGCGATGTAGTGCGTTGTCGTTGGCAGACCGGCGAAACGCAGGTCGAAGCCGAACGGCTTGATGTTGACCACCGTCGTGAACAGCGGCGCGTCCGAACCGGACAGGTGCAGGTCGCGGCGAAGGTCCTCGTAGCGGTACCGCTGATGTCCGCGCAATGCACGCACCGAAGCCACCACCTCCGCCACGAGGTCGGCGACGGCCATGCCGGGGATGAAGACGACACGCAGCGGAAGAACGTTCACCACCATCCCGGGCACGCGCATCGCGACAGACCCCAGGCGGCACATGACCGGCAGGCCGAGCACGATCTCGGACTCACCCGTGACGCGGTGCAGGTAAGCAGCGGTCGCGGCGATCACCAGTTCCGGCCAGCTCGCCCGCAGCTCCTTCGCCGCACCGGTGAGGTCGGCCAGATGACCGCCGCTGCGCAGGATGCCGGTGGCGGAGGAGGTCCCCCGCGACAGGCTGACCGGCGCGGGAGAACTCGACGCCCAGAACTCGCGGTCGGCATCGAAAGCCGGAGACGCGCGGTAGGCGAGGTCGTCTTCGACGAGGGCGGTCAAGGACCCGAAGGGGTTCGGCTTCACCGGGTCTCCGGCGAGCAGCGCCGTGTAGACCTCGGCGACGCGCCGGGCGACCAGGGAGTAACCGTAGGCGTCCTGGAGGATGTGGTGGCAGCGCTGATACCAGAGGTGCCGGTCCGGCCCCACGGCCAGCAGCGCCTGGGTGAACAGCGGGCCTTCGAGGAGGTTCACCGGACGAGCGAGGTCGGCGCGCATCCACTCGCGCGCCGCCTCCGTCGAACCGAGCCGCACCACCTGCAACGACCAGTCCAGGTCACCGACGTGCTGGCGCACCTCACCGTCCACAACGGACAGTGAGATGCGCAGGGCCTCCGCCTCGTCCACCACGTGGCGGAGGGCCCTCTCGAACGTGGCGACGTCAACCGGACCGTGGATCTCCACGCACTCGCCGGTGTTGTAGGCCACTCCCCCCGGATCGAGCTGCTGGGCGAAGTAGACGCCGGACTGCGCGCCGGTCAGGGGCAGGCCGGAGGGGCTCACGCCGTCGTGCCGGGCAGGCGCGCGGCCAGCAGCTCCCACCACTCCGCGAGGGTGGGACGCTCGGCCAGCTCGACGAAGCTCACCTCGGCACCCGCCTGCTTCCACTGCTCGACCAGGTTCATGATGCGCACCGAGTCGAGGCCGGACTGCACGAGGTCGTCGTGGTCGCGAACCTCGCCGGGGGCGACGTAGAGCACCTCGGCGATGTCCGCGCGCACGGTCTCCATCGTCAACTGAGTCATCGTGGTCGTCCTTGAAGGGGTTCAGGCGATTCTGGCGGCGGGGCGGGCGTCGAGCAGTCCGGAGACGACGGCTCGGGTGGAGATCGTGGTGGCGCAGCGCTGGGCGGCGTACTCCAGCGCCATCCGGTGCCGCTCCAAGGAGAAGTCACCGATCGCGTCACCGACGAAGAACGGCTGGATCTCGTGCATGAACGCGTCGCAGGCGGTCATCAGGCAGCCGATGTGCCCGTACACGCCGCAGATGACCAGCTGGTCCCGGCCCGCGGAACGCAGGCGCTCCAACAGGTCCGTGCGCACGAAGGCGCTGTAGCGCCACTTGGTGAGCAGCACGTCCTGCTCGCGGGGGGCCAACGCGTCGACAACGCGCTGGCCGTCCGGGCCGGGCGGGATGCCGTTGCCCCAGAAGTCCTGGAGCAGGCCGCGCTGCTCCAGCGTCTGCCCGCCGGGCTGCGCGGTGTAGACGACCGGCACGCCCATGGCGGCGCTCTGCTCGCGGAGGAAGCCGATGTTGGCGACCAGCTCGATCACCGGCGGCTCGTTCACCGGGAACGGGTCCAGGAAGTACTGCTGCATGTCGTGGATCAGCAGCACCGCCCGGCTCGGGTCCGGCTGCCAGGTCACCCGGTTCTGCGGCAGGTCGCGCTCGGTGGGCATCGGGTACGGGGCAATGGGCGGGATCGCCATCGGCTCAGGTCCTCTCCGGATCGGGAAGTGCTCGGGACGCGGGTCGCGGGGTCGCCGCGATCGCCACGCGCAGCTCGGCCTTGCTGACCTTGCCGACTCCGGTCCGCGGGAACTCCGGCACGAAGTCGACCCGGTCGGGGATCTTGAACGCCGCCAGGCCCCTGCCGCGCAAGAACTCGCGCAGCTCGCGGACGCCGACACCGGCGGCGGGGTCGGCGAGCACGACGAACGCGCAGGTGCGCTCGCCGAGGAACTCGTCGGGCATGGCCACCACCGCGACGTCGTGCACGGCGGGGTGGGCCAGGATGTGGTTCTCCACCTCTTCGGCGGCGACCTTCTCGCCGCCCCGGTTGATCTGGTCCTTCGCACGGCCTTCGACGACGAGATAACCGTTGCTGGTCAAGCGGACCAGGTCACCCGTGCGATAGAAGCCGTCGGCGGTGAACGCGATCGCGTTGTGCTCGGCCGCCTTGTAGTAGCCCCGGATCGTGTAAGGCCCGCGCGTAAGCAGGTGCCCCGTTTCGCCCTCCGCGACCGGGTTTCCGTCTTTGTCGACCACCCGGATCTCGTCGTCCGCCGAGATCGGCCGTCCCTGCGTGTGCACGAGCACGTCGTCCTGGTCGTCCAGCCGCGTGTAGTTGACCAGGCCCTCCGCCATGCCGAAGACCTGTTGCAGCGTGCAGCCCAGGACCGGGCGGACGCGCGCCGCGGCCTCCGCGCTGAACTTCGCGCCGCCGACCTGGAGCACCTGGAGGCTGGACAGGTCGTGCGTGGTGTTCTCCGCGGCCCGCAACCACACCAGTGCCAGCGGTGGCACCACGCCGGTGATCGTGACGCCCTCGCGTTCGATCAGCGGGAAGACCACGTCGGGGCTCGGAACCGGCGCGAGCACGACCCGCGAACCGGCGTACAGAGCGCCGAGCACGCCTGGCGAGCTCAGCGGGTAGTTGTGCGCGATCGGCAGCACACCGAGGTAAACGCTGTCCTCACCGAGCCCGCAGATCTCCGCGCTGCCGCGCAGGCTGTAGATGTAGTCGTCATGGGTGCGCGGGATCAGCTTCGGAACCCCCGTGGTCCCGCCGGAGAGCTGGAAGAACGCCACATCGGACGACGAGGGTTCGGCGAGGTCGGTCGGCGAGGCGTGCCGCAGGCTCTCGAAGGAGGTGAACGGCCCCTCCTCCCCCACGACGATCACGTTGCGCGGACCGGGAACCTCCTTGGCGAGATCGCGGTAGTCGAAACCGCCGAAGGTGTCGGGGATGACGTACGCGGCGGCGTCGGTGAACGAGCAGAAGTAGCCGATCTCGGCGCTGCGGTGCGCCGGGAGCGCGAACACCGGCAGCGCGCCGATCCGCCACAGCCCGAAGACGACCTCGAAGAACTCCGCGATGTTGGGCAGCTGCACCACAACGCGGTCGTCGCGGCCGATGCCCAGCGACGCGAACCCGGCGGCGACCGCGTCGGCGCGCGCGTCCAGCTCGGCGTAGGTCCACCGGCGGTCACCGTCCACAATGGCCACTCGTGAGCCGAAGTCCGCCGCCCGCGACCGCAGCAGGGACGAGAAGGTCTCACCGCGCCAGTGACCGGCCTCGCGGTAGCGGTCCGCGAACTCGGCGGGCCACGGCGTGCATCCGTCCAACATCATGCGTCCTGCTCGATTCCCAGTGCCAGCAACAGGGTTCGGAACTTCGCCGAAGTCTCGGCCAGCTCGGCGGCGGGGTCGGAGCCCGGAACGATGCCAGCGCCCGCGAACAGCCGGACGCTGCGCCGCTCCACCTCTGCGCAGCGGATGGTCACGATCCACTCGCCGTCACCAGAGTCGTCCGACCAGCCGAGCGCCCCCGTGTAGAACCCGCGGTCGAACGGCTCGATCTCCCCGATCGCGGCGCGCGCAACGGCGGTCGGCTGCCCGCAGACCGCCGGCGTCGGGTGCAGTGCGCGAGCAAGCTCCACAGAGGACACATCCGGGTCTGCCAGCTCGCCGGTGACCCTGGTGGACAGGTGCCACATGGTGGCCGTGCTGACCAGCGCCGGACCGGCGGGCACGTCCAGCTTCACGCAGTACGGGCGCAGCGCCTCGGCAACGGCCTCCACCACGACGGCGTGCTCACGGCGGTCCTTCTTCGAGGACAACAGGTCGGTGACGCGTCTGCGGTCCTCCTCCACATCCGCCGAGCGCGGCCGCGATCCGGCGAGCGGGTTGGACAGGACCTGCTTGCCGCACTTGGAGACCAGCAGCTCCGGGCTCGCCCCGATCAGCGTCCGCTGACCGCTCACCGACGGCAGGTCCACCGCGAAGGTGTAGCCGCGCGGGTCGCGCTGCGCGAGCCTGCGCAGCATCCGGCGCACATCGACATCGACCGGGGAGTCCAGCCGCAGCGTTCTGGCGAGCACGACCTTGGCGAACTCACCGGCTTCCATCCGTTCCAGCGCCGAGGCCACCCCTCGTTCGAACTCGGCGGGAGCGGGCTCCGGGGTGATCCCGAAGCGCGCTGCGGAATCGCTGTAGTCGTTGGTGTCCAAGGGAAGCCGTCCGGTGCGCCGGACGGTCATCGGCGCGGAGAGCAGGGCGGGGGCCGACGGGTCGAACGGCAGGGCGCCGACGGTGACCGGCGAGCCGTGCTCCGGCGCGGTGAACGGCCCTTTGGCGAGCACCGTCCCGCGCGGGGAGGCGAAGAAGAACGAGCCGACCTCGTAGTCGCCTAACGGATCGGCATCGACCACCACGGCCTCGGTTGTCACGGCTTTCCTTCCTGCGCACAGATTTCTGCCTGGACGGTGTGATGCGGGTCGGGCTCAGGCGCGCAGCGTGGCGCCGCCGTCGACGTAGAGGTCGTGCATGGTGATGTGCCGCGCCTGATCGGAGGCGAGGAACACCACGGCGTCCGCGATGTCCTCCGGCTCCGCGATGCGGCCGAGCGGGATGCCGACCCGGAAGGCGCCGGGAGTGCCGTCGATGACCGTGCGCGCGCCGTTCTCGTCCGCCCACAACGCGCGCTGCATCGGTGTGTCGGTCGAGCCGGGCGAGACGACGTTGCAGCGGACACCCTCGCGCGCGAGCTCCAGCCCGAGGCACTTGGTGAACATCGTCGCCGCGGCCTTGGAGGCGGCGTAGGCGGCCATGTGCGTCCGTGGCACACCCGCCGCGTTGGAGCCGACGGTGATGATCGAGCCGGAGCCGCGTGCCGCCATCCGGCCGGCCACCGCGCGGCAGCAGTTGAACACACCGGTGCTGTTGACCGCGAAGGTCTGCGCCCAGTCCTCGTCGCTGAGCCCGGTCACCGGTCCCGGCCGCAGCACCCCGGCCACGTTGGCCAGGATGTCGATGGGGCCGACCTCCTGCTCCACCGCGTCGACGACGGCGTCCACCTCGGCCCCCGACCGCACGTCCATGGGGTGGCCGCGAACGGCCTCGCTCGGACCAGGGTCCCGCAGGTCGGTGGCGACGACCCGGACGCCCTGCCGGGCGAACGCCCGGACAACGGCGGCGCCAATGCCCTGCCCGGCGCCCGTCACCAGGGCGACCCTGCCCGCGATCCGCACTGGAACGCTCCCCTCGACCACTCTCGTCGCGCATTCTTAAGTAAGGCTTACCTTCACTCAGTTAGGTGAGGCTAGCCTACGAACGTGGGACTTCGATCGGCGGCGACGGTGAACGGCGTCACAGCTTTCGCGCCACCCCGAACCTTCTTGAGCGACCGCTCAATGCGGGTTAGCTTTTGAGCAGTCGCTCAAACCTGGGGGAGGGTCATGCGGGCTGGCACACGGCGCTGGACGCTGGTCGGGGGCGCGCTCGGCGCGACCGTGCTCGTGGTGGCGGGGGTGGTCACGCTGTGGCCGACGGAGCCGGACTCCGCTCCGACACCCGCGCCGACCACGGCGAACGGCGTCGCTGAACGGTTTCTCACGACGTTCGCGGCGGGGAAGGCCCAGGAGGCGGCGGAGCTCACCGACGACCCGGCGGCGGCCGGGCCCGCGCTGGCCGAGCTGCGCTCGGGACCGCAGCCCCAGCTGGTCACAGTGGTGATCACCGAGCCGGCCACCCCCTCCCCCGAGGCCACCGAGGCCCGCGTCAAGGCGAACTACGGCTGGAACCTGGGGTCACGCGGCACCTGGGCCTACTCCGGTTCGGTGGAGCTACGCCGCACCGGGGACAAGTGGCTGGTGCGCTGGACGCCCACCGTGGTGCACCCCAAGCTCGCGCCGGGACAGCGGCTGGCGCTGAAGGACACCGACGGCAAGCCCACGCTGGTGGACCGCGACGGCAACGCGCCCGCCGACGACTTCGCTCCCGTCGTGCTGCCGGGCGTGCGCCGTCACCTCGGTGTCGGCAAGGGCGCGCGGTCGTGGCGGATCGTCACCGTGGACGGCGCGGGCACCGAGGTCGAGACGTTGGAGGGCAAGGAGTCCGCGTCGCGGCAGAACGTGCTGACGCTGGGCACGGCCACCCAGAACGCAGCTCAGAACGCGGTCAACCACACGAGCCTTCCCGCGATGGCCGTGGCGATCCAGCCCTCCACCGGCGAGATCCTGGCCGTCGCGCAGAACGCCGCCGTGCCGGGCACCAGGGCGCTCAACGGCCTCTACCCGCCGGGCTCCACGTTCAAGATCGCGACCGCCGCGGCGGCGCTGGCCAACGGCGCCTCCACGGCCACCAGGCTCCCCTGCCCCGGCAGCTCCCGGGTCGCCGGACGCCCGGTGCGCAACGACGGCGGGTTCGACCTCGGCGAGGTGACGCTCAGCAAGGCATTCGCCGCGTCCTGCAACACCAGCTTCGCGCAGCTGATGACGACGCTGCCCGACAACGCGCTGCGCGAGGCCGCCGCGAGCCTGGGCGTCGGGGTGGACTTCACCGTCCCCGGGGTCACCACGCTCACCGGCAAGGTGCCCGGCGGGGACGGGTCCAGCCAGGCGGAGAACGGCTTCGGCCAGGGCACCGTGCTGGCGACGCCGTTCGGGATGGCGGTGATGGCGGCCACCGTCGCGCGCGGCTCGCTGCCGACGCCGGTGCTGGTGCGCGGCGAGACCACCGGGGTGGAGGGGAAGCGGAAGGCGCCGTCCAAGGCGGTGATCGACTCACTGCGGTCGATGATGCGCGAGGTCGTCACCGGCGGCACCGCAACGGCGCTCAGCCGCTTCGGCGCGGTGCGCGGCAAGACCGGGACCGCGCAGTTCGGCGACGGCACCAGCTCGCACGGCTGGTTCGTCGGCTACCGCGACGATCTCGCCTTCGCGGTGCTGGTGGAGAACGGGGAGAGCTCATCGGTGGCGATCACCGTCACAGCGGACTTCCTGGGCGCACTGCGCTGAACCCCACGACGTGAAGACCTCTAAAGTAATTCGACTTCACGAAACTTTGGGGAGCTTTGCGTGCAGGGAGTCTCGATCAGACAGGCGGAGATCGCGGCGGAGCAGCAGTACGTCGACAAGGTCTACGCGCGCCTGCTGGTGATGCGCGAGGAGGCGAAGGCGATGATCGCCGCCGCGCACGAACGGGGCCTTGAGCGGCTGCCCGCGGCGCTGGTCGAGCGCGACGCCATGGTCTTCCACGCCACCAGGCAGCTCAAGTCGCTGGAGGCGGAGTACGAGGGCCTGGTGTTCGGCAGGCTGGACCAGCGCGGCGGGGAGACCTTCTACATCGGGCGGCTCGGCGTCCGCGACGAGGACTTCGACACCATGGTCATCGACTGGCGGGCGCCGGTGGCCGCGGCGTTCTACCAGGCCACCGCCGAGCAGCCGATGGACGTGGTGCGGCGGCGGGTGATCCGCTGCTCCGGCGGCAAGGTGCTGCACGTCGACGACGAGCTGCTCACGCCGGAGTCGGTGCCCGAGGAGCTGACCGTGGTCGGCGACGGCGCGCTGATGGCGACGCTGGCCAGGGCGCGCGGGCCGGTGATGCGCGACATCGTCGGCACCATCCAGCGCGAGCAAGACGACGCGATCCGCGCGCCCGCCGAGGGCATCACCGAGATCACCGGCGGCCCCGGCACCGGCAAGACCGCCGTGGCGCTGCACCGGGCCGCCTACCTGATGTACCGGCACCGCCGCAGGTTCAACAGCGGCGTGCTCGTCGTCGGCCCCTCTCCGGTGTTCATGAACTACATCTCCCGCGTGCTGCCCTCGCTCGGTGAGGACACCGTGGAGCTGCGCGCGCTCGGCGAGGTGCTCGACGACGTCAAGGCCACCCGCACCGACCCGGCCCCGGTCGCGGCGGCCAAGGGCTCGCTGCGGATGCGCAAGGTGCTGCTCGCCATCATGAAGGAGACGCCGCCGGGGGCCCCGACGGAGCTGCGGATCGTCTACGCGGGCCAGGTGCTGAAGCTGGAGGCGCACGAGCTGGTCAAGGTCCGCAAGTCCGTGCACAGCAGGCGCGTGCAGCCCAACCAGGCCCGCAAGCCCGCCGCCGACGCGCTGCTGGAAGCGTTGTGGCAGAAGGCTTCCAGCTACTCCGGCAACCGGTTCGACCGGAAGAACTTCGTCGCCGACGTCGCCGACCGCAACGAGTTCACCGACTTCGTCGCCGCGTGGTGGCCGCCGGTGCTGCCCACCCAGGTGCTGGGCTGGCTCGGCGACCGGGAACGGCTGCGCAAGGCGGCGCGGCGCAACCTCACCCCGGAGGAGGTCGACGGCGTCGCCGCGTCGTGGGCCGATCCGGATGCGGGCTGGTCGGTCGCGGACGTGGCCGTGCTCGACGAGCTCCGGGTGCTGCTGGGCGACCCGCCGAAGCGGCGAAGGGCCGCTGACGAGCTGGACGAGTTCGACATGATCGCGCACGAGGTGACCAGCTGGCACCAGCGGGAGCAGGGGCAGCAGGAGATCGGGCGGGCCGACAACTACGACCACTACTCGCACGTGATCGTCGACGAGGCGCAGGACATCTCGCCGATGCAGTGGCGGATGCTGGGCAGGCGCGGCAAGTACGCGAGCTGGACCATCGTCGGCGACCCGGTGCAGAGCTCGTGGCCGGACCCGGCGGAGGCGGCCGACGCCAAGGAGCGCGCGCTGGGGAAGGTGAAGCGGCGCCGCCGGTTCTCGTTGCGCACCAACTACCGCAACAGCTCGGAGATCTTCGAGCTGGCCGCGGACGTGGTGCGCGGAGCCGTCGACCCGGACGACCTGCCGACGGCGGTGCGCTCCACCGGGCTCGACCCGGAGGTCCGCGCCGTCGCCGATGCCACCGCCGTGCAGACGCAGGCGGTGGCGGCGGCCAAGGAGCTGCTGGACCAGGTCGACGGCACCGTCGGGGTGATCGGCACGATGGAGCGCCGCGCGGAGCTGGCGTCCTGGGTGGCCGGGCTCGGTGAGCGGGTGCAGGCCGTCGGCAGCCTGGAGGCCAAGGGCATGGAGTACGACGCCGTGGTGCTCGTCGAACCGGCCGAGCTGATCGCCGAGTCCGCCACCGGCCTGCGCGCGCTGTACGTGGCGCTGACCCGCGCGACGCAGCGGTTGACCGTGGTCGCCTCGGACAACTCCTGGCGCGAGTAGCCCTCGTGTTCTGCCCGGCGTCCCGCCGCCCCCATGCCCCCGCGTGTGCGCGTGGTCGGGGTTTTCGTGGGCGGGGTTTTCGCGTTTTGTAGCCTTATTGCGCAAGAGAGCGCTCCCATTTCGCGCTAAGGCTACAAAACGCGAGATGGGAGCACGCGGGAGAGGGCGCCAGGGGGTGGTGGGGTGGTGCCACCACATGCAGAACACGGCCTAGTCCTCGTGTTCTGCCCGGTGTCCCGCCGCCTCCACGCCCCCGTGCGTGCGCGTGGGCGGGGTTTCCGCGTTTTGTAGCCTTATTGCGCTAGAGAGCGCTCTCATTTCGCGCTAAGGCTACAAAACGCGAGATGGGAGCACGCGGGAGAGGGCGCCAGGGGTGGTGAGGTGGTGCCACCACATGCAGAAGACGGCCTAGTCCTCATGTTCTGTCCGGTGTCCACGTGCGCGCGGACACCGGACAGAACAGGAACGTTGCGTCACTTCGGAAGCTCCACATTCGAATCGTCGGAGTCAACGCGGCGGATGGCGTCGGTGTCCTCGTAGACGTGACGACCCTTGAAACCGTTCTTCGACGACCGGCCGTGGCGGCGGCGGGAGCCGTGATCGCTCTCGCCCTCGCGCTGTGGCAGGTGTCGGGAGCCCCCATCGTCGACCTCGACGTCTACCGCGCGGGCGGCGAGGCCTGGCTGACCGGGCGCAACCTGTTCGACGAGGAGTTTCCCCCCAGGCCGCTGGTGTACCCGCTGCCCTTCATCTACCCCCCGATCTCGGCCGTGCTGTTCAGCGTGCTCACGGTGCTGCCGCTGGAGGCGCTGGGGTACCTGATGGCCACGGCGACGGTGCTGGCGCTCCTGGCGACGTGCGTGGTCGTCGCACGGCACAGCGGCATGGACCGGGCCGCCGCGCTGGGCCTGGGTGGTGTGGTGTGCGCGCTCTCGGTGCTCTCCGAGCCGGTGCGCGGCACGATCGACCTCGGCCAGATCAACGTCCTGCTGATGGCGCTGGTGGTCGCCGACTGCCTGCTGCCGCGCACGCCGTGGCCGCGCGGGCTGCTGATCGGCATCGCCGCCGGGATCAAGCTCACCCCGGCCATCTTCGTGCTGTACTTCATCGCCTCCGGCCGGTGGCGTGTCGCGCTGACCATCGTCACGTCGTTCGTCGGCACGATCGCGCTCGGGTTCGCCCTCGCCGCGGAGGACTCCGCGCGCTACTGGTTCTCCACGGTGTTCACCATCGACAACATGGTCGGTGCCGGGTTCGTGACCAACCAGTCCATCCGCGGGGTGCTCGCCCGGTTCGGGCTCGACAAGGCGCAGGTCTTCCCCCTCTGGGCGGCCGGTGTCGCGATCGTGCTCGCGGTGGCCTGGTTCGCGATGCGACGACTCCTTTCGGTGGGCGCCGAACTCCCGGCGGTGCTTGTGATCGCCGCGGCGGGACTGCTGTGCTCGCCGATCTCCTGGAGCAACCACTGGGTGTGGGTAGCCGCGGCCGCGACCGGGCTCGCCGTGGCTGTGGCGCGGAAGCCGAGGTGGAGCCTGATCGGTCCCGGCCTCGCCGTGCTCGTGCTGTTCCTCGGACCGCACCAGTACGTTCCCAGTGGTCACGGCGCCGAGCTCACGTGGACGGGGATCACCTGGCTCAGCGGCAACGCGTTCTTCCTGACGGCGGTCGCGGGGCTGGTGACGACGGCCGTGGTCACGGCGCGGCGGCGACGGCCGCCCGGGGTGCCGCCCCGGCCCCGGTACGCTCACCAGTCGAACTAGTGTCTGCTGCGGTCGAATGGATCGGGACTTCGTGAGTGTTCGCCCGTTGGGTTCCGGGGCCGTCGCGCCGGGGCGCAAGACCCTGTTCTCCATCGCCGCGCTGGTCGCGCTGACCTTCGCACTGGCCCTCCTGGTGACCTCGATGGTGTCCTTCGTGGACCTCCGGGTGTACCGGGCGGGCGGCGACGCCCTGCTGCGCGGGCTGGACCTCTACTCGGGAGATTTCCCTTACTCCGACACGAAGATCCGGCTGCCGTTCACGTATCCGCCCTTCGCCGCAGTGCTCTTCGGCCCGCTCGCCGTGCTCGCCTGGCCCGCGGCCGTGGTGGTGACGCTGCTGGTGAGCAGCGTGGCGCTGGTCGCGACGACCTCGATCACCGCGCGCGGCTTCCACCAGGGCTGGACCCGCGCGGTGCAGGCGGGTGCGGGCTTCGCGGTGGTCTGCGTGCTGGCCGAGCCGGTCCGCGCCACCCTCGGCTACGGCCAGGTCAACCTGGTGCTGATGCTGCTGGTGGTCGCCGACTGCCTGCTGCCGCGCACGCCGTGGCCGCGCGGACTGCTGATCGGCATCGCCGCGGCGATCAAGCTCACCCCGGCGTCGTTCCTGCTGTTCTTCGTGGCGAAGGGCCAGTGGCGGCCGGTGCTGGCGGCGCTCGGTGGTTTCGCCGGGGCGGGCGCGGTGGGCTGGGCGATCGCCCCGGAGGACTCGCTGAGGTACTGGACCAAGCTGCTGCTGGAACCGGCTCGCATCGGCGGCGCGGCCTTCGCCGACAACCAGTCGCTGCGCGGGGCGCTGATCCGGTTCGGGCTCACCGAGGCGCAGGCGTCGCAGTGGTGGAAGATCGTCGTCCCGGTCGTCGTCGCCGCCGCGTGGTTCGCCTGCTGGCGGCTGCGTTCGCGGGGGACCCGGTACGACCTGCCCGCGCTGCTGGTCGTGGCCTCGGCCGGGCTAATCTGCTCGCCGGTGTCGTGGACCCACCACTGGGTGTGGATCGCTCCGGCGACCGTGGGCGCGGTGCTCACCATCCAGCGTTCACCGCGACGCGGCCGGTTGGCCGTGGTGGCGGCGGTGCCCCTGCTGTTGTTCTTCGTCGGCGCCCACCTGCTGCTGCCGCGCGGCTCCAACCTGGAACTGGAATGGACCCCGCCGGAGCACCTGCTCGGCAACACCTACCTCATCACGGCGTTCGCGGTGGTGGTGTCCGGTGTGGTCTTCGGGATCCGGCGACGTGCTCCCGATGCGTAGCGCGTGGGTCGTCGCGGTCGGGTGCACGGTGCTCGCCGCGCTGCTGGTGATGGCCGGGGACAGCCTGGTGGACCTTCAGGTCTACCGCGCGGGCGCGGACGCGGTGCTGCGCGGCCTGGACCTCTACGGCGCGGGTTTCCCCTACACCACACCGGCCCTGCCCGACCTGCCCTTCACCTACCCACCGTTCGCCGCGTTGGTGTTCACCCCGTTCGGGCTGCTGTCCTGGCCGGTCTCGATGGTGGTCATGACCGTGGTCGGGGCACTCGCGCTGAGCGCGGCCTGCGTGATCACCGCGCGGGTGTACCTGCCCGGCTCGCGGGGCGTGCTGGTGGGATCGGCGCTCGCGGTCGTGTGCGTGTTCCTGGAACCGATGCGCGCGAACATCACCTTCGGCCAGATCAACCTGGTGCTGATGCTGCTGGTGGTCGCCGACTGCCTGCTGCCGCGCACGCCGTGGCCACGCGGACTGCTGATCGGCATCGCCGCGGCCATCAAGCTCACCCCGGCGGCCTTCGTGCTGTTCTTCGTGGTGCGCAGGCAGTGGAAGCCCGTCCTGGCGGCTCTCGCTGGCTTCGTCGGCGCGGGCGCGGTCGCGTTCGCCGTGCTGCCGAACGCATCCGTGCAGTACTGGAGTTCGATGCTGTTCCGTACGGACCGCATCGGCCGGGTCATCTACGGCGACAACCAGTCGCTGCGCGGGATGCTGGCGCGCTTCGAACTTCCCGGATTCTGGTGGCCCGTGCTCGCGGTGGTCACCGTCGCGGTCACGTGGTTCCTCGCGCACCGGCTGCGGGCGGCAGGCCAGGACCTGGTGGCGCTGCTGGTGATCGCGGTCGGCGCGTTGCTGGTGTCTCCGGTGTCGTGGGAACACCACTGGTCCTGGGTGGCTCCGGCTCTGGTCGGGTTGTCGATTTTCGCGTGGCAGAGCCGGAACTGGGGCACGGTCGCGCTGGGAGCGTTGGCGTTGCTGCCTTTCGCGCTCGGCCTGTACCGATTCTCCAGGCGTGACAGCGGCGTCGAGCTCCAGTGGACGGTCGCGGAGCGGCTCATCGGCAACAGCTACGTCTACACGGGAATCGCGATCCTGGCCGTGTTCCTGCTGTCGAGGAGGCTCCGTGCGTAAGGCGATCGCGCTGTGGGCGGGTGTGGCGCTGCTCGCGCTCGCGGTGACCTGGGGCCGTACCGCGATCGACCTCCAGGTCTACCGCGCCGCCGGGGACGCGCTCCTGCGCGGCCTGGACCTCTACGGCCCCGATTTCCCTTACACCTCAACGGCTCCGCGTGACCTGCCGTTCGTCTACCCGCCGTTCGCCGCGCTGCCGTTCAGCTTCTTCGCGGTGCTGCCGTGGCCGGTGGTCCCGGTGCTGATGACGATGATCAGCGCGGCCGCGCTGACGGCGGCGTGCGTGATCGCCGCGCGGGTGTACCTGCCCGCCTCGCGGAGTGTGGTTGTGGGCGGCGGGATCGCGGTGCTCAGCGTCCTGCTCGAACCACTGATGACCAACTTCCTGTTCGGCCAGATCAACCTGGTGCTGATGCTGCTGGTGGTCGCCGACTGCCTGCTGCCGCGCACGCCGTGGCCGCGCGGACTGCTGATCGGCATCGCCGCGGCCATCAAACTGACCCCGGCCGCGTTCCTGCTGTTCTTCGTGGTGCGCAAGCAGTGGAAGCCCGTTCTCGCGGCCCTGGGCGGCTTCGTCGGCGCGGGGCTGCTGACCCTGGCTGTGGCGCCGGGCGACTCGAAGCGCTACTGGACGGACGTCCTGTTCCGCCCGGACCGCATCACCGTGCCGTCCTGGGGCGACAACCAGTCGCTGCGCGGCATGCTGGCCCGCTTGGCCGCCCCGGACTGGGTGTGGCTGCTCCTGGTGGTGCTCGTGGTCGCGGTGGCCTGGCTGAGCGCGCACCGGCTGCGCGCGGCGGGCGAGGACCTGGCCGCGCTGCTGGTGATCGCGGTGGCTGGCCTGCTGGTGTCGCCGGTGTCGTGGGGCCACCACTGGGTCTGGGTCGCCCCGGCGCTGGTGGCGGCGGCGATCACCCTGTGGCGCAACGGCAGCCCGTTGCGGTGGGCGTTGGCGGCCGTCGCGCTCGTCCCCTTCGCGATCGGCCCCCACCGCTTCCTCCCCCGCGCGGTCGGGGAACAACTGGGCTGGACGCCGCTCGACCACCTCGTCGGCAACTGCTACGTGGTGGTCGGGATGCTGCTCCTGCTGGTCCCGCTGCTGCTCCACCGCCATCGGGTCAGGGGATGCGACCGAGAACCTTCGTCGGGGTGACGCGGACGACCACGCGCACCGCTCCCGGCGGGTCGGCGCCCGCCGCCTTGCCGTCGTACTTCCACGACAGCTCGTCGTCCAGCTCCCGCCCGCCCTCCTCGGTGATCGCGGCGGTGCCGCGGATCTCGGTGTAGACCTCCGGGTCGGCGCGGTCGGCGATCACCACGCTCACCCTGGGGTCGCGGCGCATGTTCCGCTCCTTGCGGCGGCCGGCGACCGTGGAGAACAGCAGGTCGTCGCCGTCGCGGCCGACCCACATCATCGACGCCTGCGGTGATCCGTCGGGGTTGACCGTGCAGAGGGTGGCGTAGTTCGCGCCGTCGACGAAGGCGCGGACCGCCGCGCTCAGCGAGACCGCCACGGCTCAGGCGCTCCGGCGGCTGGTCTCGCCGAGCACGGTCACCGCGAACAGGGCGATCGTCAGGACGTGCACGACCGTGCACCACTCGCAGATCACGTGCAGGATCAGCAGCTCGACCGCGACCAGGTAGGCCACGAAGACGATGCCGACGCCCACGCTGGCGAAGCGCAGCAGGCGGACCCGCTGGTCCGCCGAGCGCCACAGGGCGGGCAGGTTCAGCACGCACATCCCGACGAAGAACACCAGGCCCAGTACCGCGACCGGGATGCCGAAGACCATCGACTGCGGGCTGGAGGTGACGCGGGCGCAGTCGATCACCGCGTTGGTCGAGCACACCAGGACGGCCTGGTCGGTGTAGTGCGAGAGCGTCATGTAGCCGGACACGGCGAGGCCGAGCACCGAGAGCACCAGGCTGGTCACCGGGACCCAGCGCCGGGTGATCTCCCCGGGCGCCGACGTCGTCTCCGCGGTCATCTGCGTTCCTTCCTCGTCACCTGCGCGCCAAGATACCGCCCGCCTTCACCCGGATCCGGGAACCGCTGACCGGGAACCGAACGAGGACGCCGACAGAACTCATTCTCGGTACCCAGTCTGTTCGCACGCACCGACGGAAGGTTGCGGCGGCAATCAGCTTTTCGATGCGAGCTGGCCCCGCTTCGGCCATCAGCACCACACCGCGCCCGCTGTCACACGGCTGGCCTCGCTCCCGGCCCTGCCCCGCACTCGCGGCGTCCCGGGGATTCAGCATGCGCGCGCTTGCGCAGCGGTCGAAAGCGCCCACCGGCGGGCGCCCGGATGGCTGAACTCGCACTGCTGGAATCGGGGAATTTCCCCGATTCCAGCCACCGATGAGCGCCCCGCGAACGGGCGAGTGGGTCCACTCAGGAGAACAGCTGGCCGAAGCGGATGCGGTTGCCGAAGGGGTCGCGCAGGCCGCAGTCGATGCCGTAGGGCCGCTCCGTCGGCGTCTCGGTGAACTCGACGCCCTTGGCGAGCAGGGTCTCGTAGGTCTTCTGGCAGTCGTCGGTGGTCAGGATGAGCCAGCCGCCCATCGCGCCCTTCGCGACCAGCTCGCGGACCTGCTCGGCGGTGGCCTCGTCCATCGCGGGCGGTCCGGGCTTCTCCAGCAGGATCTGCCGGTCCTTCTGGCCGGGCACGTTGACCGTCAGCCAGCGCATGAAGCCGAGGTCGGCGTCGGTGTGCACCTCCAGCCCGAGCTTGCCGACGTAGAAGTCCAGGGCCTCGTCCTGGTCGAACACGAAGATCTGCGACTGCGTGATGGCGTTGAACATGACGGGAACGCTAGTTCGGCCCGGCGGCGGGGGCTTCTCCGAAACTGCTCGGTCGCATCCAGGCCATCGCGAAGCAGTTGGGCACCGCCGCGATCGGGCCACGCAGGCGGTACTCCGACGGCGACTCGCCGACGATGTCGCGGAAGGTCCTGCTGAACGTGCCGAGGCTGCCGAAGCCGACGAGGAAGCAGATCTCGGTCACGCTGTGCTCGGTGGCCCGCAGCAGGAACATCGAGCGCTCGACACGGCGTCGTTGCAGGTAGCGGTGCGGGGTCTCGCCGAACGTGGCGCGGAAGGTCCTGATGAAGTGCGCCTCGGAGACGTGGGCGAGCGCCGCGAGGGCCGGGATGTCCAGCGGCTCGGCGTAGGCACGGTCCATCGCGTCGCGGGCGCGCAGCATCCGTCGGTTGGACTCCTCGACCGCGCGGCTCACCGCACGATCACACCACAGCCCGTCGCAGCAGGTCGGCCAGCTCGCCGAGGTGCTCGATCGGCACGTCGCTTGGCACCCCTCGCAGCCCGGCGACGCGCATGCCCGCGGCACGGCCCGACTCGACTCCGGCCGCGGCGTCCTCCACCACCAGGCAGTGCTCCGGCGCGACGCCCAGCTGCTCCGCCGCGCTGAGGAAGCCCTCCGGGTGGGGCTTGCCGTGCCGCACGTCCTCGCGGGTGACCAGCAGCGGCGCGGAGATCTCCGACGCGCCCAGCCGGATCCCGGCGAGCTTGCGGTCGGCGCTGGTGACCACCGCCCACGCCAGGCCGAGCTCGGCGACGGCGGCGAGGACCTCGTCGGCGCCCCGCGCGGGCAGCACCCCGGTGAGGTCGGCGTACTCCAGCTCCAGCTGGCCGCGCGCGTCGGCGGCGACCCGCTCCTCGTTCCACTGTGGACGGAAGTGCCGGATGACCTCGGCGGCGGGCAGGCCGGGGCAGATCCGCAGCAGCTCCGCGTGGTCGACGTCGTTGCGGTCGGCCCACACCTTCCAGGACCTGGCGACAGCGCCCTCGGAGTCCACGAGGGTGCCGTCCATGTCGAAGAGCACCGCTCGCACGTCCTTCACCGCGCTACCTCCCGGCGACGTTCGGAGAGCTTCAGCCCGATCAGGAACAGCAGGAAGCACAGGGTGGCCACGTTGGCCGCGATCACCGCGACGTCCTGGCGCCACACGCCGTAGACCGCCCAGAACGCGACTCCGACGGTGATGACGACCAGGTAGAGCCAGGAGAAGTCCGCGGTGGAGCGGGTTCGCCACGAGCGCAGCAGCTGCGGCACCCAGCACGCCGTCGTCAGAACACCGGCCAGGAACCCGATCGTCGTCATGCCGCCTCCTTTTGTTCGTACGGCGAGCATAATGGTCGGCATGCGCTGCCACAATGCCCGCGTGGACACATCGGGGCGTCCGGGCCGGGCCGCGGCCCTGCGGATGGAGGGCCAGCTGCACGTCCTGCGCGAGCTCCACGGCGGGCGGATCGCCACCAGGGCCGAGCTGACGACGCGCCTGGGCCTCTCCCGCGCCTCGGCGCTGGAGATCACCGCGCGGCTGCGCGAGTCCGCGCTCGTGCACGAGGAGGCCGCCCCGCCGGACGGCAGGCGCGGCCGCCCCACCACCCGCCTCCTGCCGCATCCCGAGGGCCCGCTGGTCTGCGCGGTGGACATCGCGCACGAGACGTGGACGGTCGCGGTGGTGGAGCTGGGCGGCGCCGTGCTCGCCAGGACCACCGGCCGGATCACCAGCCGCCGCGCCGAAACCGTGCTCGCCGCGGTCCGGCGCGCCGTGTCCGGGCTGCTCGACGCGTGGGGCCACCGCGTCCGGGCGCTGCCCGTCTCGGCGCCGGGCACCGCCAGCGGCTCACGGATCGTCCAGGCCAGCAACCTCCAGTGGCGCGACGTCGACCTCGGCACGCTCACCGACGACCCCGACCTGCCGGTTCTCGTCGGCAACGACGCCACCCTCTCCGGCATCGCCGAGGTCCGGCGCGGCGTCGCGGCCGGCGCGGACGTCGCGCTGCACCTGAAGATCGACGTGGGCCTCGGCGGCATCCTGGTGGTCAACGGGTCGCCGATGACCGGGGCGACGGGCGGCGGCGGCGAGTTCGGCCACCTGCCCTTCGGCGACCCGCGCCGCAGGTGCCTGTGCGGAGCCCACGGCTGCTGGGACACCGAGGTCGACGGCCGCGCACTGGCCCGCATCGCCTGGCGCGAGGAGGCCGCCGAGCCGCGCGCCGCGGCCCAGCGGGTGCTCGCGGCGGCGGAGGCGGGCGACGCGGCGGCGACCGCGGCGGTCGACGAGGTGGCAAGGGCGTTCGGGCGCGGCGTCGGCGGGCTGGTGAACGCGCTGGACCCGCGCCTGGTGACGGTGTCCGGCCTGGCGACGGGCCTGCTGGCGGCGGCCCCGGACGCCTTCGACGACGCCTACCGGTCGGGCCTGATCGCCTACCAGCGCACCACCCCGCCCCCGGTCCGGGCCTCCGCGCTCGGCGAGGACGGCAGCCTGATCGGCGCGGCGGAGACGGGCTTCGACCACATCCTCACCGAGTCCGGCATCACCGCCTGGCGCGCCCGCTGACCCACCGGCCGGTGCCACGGCCGGGTTGGTCGCCCCGCGCGGACCGCAAACGCCTTTCACGCCAACGAAGTCCGCGCGGGCGAACGCCACCACCGCGCATGGGCCGGCGTGGTCATGAGGGGCACCGCCGGCGCCGCGCCGCGCATGGGCCGGCGTGGTCGAGGGCTGCGCGTTTTGTAGGCATAATGCGCGAAAGAGCGCTCTCATTTCGCATCATGCCTACAAAACGCGAACGACGAACGACGAACGACGGGGTGGGGTGGGGCCGGGCGGGGGCTCAGAGCTCCAGCATGAGGCCGCCGGTGGCCACCCGGACCTCGCCGGCGTAGCCGCCGCGCGCCGCGGCGAGCGCCTGGCACGGCTCCACGCCCGGCCACAGGTGGGTCAGCAGCAGCCGCCCCGCGTCGGCCCTGGTCGCGTACGCCGCCGCCTGGGCGGCGCTGGAGAGGTAGCTGGCCGAGTCGTTCGGGACGCGGTCCGGGTAGGTGGCCTCCGCGAGGAAGGCGTCTGCTCCCCTGGCCAGCTCGACCAGGGACTCGCTCGGGCCGGTGTCGCCGGTGTAGGCCAGCGTCCTGCCGCCCGCGGTCAGCCGCAGCCCCGCGTTGGGCACCCAGTGCGGCAGCAGCCAGCTGTCCACTTGGAACGGTCCGATGTCGAAGCTGTCGCCCGCCTCGAAGTCCTTGGAGGTGAAGGACCTCGCCATTCGCGGCCCCGCGTCCAGCGCGAGCACGTGCTCCACCGAGCCGGGCAGCGCGTACAGCGGCAGCGGCGGTGGCGGCTCCTGCGCGTAGATCCTGGCGCGCAGCAACGGGTTCAGGTCCGCGCAGTGGTCGGGGTGGCCGTGGCTGACCAGCACGGCGTCCACCTGCGCGGCCTCCACCAGCTCCAGCAGCCTGGGCACCACCGCGTAGCCGGGGTCGACGAGCAGCCGGAAACCCTCGTGCTCCACCAGGTAGCCGCTGCACGCCTGGCCCGCGTCGGGCCACGCGCCGCATCCTCCGAGCACCGTCAGTCGCACGGGGACAGCCTAGGTTCCCGAGGTTCCGGCTGGGTTGCGAGTGGACAACGGCGCCGACCGGAGTTCACCCACACCGGAAAGGTCCGGCATCTTTTCGATGAGCCCTGTCCGAACCGCCCGCGCCTTCCCTAGCGTCACCAGGCACAGCACCGGCTCATGGGTGGGACACGTGACGGATCAGGTCAGGTTCGGCGTGCTCGGGCCGCTGACCGTCTGGGCGCGCGGCCGGCCGCACACTCCCGGGGGCGCCGGACAGGCGAACCTGCTGGGAGCGCTGCTGCTCGCCGACGGAAGGCCGGTCGGCAGCGGCCAGCTCGCGGAGTGGCTGTGGGACGGCCACCCGCCGGAGCAGGAGCGCAAGACCCTCCAGGTCGCGGTGTCCCGGCTGCGCGGGTGGCTGCGCGGGATCGGCGCGCCCGCCACCGTGGAGCTGGCCGAGGGCGGCTACCTGCTGCGGCTGCCGCCGAAGGCCAGTGACATCGGCGAGTTCGTCCAGCTGGTCGGCGCCAACCCGCCCGGTGAGTCCTATCTGGACCAGCTCGACCGCCTCGAACGCGCGCTGCACCTGTGGCGCGGCCCGCTGCTGGCCGGGCTGACCGCGCCGCTGCACGCGGCCCCTGCGGCGTTGCGGGTCGAGCGCGCGCGGGTGGAGGCGACCACGACGCTCGCCGAGGTCGCGATCCGCTGCGGTGAGCCGAAGCGCGCCGTGCCCCTGCTGGAGTCGCTCGCCGACGAACGTCCCTACGACGAACAGGTGCACGCGTGCCTCGCGCTGGCGTACTCCGCAGGCGACGAGCAGGCGAACGCACTGCGCACGGTGGACCGCGTGCGCGCCCGGCTCGCCGAGGATCTCGGCGTGTCCCCCGGCCAGGCCCTGCGGGACGCGCACGCGCGGATACTGAGCTCCCAGCACGAGCCGACGCACGACCGTCAGCGGTGGTGGGGGCCGCGACCGCGCTCCAGCCAGCTCATCGGGCGCGAGACGGAGCAGGGCGCGCTGGCCGCCGAGCTGGACGAGCACCGGCTGGTCACCGTGACCGGCCCGGGTGGCTGCGGCAAGACCAGCCTCGCCATGAATGTCGCCGAGCACCTCGACGGGCACCACGGGACCGCCGTTGCCGAGCTCGCGCCGCTGCAGGACGGCAACGCGATCATCCTCAACCTGGGCTCGCTGCTCGGGGTGACCGGTGACGGGGTGCACGGGGTCTTCGCCGGACTGGTGTCCTGGGTGGCCGACCGCCGACTGCTGCTGGTGCTGGACAACTGCGAGCACCTCGCCGAACCGTGCGCCGCGCTGGTGGAGCGGCTGCTCGCGTGGTGCCCGGAGCTGACCGTGCTCGCCACCTCGCGCCAGCCGCTGGGCCTGCCCGCGGAGCGGGTGTTCGCCCTCGGCCCGCTGGCCGCGCCCGCCGCCGGGTGCTTCGACGCGAGCAACCCCGCGATCGTGCTGTTCCGCGCGAGGGCCGGGACAGCCCTGCCCTCGGGCGCGGAGGCCGAGGCGGACGTGGCCACGATCTGCCACCGGCTGGACGGGCTGCCGCTGGCGCTGGAGCTGGCCGCCGCGCGGGTGCCGTCGCTGGGCCTGCGGCAGTTGCGCGAGCGCCTCGAAGGCGGGCTCGAGCTGCTGATCCGCCCGGCGGGCGAGCCACGGCACCGGACGATGGAGCGCGCGGTCGGCTGGTCGTTCCGGCTGCTGACCGAGCAGAAGCAGCGGCTGCTGGCGCGGTTGTCGGTCTTCCGGGGCGAGTTCGCGCTCGCCGACGTGGAGCCGGTGTGCGGGGGCGCCCCGCTGGACGGGCTGGACTTCGCCGCCCGGCTGGCCGACCTGGTGGAGCGCTCGCTGGTCCAGGCCCTCCCCGGGCAGCGCTACCGGCTGCTGACCGTGGTCCGCGAGTTCGCCGAAGCGCGGCTGGCCGACTACGACGAGACCGTCCTGGTGCGGGACCGGCACGCGCAACGGTGGACGCTGCGGGCCAGGGAGCTGGACGCGCTGCCCTCCTACGGCGACCGGCTCGCCGGGGTCAGCGCGATGGGGCGCGAGGTGGCCGACCTGGACTCCGCGCTGGCGCACGTGCAGCGGCGGGGCCGCAACGCCCAGTCCAACGAGCTGGTCGCGAAGCTGTTCGAGTTCTGGCACGTGCACGGCGCCTACATCGCCAACGGGCAGGCGCAGCTGGACCGCGCGCTGCGCACGGTGTGGGACAGCGACCCCGAGGTGCGCAGCCTGCTGCGGTTCCAGGAGGCGCAGCTGGCGCGGCTGCGCGAGGACTACGTCTCGGCGGTGTCGATCATGGCGTCGGCGCGGCGGGAGCTGGCGGCGCACCGGCCGCGCGAGCACCGCATCGCGTTGATCTTCGAGGTGAGCTGCCTGCGGTTCCTGCTCGACCCGGCCGCGGTGCACGGGACGCCGAGGATGCTGGAGCGGATCGCCGAGCTGGACACCGGCTCCGGCGACGACGTGGCGACCTCGCTGACCGCGGGCGGCGGGGTGTACGCGACGTGGGGGCGCTACGACCGGGCCGCGCAGCTGTGCCGCAGGCACGAGGTGCACCGGGCGGAGCGGGGCCTGTGGATCTCCACGGCACAGCTCGCCCTGCGCGTCGAGGTCGCCTTGGGACACAAGGACGTCGAGGCCGCCGAGGGCTGGTGCGCGATGCTGTCCGAGCGGCTGGGGACGACAGGGGGACCGCTGGAGCAGGAGCCCGCGCGCCGGGCGATCGGCACGACGTTGCTGGCCAGGGACCCGGAGCGGGCCGCGGTGTTCCTGGAGGACAGCGTGCGGCAGCTGCGGCGGTTCTACCCGAGGTCGCTGTCGCGGGTGGTGCGGCTGCAGTCGCTGCTGGCGGAGGCGCTGCGCCGGACCGGGCAGCCGCTGCGGGCGCGGGAGGTGCTCGCGGACGCGCTGGCCTCGGCGATCGGGCACTCGCACTTCCGGTTCGGCATGGCCGCCGCGCTGCAGGCCGCCCTGGTCGCCGCGGACCTCGGTGACCCGGCGGCCGGGGAGCTCGCGCGGGCCTGGGACGGCACGCGCACCCGCCTCGGGCTGCCCGCCCCGGTGGGGGTGGCGGGCGTGGTCGACGAGGTGCTCGGCATCGACCCCGCGCCCTCCGACCCCGGCCACCTTCCGTGGCCGGAGCCGGAGCTACGCGAGGTCGTCCACCAGGCCTACCTCTGGGCCGTCGGCCTCGGCCCGTGACCTGTCGGGCGGTGACACGTCCGTGGCGTAGGAGGAGGCGGACCCGAAGTGACGGCGAGGATCACCCATGCCGTGAGGGTCACCGCCCCCGCCTACCGATCGCCTACGGTGTCACCCGAACACGGCGCAGCAGCTGCGCGTTGAGCGCCACCACCACCGTCGACAGGCTCATCACCACCGCGCCGACCGCGGGTGGCAGCACGAACCCGACTCCGGCGAGGACTCCGGCCGCCAGCGGGACGGTCAGCAGGTTGTACCCGGTGGCCCACGCCAGGTTCTGCCACATCTTGCGGTAGCCCGCCGCCGACAGCCTGTGCACGACCAGCACGCCGCGCGGGTCGTCGGAGGCCAGCACCACCCCGGCCGATGCGATGGCCACGTCCGTCCCGGCGCCGATCGCGATGCCGACGTCCGCCCTGGCCAGCGCGGGCGCGTCGTTCACGCCGTCGCCGACCATCGCGACCCGGTTGCCGCGCCGCTGGAGCTCGGTGACCACGCCGTCCTTGTCGGCGGGCAGCACCTCGGCGAAGACCTCGTCCACGCCGAGCTCCGCCGCGACCGCCTCGGCGACCGGCCGGGCGTCACCGGTGATCATGACCACGCGGATTCCCTTGGCGCGCAAGGCTTCCACCGCCTCGCGCGACTCCGGCCGGACCTCGTCGGCCAGCGCGATCGCACCGGCGACCTCGCCGTCGGTCAGCACGTGCAGCACGGTCGCGCCGCGCCGGGACCACTCCGCCGTCTCGGGCAGCGGTTCGAGTCCGCGCTCCCGCAGCAGCGCGGGTCCGCCGACCGCGACGCGCACGTCTCCGACGAGGGCCTCGACACCGCGCCCGGTCAGCGACCGGAACTCCCGCGCGGGCGGGACCGGGCCCGCCGCCGCGACGATCGCCTTGGCCAGCGGGTGCTCGGAGTCGGCCTCGGCCGCCGCGGCCAGCGCGAGCACGTCACCGGTCACCTCGGTCACGGCCGGGCGGCCCTTGGTGAGCGTGCCGGTCTTGTCGAACAGCACCGCGTCCACGGTCCGCATCCGCTCCAGGGCCAGCCGGTCGGAGACCAGGATGCCCGCCTCGGCGGCGCGCTTGGTGACGATCGCGATCACCAGTGGGATGGCCAGGCCCAGGGCGTGCGGGCACGCGATGACCAGCACCGTCACGGCGCGTTCGACGGCGGCGGTCAGGTCCCCGAGCGCGGCCCACACCACGAACGTCACCAGGCCGGCGGCCAGCGCGAACCAGAACAGCGCCGCTGCCGCGCGGTCGGCGAGGGCCTGGGCCCGCGAACGCGAGCTCTGCGCCTGCTCGACCAGCCTCCTGATCCCGGCGAGCGCGGTGTCCTCGCCCACGGCGTCCACCCTGACCCGGATCGCGGAGTCGGTGCTGACCGTGCCCGCGACGACCCGCTCGCCCACGGTCCTGGGCACGGGGCGCGACTCGCCGGTGACCATGGACTCGTCGAGCTCGGCGCTGCCCTCGACCACCACGCCGTCGGCGGGCACCCGCGCCCCGGAGCGCACCAGGACCACCTCGCCCACCCGCAGCTCGGACAGGGCGACGGACTCCACGGCGCCGCCCGCGCGGACCACCTCGGCGGTGTCCGGGAGCAGCTCGGCGAGCGCGCTGAGCGCCCCGGACGCCTGGCCGAGCGCCCGCATCTCCAGCCAGTGGCCGAGCAGCATGATCACCACGAGCAGCGCGAGCTCCCACCAGAAGTCCAGCATGATGCCGGGCACGCCGAGCGAGGTGAGCGCGCTGGCCAGGAACGCGACGGTGATCGCGAGCGCGACCAGGGTCATCATCCCCGGCTGCCGCGCGCGCAGCTCGCCGACCGCGCCGGTGAGGAACGGCCACCCGCCGTAGAGGAAGACCACGGTGCCCAGCACGGGCGGGATCCACGTGGCCCAGGACGGCACGTGGTACCCGAGCAGCTCGGCGACCATGTGGCTGGCGGCCACGACCGGGACGCTGAGCGCGAGGCTGAGCCAGAAGCGGTCGCGGAACCGCGCCGCGTGGTCCCCGTGGTCCCCGTGGTGACCGTGACCGCCGTGACCGCCCTGGTGCTGGTCCCCGTGCTGGCCGTGGTGACCGCCGCCGTGGTGTTGTCCGTCCATCTCGCTCACCCGTTCTCCCTGGATACTGCTACCCCCTAGGGGTATACGCCGCGCGCCCCGGACGGGCAAGTCGGCGTGAACAGCGTCACGCATCCTTGCGAACTATACCCCCCATGGGTATCAATCCCGGTGTCGGCCGAAGCCCGGCAAGGCCGCCCCGCCGGTGCGAACGGGGAGTTCAGGACGCGCACGGACGCAAAGATCCGCGAGTCCAACGCCAGGCCCATCTGCTCCCGACACCGGTAACCGAACAGGTTGACGACCAACCGAGGAGATCCCATGTGCACTGTCACCACCGACTACACCGTCACCGGCATGACCTGCGGCCACTGCGCGGCCTCGGTCACCGAGGAGATCACCGCGATCGACGGCGTCCAGAAGGTCGACGTCGACGTGCCCACGGGGCGGGTCACGGTGACCAGCGCCGCCGAGCTGTCCGACCGCGACGTGCGCGCGGCGGTGACCGAGGCCGGGTACGCACTGGCGTGACAGAGCCGAGGCCATGAGCACAACCGTCCACAAGGGACACCGTCGAGGCCTCGTGCGCAAACCTGACGGAGAAGGGGAGGGCGGGGCCGGCGAGGTGGTACTGCCGCGCCACCGGCTGATCACGGCCGTGGTGCTGTCGGTACCGGTGTCCCTGCTGGCGATGGGCACCGGGACGTGGCGATCGAGGCGGGTGACCTGCGTGCCGTGGTGGACGCGATCCGGCTGGCGCGCCGCACCCTCGACACGATCAAGGGGGAACCTGTTCTGCGCCTTCGCCTACAGCGTCGCGGCGCTCCGCATGCTCAACCCGATGATCGCGGGCGCGGTGGTGGCGTTCTCCAGCGTCTTCGCCGTGACGAACAGCCCGCGGCTACGGGATTTCCGACGTGAGGCGCGGCGGGGAGGGCTCAACGCGAGCCCTCCCCGCCGAGTTGCCGCTCAGGCCTCGATCCTGCTGTCGATCGTCTTCCACGGCCCGTAGTTGGCGGAGGTCTTCAGCCGCACGGCCCGGAAGTAGACCTTCACGGTGCGCCCGTCGCCCTCACCCCGCCTGCCCCCCATATCGCGTTTTGGCAACTTGACGCGAGAAGAGAGCGCTCTCTTGCGCGCTAAGTTGCCAAAACGCGAGAAGCCGACCACGCCAGCCAGGCCACGCGCGCACACGGCGCCAGCCCGAACGGCCCAACGATTCCACTGTGGACGAATTGCGACCCGGCTTATGTGTCCACTTCGGACACGGCGGAAGAGCGGCCGGTGCCCCGGGGCTCAGCCTCCCGCCACACGCTCGCCGTTGAGCCGCTTCCACGCGCCGTAGCTGTTGAAGGTGCGCAGGACGACCGCCCGGAACTCCAGCGAGACACCCTCGGCGTAGACCTGCTTCCAGGTGACGGTCGTGCCGTTGCCATTCTGGTTCTTCGCCAGCATCGTGTCGCTGTTGTTGTTGCTCCAGCTGTAGTGCAGGCGGTACTGCATCGCGGCGGTGTGACCATCCGCCTTGGTGTCGCGGATACCGCAGGTGAAGGTGCTGTCCTGCATGCCGACCCCCTTGACCGAGCAGGTCACGTCGCCACCAACGGCGTCGGAGGTCGCGGACGCGGCGAGCGCGTTCGGCGCGGCGAACAGGAGGACGCTGGCCACGGCGGTGGCGGTGAGGACAACGCGGGGTGCGCGCATCGGACGGATCTCCTCGGACAGATGCCAATACTGTTCTTCGGGGAGCCACAATGCCTTTGCCATGGCCGGGAGAACCCGGATGTGTCCTTGCTCATGCGCTGGATTCGGCCTGAGGCGAAAGCACGGCCCGACAAGGGCGACATGCTCGCCGAGCCGGGCTTCCCAGCAGAAAAGAGGGGGAGGGCTCGGCTGAGCCCTCCCCCGGGACGCCCCTCGACAAGCGTCCTTTCCCGTGGTGGTCGTCAGAACGTCTTCCACTTGCCGAAGCCGTTGGTGGTCTTCAGCACCACGGCGCGGAACTGGAGCGTCACACCGTCATCGGAGAACCAGCGGAAGTTCTCGCACACCTCGCTGCCCACGCCGTCGTGGTTCTCGACGAGACCGCCACTGTTCACGACCTCACCCTTCCTGTTCACCCAACGCCACTCCATCGCGACGGAGTGCCCGTCGTGCTTGGTGTCGCGGACAGAGCAGGATGCGTCGATCACGGTGACCCCCTCGGCGATGCAGGTGACCTGACCACCGGCGGTCCCGGACGTCTTGACCCCGGCTCCGGCGAACGCGCCGGGAGAGGCGAGCAGGAGCGCACCGAGCGTGGCGGCGGCGGTGACGGCACAACGGCGCAGGAACATCGGGAATCCTCCGAAACACGAGGTGGAGCAGGGCGGTGCGGTCTTCGGAGAGTCCCTGCCGCGCAACGGTTCCCCATCGTGCCCCAGGTCACCCTTGGCGGTTCGGCGACGAACGAATCATGAAGAATGCTTGCGGCGCATGGGCTTTCGCTCCGATGCGGACGGAGGCGCCCTTACCGCCGATGAGCTTCTCCCACTTTCCCGTGCCCGCGCGTCACGGACCACGTGCCACCTGTCCTCCGAGAGCACCACGGTGCGCGGCCGATCGTGTCGATCGAACACGTACCCCTGGCCCCGGTCATCGAGGAAACCTTGGCGGTCACGCTTCGCCGTCGGGCGAACCACTTGCACCGCAAAGGGCTCAGCCTGCTCATGCGCCGGGTTCGGTCTGCGCCGAAAGCATGTCCACCAAGCCTTTCAGGCCACCGCTGGCCAACGCCCTGCGCTGTCGCTGCGCCCCTGAGCCGATCTCCCCCAGGTGCCGCAACACCGACTCCACGAAACCCAGGTCGCCGTGCCGCTCCAGCACGGGCGCCGTCCAGTCCACCAGGCGCCGCACCAACGCGGGCATCGGCGCGAGCAGGCCGGTGCCGAGGTCGTAGCCCTGCCCGGAGACGCCGTCGCGCGCGGCGCGCCACAGCGCGGCGCGCAGGGAGTGGTGCGGGATCGACGGCGCCCGATGCCCCGCCTTGAGCTCATGGACCGCTCGGGCGACGAGCGCCCGCGTCAGCACCGCGAGCAGCGTGGCCTCCTCGGCGGTCGGGGCGACGTCGCACACCCGCAGCTCCACGGTCGGCCAGTCCTCGGAGAGCCGGGCGTCCCAGTAGATCATTCCCCGGTCCAGTGCGGCTCCGCTGGCCAGCAGCTCGCGCACGGTCTCCTCGTAGGCGGCGTACGAGGCGAAGTACGGCGGCGGCCCGGCCGACGGCCAGCGCGACCAGGTCAGGGAACGCCAGCTCCCGTAGCCGGTGTCCACCCCGTCCGAGCACGGTGAGTTCACGCTCAGCGCCAGCAGGACGGGCAGCCACGGCCGCAGGTGGTTGACCACCTGGACCGCCAGCTCGGGATCGGCGACGCCCACGTGGATGTGGCAGCCGCAGCACGGCGAGGCGATGGCGAGCGCGCCCGCGTGCTCGGAGATCCGGTGGTAGCGGTGGCTCGCGGTGAGCCGGGGCGGGCCGGGCTCGCGCAGCGGCGCGGTACCGCTGGCGACCAGGCGCAGTCCGTGCCGCCGCGCTTGGCCGGCCAGGGTCGACCGGAGCTCGCGCAGGCTCGCCAGGACCTCCGTCGCGGTGGCGCAGACCGGGGTGGCCGACTCCACCTGGCACCGCGTCAGCTCGGCGTGCAGGTCGCCGCCGGTGTCCGGTGCGGCGCGCAGCAACGAGGGTCCCTGCCAGGACAGCTGCCTGGTGTCCGCGTCGACGAGCAGGAACTCTTCCTCGACGCCCAAGGTGAACAGCTCGCCGCGCTCCACGCCCCGTTCGTTCCCGTTGCGAGAACATCCCAATCCCGCCCCAGTGGACCTCTGACCCGCGCTGCGCGGGCGCGGCGGCACCTAGGCTGGGCCGGTTCGTCGTCCCCGGGAGATGGAGTGTGGATGTACCCGACGGTCGAGGACGTCCTCGCCCTGCCCGAGCTGCGGCGCGGACGGCCGGTGGTGGTGGCCGGTTCGGCCGGGCTGGAACGCAGGGTCCGCTGGGTGCACGTGGCCGAGGTGGCCGACATCGCCGGGCTGCTGCACGGCGGTGAGCTGGTGCTGACCACCGGGATAGCCCTGCCCGGCGACGAGGCCGGGCTGACCCGCTACATCGACGAGCTGGCCGGGGTCGGGGTCGCCGGGCTGGTGGTGGAGCTGATCCGGCGCTGGCCGGCCGAGCTGCCGCCCGCGCTGGTCACCGCGGCGCAGCGGCACGGGCTGCCGCTGGTCACCCTCGGCGAGGAGACCCGCTTCGTCTCGGTCACCGAGGCCGTGGTCTCGGCGATCACCAGCGCCCAGGTCAACGAGCTGCGCGCGACCGAGCAGGTGCACGAGATCTTCACCGCGCTCACCCTCTCCGGCGCGGGTCCGGCGGAGATCCTGCGCGAGGTGGCGCGGCTGTCGGAGCTGCCGGTCGTTCTGGAGTCGCTGGACCACCACCTGCTGGCCTACGACGCGGCGGGCGGCGATCCCGCGCGGCTGCTCGCGAGCTGGGAGCGGCGGTCGGCCGGGGTCGTGCCCGCCACCCGCACCGGATACGACGAGGAGTCGGGCTGGCTGGTGACGATGGTCGGCGCGCGTGGGGACAACTGGGGCAGGCTCGTGCTGTGCACCGCCGAGCGGCCGTCCCACCAGAACACGGTCGTCGCCGAGCGGGCAGCGTCCGCGCTGGCGTTGCACCGCCTGCTGGCGAAGGACGACGTGAGCCTGGAGCGGCAGAGCCACCGCGCGCTGCTGATCGACCTGCTCACGCCGGGGGTCGCGGTCGCGGACCTGGCCACCAGGGCGACCATTCTCGGGGTCCGGCTCACCGACCGGCGGCTGGTCGGGGTCTCGGTCCGCCCGCGCACGACGATCTCGGCGACGCCCGCGCCCGCGCTGGCCACCCAGGAGGTGCTGCGCGAGCTGTCGGAGGTGACCGCGTCGGCGGCGCGCCGGGCCGGGATCCCCGCGCTGGTGGGCGTTGTGGACGACACCAGCGTGCGCGCGCTGCTGACGCTGCCGATGGCCGGGGAGACCGACCCGACGCTGCACCGCTTCGCCAACGAGCTGCACCGGACCGTCGCGGCCACCCCGTGGGCGCTGCCGGTGGTGGTGGCGCTGGGCACGACGGTCACGGCGGCGCAGGAGGCCGCGCGCAGCCTCGCCGAGGCCGCCCACGTCGCGGAGGCGGCGCTGCGCTCGGGCGGCGCGCGCGTCTTCCACCGGCTGGCCGACGTGCGGCTGCGCGGGCTGATGCACCTGATGCACGCCGACCAGCGGGTGCGGGCGTTCGTGGAGCGGGAGCTCTCCGCGCTGCTGGCGCACGACCGCTTCCACGGCACGAGGCTCGTCGACACGCTGCGGGACTACTGCCAGCACGGCGGCAACAAGTCTGCGGCGGCAGGGGCCGCGCACCTGTCCAGAACCGCCTTCTACCAACAGCTCGCGCGCATCGAGCAGATCCTCGGCATCTCACTGGACGACGCGGAGTCCATGCTCTCCCTGCACGTGGCGCTGTTGGCCCACGACGCGGCGCTCTGATGTGGACGGATGGCGGAGCAGCCCCGGCGGGTGCTCCGCCGCTCCTCGTCGTCGCGTCGGTCCGCGCGTTCAGTCGCTGACCTTCGCCGGGACGCTGGTGAGAGCCCGGACCTCCTTGCTGCACAAGGCTCCCAGCGTCGCGAGCACGAGCAGCACAGCGCCGCCGAGCAGCGTCGCGCGCATCCCGAAGTGCTGAGCGAGCGGCCCGGCGGCCATCTCCCCCACCGGGATCGCCACGAACGAGCCGAGCGCGTCGTAGGAGTAGACCCGCGCGAGCTTGTCCTGCGGCACGTTCTCCTGGAGCGCGACGTCCCACGCGACGACGAACTGCTCGATCACCACACCGACCACGAACATGGTGGTCATCAGGAAGGGCACCGTCGGCGCCTCCGCGAGCACCACGAGCGGAGCGGCTTCGAGCACGGTCAGTGCGACGCCGACGTACAGCGCGCGCCGCGGCTGCCACCGCGCGGCGATCACCCCACCGGCCAACGCGCCCGCGGTCTCGGCAGCCAGCACCAGCCCCCACGCGGTCCTGCCGAAGCTCCCGTCGGCGATGACCGGGCCGAGCACCGTCGTCGCGCCGACGATGACCGCGTTGACGACCATGAACTGCGCCACCACCACCCACACCCAGGTGCGCGAGGAGAACTCCCGCCAGCCCTCGCGCAGCTCGGCGAGCGGCCGGGACCGCTCCGAGGGCGGAACGGGCGCGGTGACCGACCGCATCCTGGCGAACAGCGCCGAGGCGACCAGGAAGGTCCCCGCGTTGAACGCGATGCCCCAGCCGGGACCGACAACGCCCACCAGCATGCCGCCCGCAGCGGCCCCGATGATCGTCGCGGTGGTGGTGCCCATCCGGGCGAGCGCGTTGGCCTGGCGCAGCAGCCCGGGCGGAACCGTCTGCGGCACAAGGGAAGCCGTGGCGGGCATCGAGGTCGCGGCGGCGGCGCCGTTGAGCACGCTGAGACAGGCCAGCAGCGGGATGGAGGCGAACCCGCCGAGCACGGCGGCCGCGACCAGGCCCTGCGTCAGCCCGGCGAGCGTGGTGGAACCCTGGAGCACCAGCGCCCTCGGCAACCGGTCGGCGAGCACGCCGCCGAAGAGCAGCAGCGCGACGTTGGCGATCGAGCGCGCCCCGACCACGATGCCGAGGTCGATCACCGAGCCGGTCAGGTCCAGCACGGCGAAGGCCAGCGCGATCGGCGCGACCGCGTTGCCGAGGTGCACGGCGACCCTGCCCGCGACGAGGAACCGGAACGGCCTGTGCCGCAAGGGTTCCCGCATTCTCGGCGAGGTCACTCCTCGTCCATCTGGAACAGCGCGATGGTGGCGTTGACGTGGACGGTGCCCTCGGTGCGCGGTGGCCGGGCGGCGTCGTGCAGCTCCCCGGCGAGCGCCATGACGGTGTCGCGGACCCGGTGCCAGACCTCGGGATCGACCCACAGCTCGGCGTCGGTGGTCGCCCCCGGCACGCCGAGCGCCCGGTGCGTCATCCTGCGGCGCAGCTCGGCGCCCATGGTCGCGGCGAGCAGCACGTGGTCCTCGCGCCCGCGCGCCTTCACCCGGCTGCCGGTGTCGTGGTTGTGCCGGAAGCGCTTGGCCCGGCCGCCGCGGATCTCGACCTCCTCGGCGATCTCCAGCAACCCGGCGTCGTGCAGCCGCCGCATGTGGTAGCTGACGTTGGCCTGGCTCTCGCCGAGTTCCCGCGCCGCCTCGGCCGCGCTCATCGCCGCCCCGGTGACCAGGGAAAGGATGCGCAGGCGCAAGGGGTGCGCGAGCACCCGCAGCCCGTCCAGCTCGGTTTCCATACCGCGAGTCTGGCCCAGGACGCACCCGACCGTCAAACGGTCCTTTGCCGGTTGACTCGCAGTGATCCGGCTCACTACCATCGTCCGCACTGTTAGGAAACTAACTTAACTATTTACCTCGCTTCACACCGCCGCCGCGCCATCTCCGGAAGCCCCTCGGTGAACCCTGCACCGACTTCCGATCCGGGAGGAGAAGTGATGGGTCGGCATTCGCTTCGCACGATCGTGGCACTCGCGGCAGCCCTGCTCGTGCCGGGAGCCACGGTCGCCACCGCAACCGCCAGCGCCGCTGAGTCCTCCGCGCTGCCCGCGGGCTCGTTCGCCGCGGCCAACGGCCAGCTGCGGGTCTGCGGCCTGAAACTGTGCAACTCCAGCGGCCAGCAGGTCCAGCTGCGCGGCATGAGCACGCACGGGCTCCAGTGGTACAGCCAATGCCTGAAGACGGCCTCGCTCGACGCGCTCGCCAACGACTGGGGCGCCGACGTCCTGCGGATCTCGATGTACATCCAGGAGGGCGGCTACGAGACCAACCCGCGCAAGTTCACCGACATGGTCCACAACTACATCGAGGAGGCCACCAAGCGCGGCATGTACGCGCTGGTCGACTGGCACATGCTCACGCCGGGCGACCCGAACTACAACCTCGCCCGCGCCAAGACCTTCTTCACCGAGATCGCCGAGCGGCACAAGGACAAGACCAACATCCTCTACGAGATCGCCAACGAGCCCAACGGCAACAGCGTCACCTGGTCCCGCATCAAGAGCTACGCGGAGCAGCTCATCCCGGTGATCCGCGCCAAGGACAGCGACGCGGTCGTCCTGGTCGGCACGCCGGCGTGGTCCTCGTTCGGCGTGTCCTACGGCAAGAACGAGAGCGAGGTCGCCAACAACCCGCTGACCCTCGGCAACGTCATGTACACCTTCCACTTCTACGCGGCCTCGCACGGCTCGGAGTACCTGAGCACGCTCTCCCGCGCGGCCGACAAGCTCCCGGTGTTCGTGACCGAGTTCGGCACCCAGGAGGCCTCCGGCGACGGCGGCAACAACTTCACCCAGTCGCAGCGCTACATCGACCTGATGGCCCAGAAGAAGATCAGCTGGGTCAACTGGAACTTCTCCGACGACGACCGCTCGGGCGCGGTGTTCAAGCCCGGCACCTGTTCCGGCAACTCCTTCGCGGGCACGTCGGTGCTCAAGGAAGCGGGCAAGTGGATCAGGGACCGCGTCCGCGCCTGACCACCCACCTGCCTGACAACGGCGGTCCCCGGCACCAACCGGGGACCGCCGTTCCGCGCGCACAGCTCGCTCCCCCACCCCGGAGCGAACACCGGGAACCCCGTTCACCGACCGGATCCCCACCCACCCCAGACGTCCCGGTGCCCCGAGGTGCCGCCACCCCCGCGCACAGGATTATCGCGTTTTGTCACCTAAACGCGCGAAAGAGCGCTCCCAAATCGCGTTAAGGCTACAAAACGCGTGAAACGGTGGGGGGTGCCAGGGAGGGTGGTGTTGCCACTTGCAGGACAGGCGCTAGGCGATCCTGGAATCGGGGGGTCCCCCGCGCGGGCGAAAGCCACCCTCGCCCGCTGAAACGGCTTGTGCGACAACGGTTCCCTGCCGCCGCAGCACTTCCCTGCCGCCGCAGCACTTCCCTGCCGCCGCAGCGGTTCCCGGCCAGCGCAGCGCTTCCAGCCGCCGCAACGGTTCCCGGGCCGCCGTAGCGGTTCCCTGCCGGCACAGAGACGCGCGCCGCGCCACGACCACCACAGCGACGCGAGCGGCGATGCGGCCACTCCCCAAACGCGACAGCGGCCCAGCGACAGCGGCCCAGCGACAGCCGAGGCGACAGCCCGAGCGGCGCCAGCTGGGGCGAGCCAGTCACAGGGCTGCTGACCAGCGGTGACGCGCGGCGGGAGAGCGGGACGGCGCATGGGTGGACACACTGTGTGGTCAGCCGGGCAAACCAGTGACACTTTGCCTCTCCCGCCCTGGCCGAGCGACCCCCACGATGTTGTGCTCACCAGCAGAAACGAGGAGCGACCCATGGTGCTGCCCTCCTCCCCATCAGGCCAGACGACGCAATCCGACGGACGGGTGGAGTTGACCGACCCGGCCGCCATCGAGCAGAGCCCGTACTACAACGACGAGCTCGCCCCGGTGCCGATCGCGAAGCGGACGTGGAGCACCTACAACTTCGCGGCGCTGTGGATCGGCATGGCGCACAACATCCCCAGCTACCTGCTCGCCTCCGGGCTGATCGCGCTGGGCATGAGCTGGGTGCAGGCGTTCGTCACGATCACGCTCGGGAACCTGCTGGTGCTGATCCCGATGCTGCTCAACAGTCACGCGGGCACCAAGTACGGCGTGCCGTTCCCGGTGTTCGCACGCGCCTTCTACGGGGTGCGCGGGGCCAACTTCGCCGGTCTGCTGCGCGCGTTCATCGCCTGCGGCTGGTTCGGCATCCAGACCTGGATCGGCGGCGAGGCGATCTACGCGCTCGCCGGGAAGCTGCTGGGCTCGTGGTGGCGCGACGCGCCGGTCGTGCTGGGCCAGCCGTGGACGCTGTGGGCGGCGTTCCTGTTCTTCTGGGGCCTGCAGATGGTGATCATCTGGCGGGGCATGGAGACGTTGCGGCGCTTCGAGAACTGGGCCGCGCCGTTCGTGATCGTGGCCGCACTGGCGCTGCTGGTGTGGGTGCTGTTCGAGGCGGGCGGGCTCGGCCCGATCCTGGAACAGCCCTCGCGGCTTGGCTGGGGTGTGGAGTTCTGGAGCGTCTTCGCGCCCTCGCTGATGGGCATGATCGCGTTCTGGTCGACGCTGTCGCTGAACATGCCGGACTTCACCCGTTTCGGCGGCAGCCAGCGGCAGCAGGCGCTGGGCCAGGTGCTCGGCCTGCCGACCACGATGTCGTTCTTCGCGCTGCTGTCGATCTTCATCACCTCCGGCACCGCGGTGATCTACGGCGAGGCGATCTGGGACCCGATCAAGCTCACCGAGAAGTTCGACAACCCGCTCGTGGTGGCGCTGAGCCTGTTCACGGTCATGGTGGCGACGCTGTCGGTGAACGTCGCGGCCAACGTGGTCAGCCCGTCCTACGACTTCTCCAACGCCGCGCCGAGGCTGGTCAGCTTCCGGGTCGGCGGTCTGATCACCGGCGTGCTCGGCATCGCCATCCAGCCGTGGCACCTGGTCGCCGACCCGAACATCTACATCTACGTCTGGCTGGCGTTCTACGGCGGCCTGCTCGGCTCCATCGCGGGGGTGCTCGCGGCCGGGTACTGGGTGCTGGACAAGAAGACCCTGCACCTGCCGGACCTCTACGCCAGGGGCGGGCGGTACTGGTTCACCGGCGGCTGGAACCTGAACGCGGTCGCGGCGACCGTCATCGGCAGCGTGGCCGCGGTGGGCGGCGCGTACTCCGACCCCGGCAAGGGCCCCTTCCCCCAGGAGGGCCTGATCCCGGTGCTGAAACCGCTCTACGACTACAGCTGGGCGGTCGGGCTGGTGGTGGCGCTCCTGGTCTACCTGCTGCTCAGCGCGCCGCAGAGGCGCAGGGCGACCGATCTCGCGGTCTGAACCCGCTGGGAGCCGGTGCGGCGGCCGAGACCCGCCGCACCGGCCCGGTCGGTCACCGGCGCAACTGACCACGAACCGCGCCCGCGGCGAACTCCGCGTTGTGCACGTTCACGTAGAACCTGCTGGGGTGCATGCGAATCTCCCTGGCGAGCTCACGGCTGACCTCGGCGCACCCGTAACTGCGGCCGTTCGCGGGAGCCTTGAGGTTGACCACGACCGGACCGCTCGTCCCTGCCGCGCCCCGGTGGATGTGGGCGGCGGTCGCGGTGCCGATCCGGTTGACCGAGATCGCGGCGCAGACCCGCTTCGCGCCCACATCGACCGACGCGTAGCCGCGGCCGTCGCTGTCGCCGGGACCGGGCACCTCGGCTCTTCCGGTCAAGACGGCCGAGTACGAACCGCCGACTCCCAGGTCAAGGCCGAGGCCGAGGCCGAGGTCCACGTCCAGACCCAGTCCGATCCCGACACCGACGCCACGCTGCTCGTGGTGTGCCTCAGCGGCACCCGCTACGGGAGAAAGGGCGGCCAGCGCCAGCGCGGCGGCAATGGCGGACACGGCGAGGTTGCGGGGTGACAAACGCATCGGAGCCTCCCAGAGGTGGACTGCACTGTCTGTCCACGTATTCGGAAGGCTCCTGGCGGTCGATTGGTTCGATCACGACGTGCCCCGTTTCGGGTGGCGGGGCTGGTGTTCAGGGAAGATGCCTGGTATTCCCGGGTGGCGGAACCGACTGGCCGCGCCGGATGTGCCTGCGCCGCACCAACGACGAGAGACCGATCAGCGCGGCCCCGAAGAGCAGCAGCGAGAACGACATCGCCACCAGGGCGACGGCCACCGCGAGGATGCCGAGCGCGAGCGCGGTCACCGCCCACCAGCTGCGGTCCCCCGCGGGGCGGCGCGGTCGCCCCTCGCTGAGCGCCCGAGCGAACCGGGGGTCCTCCTGGGCCAGCTGACGTTCGATCTCCCGGAACCGAGCCTGGTCGTCGTGGCTGAGCATGGCGTCTCCCGTGGCTGCGTGAAGCTTGGCACCCGGGGTGCCCGCAGGTGGGGGTCGCCAAACAGGTTCAGCGCGCCGACCAGAACCAGTCGGAGCCGCGGGCGAGGCGGAACGCCTCCTTGCGCTGGTCGGCGGGCAGCCGGTCGATGTAGAGCATGCCGTCGAGGTGGTCGGTCTCGTGCTGCAGGCAGCGGGCCAGCTCGCCGTGACCGCTGACGACGACCGGCTCGTTGTCGACGTCGACGCCCCGCACGGTGGCGAACTTCGCCCTGCGGGTCGGGAAGTTCATACCGGGCACCGAAAGACAGCCCTCGGGACCGTCCTGCTCCGTGGTGGACAGCTCGACGATCTCGGGGTTGATCACGTAGCCGTGCTGCCCGTCGACGAGGTAGCTGAACGCGCGCAGCCCGACTCCGATCTGCGGCGCGGCAAGACCGGCGCGGCCGGGCAGGGTCACCGTCTCCATCAGGTCGTCCACAAGGGACCGGAGCTTGTCGTCGAAGACGGTCACCGGGGCCGACGGCGACTTGAGCACCGGATCACCGAAGTAGCGCAGCGGCCGGACGGCCATCTTTTCCCTCCCTGTCACTGTTTCCGCCCCGCCGCACGGGATCTGCGACGGGGCGGACAGGGAAACCAGACTAGCTCAGGCGACCGCGTGGGTGACCGCGATATTGCCCCTGGTGGCGTTGGAGTACGGGCACACCTGGTCAGCGGACTGGACCAGCTGCTCGGCGACCGCGCGGTCCAGGCCGGGCAGCGTGACGACGAGGTGCACCTGGAGGCCGTAGCCGACGCCCTCGGTCAGCGGTCCGATGCCGACCTCGGCCGCGACGGTCGACCCCTCGGTGCTGATGCTCGCACCCGCGAGCGGTCCTTCGGTGCTCTGCTTCGCCTTGCGGGCGACCAGCTTCAGCGCGCTGTGGAAGCACGCGGCGAACCCGGCGGCGAACAGCTGCTCGGGGTTGGTGCCGTTGCCGGAGCCGCCGAGCTCCACGGGCGGGGCGAGCGCGACGTCGAGCTTGTTGTCGCCGCTGACCGAACGCCCCTCACGGCCGCCGTCGACGGTGGCGCGCGCGGTGTAGATGACCTTGCTGATGCTCACGGGGGCTCCTAGCGGCTGGGGTCGAGAAGAAGCTTGCCGACCGTGCGGCGGGACCGGATGTCGTTGTGCGCCTTGGCAACCTCGGACATCGGGTAGTCGCCGCCGACGATCGGGCGGAGCAGGTCCTGCGCGGCGAGGCCGAACAGCTCGGCGAGCGGGTCGCCGATCATGCCGGGGACCCTGAAGCAGTCGGCCAGCCAGAAACCGATCACGGACTTGGAACCGCGCATCAACGCGGCGGGGATGACCGGCGTCGCGGCCTCCCGCGAAGCCGAGCCGTAGGTGACCAGGCGGCCGAACCGGGCGAGCGCGGCGAGCGAGGCGTCGAAGGTGGGACCGCCGACCATCTCCAGCACGATGTCGACGCGGTTGCCGCCGTTGGCCTCAATCAGCCGGTCCTTCAGTCCCTCGGGCGCACCGTCGACGGCGACGTCCGCGCCGAGCTCGATCGCCTTGGCGCGCTTGGCTTCCGTGGACGCGGTGGCGATGACCCGGCCCGCGCCCCACTGCTTGGCGAGCTGCACGGCGATGGAGCCGACACCTCCGGCGGCCGCGTGCACGACGACGCTCTCGCCCTTGAGCATCCGGGCGGAGGTGCGCAGCAGGTGCCACGCGGTGGTGCCCTGGAGGATCAGCGACAGCGCGGCGCCGTCGCTCACGCCCTCCGGCACGTCGAAGGTGCTCGCCTCGTCCGCGACGGCCCGCTGCGCGTAGCCACCGCCGTGCAGCAGCGCGACGACGCGGCGCCCGTCGGCGGTGCGGCCGACGACCTCGCCGCCGGGGACCAGCGGCAGCGACGCGGGAGCCAGGTAGGAGTTCTCGACCTGGTGGGTGTCGGCGTAGTTGATGCCCGCGCGGTCGACGGTGATCAGGACCTGACCGGGCGCGGCGACGGGCTCGGGAAGGTCGGTCAGGGTCAGCACCTCGGGGCCACCGAACTCGGTGATCTGCACGGCGCGCACGTTGCCACCTCTCGCTGTTCTGTACGGCGTACAGTACACCGTACAGTAGCCGCACCCGCCGGGAGACGTGATGTCCGACAAGCCCACGCGCGCCAGGGCGCCCCGCAACACCCTCAACCCGGAGCTGATCGTCACGACGGCACTGGCGTTGATGGAGGCACAGGGCCTGGAGGCGTTCAGCGTCCGCTCCCTCGCCAAGGAGCTCGGCGTGGGCCCGATGGCGCTCTACACCTACTTCCGCAGCAAGGACGAGCTCTTCGACGCGGTCCGCGACCACCTGCTCGGCGCGCGCAGGCTCTCCGCGGCGCGGGGTCCGTGGCAGGAGCAGGTCCGCACGATCGCGACGGGCCTGCGGCAGCTGCTGCTGGAGCACCCGTGCCTGCTGCGCATCCTGGCGAGCAGGCCGCTGAAGGGCCAGGAGACCGCCGCGGCGACGGAGACCCTGGTGCGCGCGCTGCGCGAGGCCGGGTTCTCCAAGGAGAACGCCGCGCGGGCGCACACGATGCTGTTCACGTTCGTGCTCGGCGCGGCGCTGTGGGAGTCGCAGATGAACGCGGAGAAGCAGGACCGCGAAGGGCGGCGGCGGTTGCGGGCGACGATGGAGTCCTTGTCCGCCGCGGACTACCCGACCGTGGTCGACCTCGCTGACGAGCTGTCCAGGACCAGCGGCGGGGACGCCCAGTTCGACTTCGGTCTGAACGCTCTCATCGCCGGCCTGGAACCGTTGCTGAACTAGGGCGGAGCAGTGCGGCGCTCACCGCGGCCCCGGTCACTGACGCACCTCGACGCGTGTGACGCGAACAACGAGCAGTACGAGGAACGCGGCGGCCACGATCAGGTAAGCGTTGCCGACGAGGTGCTGCCACCACTGGAAGTTCCCGTGCGGGGACATCAGCCGATGCGGTTCGGCGAAGAACACCGCCACCACCGCCAGCCATCCCCAGCTCCGCGTGAGCGCGAGCCCGACCAGCGCGGGCACAACCCAGACCCAGTGCGTCGTCCACGACACCGGCGAGGCCAGCAGACCGGCGACGGCGACGGCGAGCAGCGCCGTCAGGTCGTCACCGCGCCGGCGCAGGCGGGCAGCGACGAACCACGTCGCGGCGACGATCAGCACCACCCCGACCGCCCACAGCGGAACCACGGCGGAGTCCGGCAGCCACGTCCTGGCGAGCACTCCGCGCAGCGACTGGTTGTCCCTGGACCAGGGCGCCCCGATCCGATCGGTCCTGGCGAGAACACCGAACCAATAGGCCATGGAGTCCTTGGGCGCCAACAGGAACCCGGCCGCCGTCGCGCCGAGGAACCCGAGGACCACGGTGCCCGCGGGCCGCCACTGCCGCGCCGCCACGAAGTAGAGCCCGAACGCCGCCGGAGTCAGTTTGATCGCCGCGACCACGCCGATCAGCAGGCCGCGCGGCCACGGCGTCCTCGGCAGCAGGCAGTCTGCGGCGACGGCGACCATCAGCAGCACGTTGATCTGGCCGAGCCACAGCGTCGAGCGCACCGGCTCCACCAGGACGCAGACCACCGTGAACAGCAGGCCCAGCAACCAGTTCCGGCCGAAGTACCGCACGACGACCACGCAGGTCCCAGCCAGCGCGAGCACGGTCAGCAGCGTCAGCACCATCACGGCGCCGGTCATCGGCAGCAGCGCCAGCGGCGCGAAGAGCACGGCCGCGATCGGCGGATAGGTGAACGGCAGCCCGGTGTCGCTGGGCAGATACGGGAAACCACTGCCGTACAAGGCCTGCCCGTTGAGCCAGGCGTCACCGCCCGCCCGGTAGACCTGGAGGTCGATGAACGCTGACCCCCAGGTGAGCAGCGCGGCCAGCACGACCGACGCCGCGAGGGAGAGCAGCGCGTTCCGAGTGTTCACCACGGGTGCCTTCATACAGAGGCTCGGCGCTAGCGTTGCGATCGACCACTCTTTAAAGGGGAGATCGCACCATGCGTGTGTTGATTGCGAGCGCCGGATCCAGGGGCGACGTCGCCCCGTACACCGGCCTGGGCGTTCGGTTGGCGGAGGAGGGGCACGACGTCACCATCGCCACGCACGAGCCGTTCGCGGAGCTGGTGCGCGGCTGCGGACTGGGGTTCCGCGCGCTGCCAGGAGACCCGAGGGAGACGCTGAGGTCGGAGGACGGCCAGCGGTGGTCCCAGGCTAAGTCGTCCTCGATCGGCATGGTGAGGCAGCTGAAGATGCTGGGTTCGCACATGCGCGAGGCGGCGTTCGCCGTCGCCGAGGCCGCCGAAGCGGGCACCGACGTGCTGCTGCTCGCACCCATGGTCAGCCCGATCGGCCACCCGGTGGCGCAGGGCCTTGGCATCCCCAGCGCCGGTGTGTTCCTCAGCCCGGCCTACCCGACCCGCGAGTTCGCCCCGGTGCTGAGCAAGGGCGGCTCGTTCGGTCCGCTCGGCAACGTGCTCGCGGCCCGCGCCATGTCGCGCATCCTGGCCGCCACGTTCGCCTCGGGCGCCAACGCCGTGCGCGAGCGCTACGGACTGCCGAGGTTGTCGCCAGGGCAGGCACTGCGCCAGCAGGACGCGGAGAACTGGCCGGTGTTCCACGGCTACAGCGAGCACGTGATCCCGCGCCCAGCGGACTGGCGCTCCGGCCTTCAGGTCACCGGCTATTGGTGGCCGCACCTCTCGCGCGACTGGCAGCCGCCCACCGAGCTGCTGGAGTTCCTCGACGCCGGGCCGCCGCCGGTGTTCGTCAGCTTCGGCAGCATGGTGCCCGGCGACAGCGAACGCCTCGGACAGCTGGTCGCGACCGCGCTGCGCCAGGCGGGGGTGCGCGGCGTGGTCCAGGCGGGCTGGCTGGGGCTCGACGTCGCTTCGGACGACAACCTGATCACTATCGGCGACGCGCCGCACGAGTGGCTGTTCCCGAGGATGGCCGCGGTCGTGCACCACGCGGGCGCGGGCACCTCGGCGGCGGCGCTGCGCGCGGGCGCACCGGCCGTCCCGGTCCCGGTGCTGGCCGACCAGCCGTTCTGGTCGGGCAGGCTCCACGCGCTCGGCGTGGCCACCCCGCCGGTGCCGATGCGCACGATCACCGCGGACCGGCTGGGCGCCGCCATCCACGCCGCCGTGACCGACCCGCGCTACCGCGAGCGCGCTGAGGCGCTGGCCAAGCTGGTCAACGCCGAAGACGGGGCGACCGGGGTGGTGGAGTTCCTCCGCCGGGTATGACCGCGGTATGCCCCCGGTACAGCGTGTTTAGCGAGCCTTCAGTGCCGATCGGCATCCTGGTCTCAGGGCAGGGGGTGCCAGATGGATTTTCGGGTCCTGGGGGAGCTGGAAGTCGGGGGCGCGCGCGGCCGGATCCCGGTCAACGGGAAGCGGCAGCGCGCGCTCCTGACGATGCTGCTGCTGCGCGCCGGGCGGGTCGTCCCGGTGGACGAGCTCGCGGCGTCCGTGTGGTCGGACCGCCCGCTGGAGAGCGCGCGCAAGCAGGTCAAGATCGCGGTTTCCGCGCTGCGCAAGACCTTCACCGAGTCCGGCGGCGATCCCGGCGTGATCGTCACCAGAGCGCCCGGCTACCTCGTCGAGCTCGACGGCCACCGCGTGGACCTGCGCCGGTTCGAGTCACTGGTCCGCGAGGGCCGCGCGGCGCGGGCCCCTGAGGAGAAGGCGCGCTGCCTGCGCGAGGCGCTGGAGGAGTTCCGGGGGCCGGTCCTGCCGGGCATCGGCGGCGCCGAGATCGAGGCGTGCGCCGCGGTGCTGGAGGAGCGGCGGGCGGAGATCACCGAGGAGTGCGCGGAGCTGGAGCTCGATCTCGGGAGCCACGGCGAGCTGGTCGCCGAGCTGACGCTGCTGTCCGAGCGGTACCCGCTGCGCGAGCGCCTGCGCGGACTGCTCGCGACCGCGCTGCACCGCTCGGGCAGGCAGGCCGAGGCGCTGCGGCTGTTCCAGGACGCCCACGAGGTCATGGCCGAGCTCGGCGCCGAACCCGGCGCGCAGCTGCGGCGGATCGAGCAGCACATCATCGCCGGGACCTCGCCGGAGGTCCGGCCCGCCCAGCTGCCCGCCGACGTCGGCGATCTCGTCGGCCGGATCGCCGAGGCCGACCAGCTGTGCACGACGCTCACCGCGACGACCTCGGGCTACGCGGTGCCGCTCGCGGTGGTCACCGGCGCTCCGGGAACCGGCAAGTCGGCGCTCGCGGTCCGGGTCGGCCACCGGGTGCGCCCGGAGTTCCCGGACGGCCAGCTGCACGTCGACCTCCGCGGCGACTCGGCGACCCCACTGCCCCCGATGGACGTGCTGGGCGGTTTCCTGCGCGCGCTCGGCGCACCTCCCCCGGACACCCTCGACGAGCGCGCGGCGCTCTACCGCAGCGTCCTCGCCGAGCGCCGGATGCTGGTGCTGCTGGACAACGCCGCCGACGAGGGACAGGTCGCGCCGTTGCTGCCGGGCGCCGGCGGCTGCTCGGTGCTGGTGACCTCCCGCAGGCGGCTGACCGGGTTGGCCGGGGCGCACCGCGTCGAGCTGGGCGGCCTGAACGCCCAGGAGGCGCTGGCCCTGCTCGGCGCGCTCGTCGGCGACGGCAGGGTCGCCGCGGAGATGCTGGCCGCGCGGCGGATCGTGTTCCGCTGCGAGGGACTGCCGCTCGCGCTGCGCATCGTGGGGGCCAAGCTCGCCGATCATCCACAGTGGACATTGCAACGCTTGGCCGACCGCCTCGCCGACGACGCGGGGAGGCTGGCGGAGCTGCGGCACGGCGCGCTGGACCTGCGCGAGGCGCTGGAGGGCTGCGTGCGGACGCTCGGCCCGCAGGCGGGCCGGCTGTTCCGCAGGCTGGGGTTGCTGGGGTTCTCCGAGATCACCCCGGTGATCGCTGGGGCACTCGCCGGAGTGAGCTCGGAGAAGGCGGCGGAGCTGCTGGACAGCCTCGCCGCGTCCCGGGTGCTGCTCACCGGTGGCCAGGACCGGTACCGGATACCGGATCTGTTCCGGGTCCTCGCCAGGGAGCACTGCGCACCCGAGGGGGAGGGCAGGCCGGCTCAAGTCGGGCTGGGGGTCCTGACTTGAGCCGACCGCCCTGCGTGCCGGCGACCAGGGCGCACAGATCACCGGCGGCAATATGGTCTTGGAGAATTCCCGCGGAGCTTGCTGTTCCTCGGAATCGATCGAGCGCAAAGCTAGCAGACACCCAATGGCGTCATTATCCTACTGTGACCCGCATCACATCCCGCTTAACCCACATTTAGGGTATGGGTTGCAAAGCTGAAGATAAGCTGACGAAGTTTCATTATTCGATCACGCGCGAATCCCTGAAAGATCCTGGTCTCAGGCTCGCTCCAACGTGAAATCTTCCTCAAGCAAACGTTGGGCAAGCGAATAATGCGACAAGCCCCTCATTTCTACTTACCAGTAAGCGTGCGCCAAGGGATGTGCGCGACGACCCGTTCCCGCAGCTGTTCGTTCATCAACCACAACTCACCAGTAGCGGGCCAGTAGGACAGGTTCTGGTTGTTGACAGGAGCCTCGGTCAACTGCGAAACCGTTTGCCCGGGGACGCCGCCGTGCAAGCAGCTCGGAAGATCGACCGGCTTCCCCGCGTGCTGGACACAAGCGCCGGACACCACGACGTAGCCGTTGTGCGAGACAGCGCCCTGCATGGCCCACACCGGCGACGCGAAAGCCTCCACGGCCCGCACCGACCCGTTGGCCTCCGCCCTGAGCAACCCGGTGGCGGGGTCGATGGGCCACCGCACCAGACGTCCGTTCCCGCCCTTGGCGACGTGCTCGACGGTCACGAAGGAACTGGTCCCACGGTCCAACGACAGGCTCGCCGAACAAGGCTTCTCACCGGTGACCTTGCCGCAGCCGCCGCCCTGGTACCAGTAAGCGCCGACCTGCGGCAGAGCCCACGCGTGGTACCGCGCGGAGAACCGGCCATCACCGTTGCGCCCCACGTGTTCCGGCGCGGTGTCCATGGCCCAGAAGTGCCGCAGGTCGAACACCCGCAAGACGCTCCCCTGCATCAGGTAGAGGTAGTCGCCGTACCACGACAACCCGTCCCCGTGGCTGGAGATGGCCTTGAAGTCCCCACTGAGATGGGGCTCGACCAACAGCACGTGCCGGTAGGCGAGCGTCTTCTCGTCGAGGAATGACACCCGGGTGAAGGTGTCCCCCGGGGTGTGCCAACTCGCCGCGACGATCCGCTTCCCGCCGACGGTCCCACCGGCTTGAGCATCACCGGAACCCGTCAACCCCTGGGGGATCCAGGCGTTCTTGTCGTCATCCTCCCCGTCCTGCCAGCAGAACCCCTTGGGGCCGAGCCCGGCCTTGAGATGGGTGCCATGACAGAGCGGCCGCCCCTTGCGGTTGGCGCTGGCGAGAACATCGTTGAGCCCCTTGGGTCTCAGCTGCGCGTTGCGCTCAAGCGAGTCGATGTTGGCCTTGTAGACGGCAAAGGTCTGGCCTTGCACGTAGACGAACTTGCTCGCGTCGATGCGCGGAAAGGGCACAGCCGCGGTCGCCGGTGTCGCGAGCCCGACCAGAACCAGCGCGAGGACGACAAGAAGCCTGGCAGCGCGCACGGCAGCCTCCATCGTTGACAACCAACGGGATACTCTCACTTCGCGTGATTCTCTCACAACCGGTGGGCGTGGTCAGCCCCCATTGGGCCCAGTGGGCGGGTTTGAGCTGTTCAGCCGCTCAGCACGGAGGGGGTTTCCTTGGGTGGCGCCCTGTCCTTCCAGCGCGCTGAGCATCCGCTCCGGCGGGGTTCCCACGCCAACCACCGTTGCGTGCGCCCACAGTCCGAAGCCCGTCGTGTGTCCTCCCGCCCTCCCAGCAACCCCTTAGCTTTCACAGCAAACCGATCTTTGAACTCAGCCCCGGCAGGCCAACCCACCCAGAAACCCAGCAATGGGCAGCCGTGGTCACCCGTCCAGGACGACGGCACTCACGTGCGGGAGAGCGATCCGGTACCCACCAGCCCACTACCCCGGCACCTCATACCGACCACCGCCGGTCGGCAGCATCGTCTGCCACGCCGTCCGGATATTGCGCCGAGGTTGTCGAGCCGGGTCGACCCAGGAGGGTGGGATGAACACCGGCAGCCCGTGGTCGAACTCGATCTCCCAGTCCCCGTCGTGGATCACCGTGTGGTGATGTCGACACAACAACACCGTGTTGCACAGGGCCGTCGGGCCACCTTCTGACCAGTGGATCACGTGATGGGCATCCGCCCACGCCGCGGGCATCGTGCACCCCGGGAACGCACACCCCTTGTCCCGCACCGCCAACGCGGTGCGCAGGGGCCCGGTGACGGTGCGCTGCGCCTGGCCCACATCCAGGGGAATACCCATGGTGTCCAACACCACCGGGATGATCCTGGCGTCGCAGGCCATCCGCCGGATCGTCTTCGCCGTCATCGGCCCACCCCACGACGCCCACCCGGAGGACAAACCATCACGCAGGTCGGCGTAGTCGATCGTCACGCTGATGTGCGGACGCTCTCCCCCGACCTTCGGCAACTCACCGGCTTGCAGGGCTTGGGTGGTCAACGCGACCAGCGCGTCGGCCTGGCGCTGTTCGGTCGACCGGAGGTCCACATCGCCGTCCTGCGCGGACTCGGGTTTCGACAGGGCGTGGATGGCGGTCCTGAAGGCTTCGCCACCCTCGGGGTCCAGACAGCCGCTGAGATGCACCCACCCCTTCGCGTCCTGGGAGACGCGCAGGAACCGCTTGGCGACGCCCTCGTTCTCCTCCGCCAGCGTCCCGTCCTGGTCCAGGACCGCCCGCAGGTGCTTCCCGGCCTTCTGCAGTTCCTTGTGATTGAGGAAGCGAGCCTGCTCCGCGAGGACCTTCTCCGCGTCATCCATGACTTCCACGGGCAGGTTGGCCGGGAGAGCACGGAGAACGTCGGAGACCGCGAGGGCGTGGTCGAGGGTGATCGCCCCCTCCCGCAGGGCTTGCCGTGTCTCCGGGAGGGCGGGGAGTTCGTGGACCAGGCGGCCGCGTCGGCGAGCCTCGTGCGGGGTGAGGTTCAACACGCCGCGCAGCAAGGCGGCGATGTCGCGGCAGCCGTGCCGCACGTGCAGGCTCCGCTCCTCCGCCTGGGCCGCTAACTCCTGGGAGACCGCCGCGATCAACCTGGAGGCCTTTTCCAGGGCCTGCAACATGGGCAGGATGTCGGCCTCGGGCATCTGGTGCGAGCGGCCGGAGGCGAGGTGGTCGGTGAGGTGGGTGATGTAGTCGTGGGTGTCCAAGGGTTCACCTCCTTTCGGTTTCCATTGAACTCGAACACATGATCGACAGCAAAGTACGAGCGGGTGAAACCGTTGGGGTGAAAGGGAAATCGAAGACGCACCACTCCCCAACCGGGTGACGGGACCGTGCCCGAGCGGCGAGATTGCCAGAACGCCCCGAACCCGGTCCTCTAGCAAACCGCTTGACGACGCGACCGGGACCGGCCAAGAGACGGCCGCGCACGCGGTCCCGCTCGCGGACAGAACTCCATCAACGAGGCAGGCACCGATCGCCCTGGTGACGCAGTCACTGCGCAGGCGATCCCATTGGAGCGAAAGAGGAAACGCAGACGCACCACTCCCCAACCGGGTGACGGAACGGTACCCAAGCGACGAGATTGCCAGAACGCCCCGGACCCGGACCTCCAACGAACCGCTTGACGACGCGACCAGGACCGGCCAAGAGACGTCCGCCCGCTCGCGGACAGAACTCCGTCGACGATGGCAGGCACCGATCGACAGCAAAGCCCGAGCGGGCGAACCCGTTGGAGCGAAAGAGGAAACGAAGACGCACCACTCCCCAACCGGACAACAGGAGCGGGGCGGGAATGACAGGACGCCAAGCTACACAACGGTTCTGGAGGCAACAGCCACGGACTACTCGGCCCTTGGCGCAAGGGGCATCCGCGCCAAGGGCACGACCGGTCCGCTAGGCGTTGTCCTGCTTCACCATGTCGGCGCACTTCTCGCCGATCATCATGGTGGTGATGCACGGGTTCACCGCGATCAGGAACGGCATCACCGAGCCGTCCGCCACCCGCAGGCCCGAGACGCCCTTCACTCGCAGCCGCTCGTCCAGCGGCGACATGGCGTCCGGGCCCATTCGCACCGTCGATGACGGGTGGTACACGGTGTTGTGGGTCTTGCGGATGTAGTCCAACAGCTCGTCGTCGGTCTGCACGTCGGGACCCGGAGCGAGCTCCGCGCCCGCCCACGGAGCCATCGACGGTTGCGACACGATCTTCCGCGCCAACCGCAGTCCGTAGGTCATCACGCGGATGTCGTGCTCGTCGGTGAAGTAGCGCGGATCGACAAGGGGTCGGTCACGGAAGTCCCTGCTCTGCAGGCGGACCGTGCCGAGCGAACGGCTTCTGGTCACGTTCGGCGTCAGGCAGAAGCCGTTCTCCGTCGTCGGGTAGCCGTGCCGCGCCGTGTTGAGGTCGAACGGGACCGAGCCGTAGTGGAACATCAGGTCAGGGCGGTCCAGGCCCTCCTCGGTCGTGGTGAAGACACCGATCTCCCACCACTGCGAGGACTCCGTCGGCATCGGGCGCTTCGCCTCCCACTGGATCACGCCTTCCGGGTGGTCCTGGAAGTTCTCGCCGACGCCCGGCGAGTCCGCGACCACGTCGATGCCGAACTCCGCCAGGTGCGCCGCCGGTCCGACTCCGGACAGCATCAGCAGCTTCGGGCTCTCGATCGCTCCACAGCTGACGATCACCTCACGGCGCGCCGCGACCGTCAGCGTGTGCAGGAGGTCCGGCGCCAGGTACTCCACGCCGGTGCACCGGCGGGACGAGTCGATCACCAGTTTCTTCACGCGGACACCGGTTCGCACCTCCAGGTTGGGGCGCTTGCCGATGATCGGGTGGAGGTAGGAGACCGAGGCCGAGGAACGGGTGTTCTCCGCGTCGGCGTTGATCTGGAACCAGTTCGCGCCGTGGGTGACCGTCGTGCCGGAGTTGAACTGGGTACGCGGAATGCCCACCTCGGCGCACGCTTCGAGCAGGGCGGCGCCGCACTGGTCGGAGGACTTGATCGTGCGGATGTGCACCGGTCCCGTGCGGCCGTGGTGGTCGCCTTCGCCGTCATTGGTCTCAAGGCGTTGGTACAGCGGGAAGACCTCCGCCGCGCTCCAGCCGGTGCAGCCGTTGGCCGCCCACTCGTCCAGGTCCTCCGCCGGGGCCCAGAAGGCGATGCAGGAGTTGTGGGAGGAGCAGCCTCCGAGCACCTTCGCCCGCGCGTGGCGCATGAAGGAGTTGCCGTTGGCCTGCTTCTCCACCGGGTAGTCCCAGTCGTAGCCGGACTCCAGCAGGGCCATCCAGCGGTCCAGGCGCAGGATCGCCTCATCATCCACATCGGACGGTCCAGCTTCGAGCAGGCAGACCGTGACGTCCGGGTCCTCCGACAGGCGTGCCGCCAGCACCGAGCCTGCCGTGCCTCCACCGGCGATCACGTAGTCGAACTCGTCCATCACGATCCTTCCGTTGGTTCACAGGCGTTCTCCGCGCGCACACCCGTCTTGTGTCGCAGCACCAACCAGTAGTAGGCGAACCCGACCAGCGCGACGCCGCCGACGAACAGGAACGCGCCCCACCGCAGGTACCAGTGGTACGGCTCGGTCGGGTTGTAGATCTCCTGGCGGGGCCACATCAGGTTGACGGTCATGCCCAGCCCCCACAGCACGGCCAGGACGTTGACCGGGACTCCCCAGCGCCCCAGGGTGAAACCGGTCTCCGGTGCCGTCCACCGTCCGCGCAGCCGCGCGATCAGCATCGGCACCGTGACCAGCAGGTAGGCCACGTAGATCATGATGATCGCGATGCTGGTGATCACCGCGAAGATCTGCGGCTGGCCGATGTTCACCGCCAGGATGCCCACCGCGAGCGCGCCGCTGATCACGGCGGGGGCGACCGGCGTCCCGAAGCGGGGGCTGACCCTGGCCAGCGTCCTCGATGCGGGGAGGTTGTTGTCCCGCGCCATGGCGAAGGCCATCCGGATGCACGCCGTCTGCACCGCGAGCACGCAGACCGTGATCGCGATGATCACCGTCCAGAGGAAGATCTTGCCGACCGTCGGGCCGAGCACGTCCAGGATCACGTACTGGAGCCCGATCGTGGTCAGCTCCTCCGCGTTGATGTCCTTCACCGCCATCAGGGCGAACAGCAGGATCAGCCCGCCGAGGAAGAACGAGGCGACCAGCGCGCGCAGGATCGCCTTCGGCGCGTTCCGGCGCGGGTTGAGCGACTCCTCACCGAGCGAGGCCGCCGTGTCGAAGCCGTACATCACGTAGGCCGAGGCCAGCGACGCCGTCAGGAACGCGCCGAGGTATCCCAGCGAGTTCCCGGCTCCGGTGCCGTGGGTCTCGGTCACCACCTCCGGGCCGCGCGTGATGTTGGCGGCCAGCACGATGATCAGCAGCACCGCCGCGATCAGCTCGATGAACACGCCGGCGCTGTTGATGCGGGCCATCAGCTTCACACCGAAGGCGTTGACCACGGTGGTGAACAGGATCAGCAGCGCGCCGAGCACCACCGCGTTGGTCGCGCTGTCAGTGGCGTTGCTGCCGGTGCCGACCAGCTGGAAGACCGAGGAGATCTGCGGCAGCGTCTGCTGGTAGGCCAGCGCCACCGCCGCGATGCTCACGACCGACGCGGTGAGCATCATCCAGCCCGCCAGCCAGGCCACGTGCGGGTTGCTCAACCGCTTGGCCCAGTTGTAGATCGAGCCCGCGACCGGGTAGCGGCCCGCCAGCTCGGCGAAGCACAGCGCCACCATCAGCTGACCGACGAAGACCATCGGCCACGACCACCAGTAGGCCGGGCCACCCTGGCCCATGCCCAGGTAGAACAGCTGGAACGTGCCAGTGAGGATCGAGATGTAGCTGATCCCCGCCGCGAAGGTGTGGAAGATCCCCAGTGTGCGTTTGAGCTCTTGTTTGTACCCGAACTGCGCGAGTCCCGTGTCCTCCGAACTCTCTGCCACGTGTTCTCCGCCCCGACTCGGTTGAACCCACTATGGACAGCTGAGATCCCTTGCAGGGAACCGTTTTCAGCTCCCGGAGAACCAGTTCTGCGGCTCCGGCCTGAGGTTCTGCCAGATGTGCTTGGTCTCCCGGTACTCGTCGAGTCCGCTCGGGCCGAGCTCTCGGCCCACGCCGGACCGCTTGAAACCGCCCCATTCCGCCTGCGGCACGTAGGGGTGGTAGTCGTTGATCCACACGGTCCCGTGCCGCAGCCGTGCCGCGACCCGCTGCGCCTTGCCCGCGTCGCTGGTCCACACCGCTCCGGCCAGACCGTAGAAGGTGTCGTTGCCGATGCGCACGGCGTCGTCCTCGTCGGTGAACCGCTCCACTGTCAGCACGGGACCGAAGGACTCGTCGCGCACCACAGACATTCCGGAGCGGCACTCGTCCAGAACCGTTGGCGGATAGTAGAAACCGGGTACCTCCGGAGCCTTTCCGCCGCAGCGCAGCACCGCGCCTTCCGCGACACCAGCGGCGACATACGCCTCGACCTTCGCCCGATGCGCCTCCGAGATCAGCGGTCCGGTCTCCGCGTTGTCGTCGAACGGGCCGCCGAGGCGGATCCGCTCGGCACGGCGGACGATCTCGTCGACGAAGCGGTCGTGCAGCTCGTCCTGGACGATCAGCCGCGCTCCCGCCGAGCAGACCTGGCCGGAATGCAGGAAAACCGCGGTCAGCGCGTAGTCGACGGCGGTCTCGAAGTCCGCGTCCGCGAAGACGATGTTGGGGTTCTTGCCGCCGAGCTCCAGCGCCACCTTCTTCACCGTCGCGGCGGCGGAGGCCATGATGCGCTGCCCCGTGGCCAGCCCACCGGTGAAGGACACCAGGTCCACGTCGGGATGCTCGGACAGCGGCGCCCCCGCCTCCGGCCCCGCGCCGAGCACCAGGTTGGCGACCCCGGCGGGCAGTCCCGCCTCCTCAAGCACCTTCATCAGCAGGATCGCCGTGGAGGGGGTGAGCTCGCTCGGCTTGAGCACGAAGGTGCAGCCCGCCGCCAACGCGGGCGCGACCTTCCACGCCGTCTGCAGCAGCGGGTAGTTCCACGGTGTGATGAGTCCGCACACGCCAACGGGTTCGTGCACGACGCGACTGAGCACGTCCGGGTTGTTGGCGTCGACGACGCGGCCCGACTCCGTGCCGACCTGCGCCGCGAAGTAGCGGAAACAGGCCGTCACGTCGTCGATGTCGTACTCGCTCTCCACCAGGCGTTTGCCGGTGTCCAGCGACTCCGCGCGGGCGAAGTCCGCCTTGTCGCGCTGGAGCAGGTCAGCGACCTTCAGCAGCAGCCTGCCGCGCTCCACCGCCGGTGTGCGCGGCCACGGCCCCTCGTCGAAAGCCGTTCTGGCAGCCGCGATCGCGGCCTCGGTGTCCTCGCGGGTCGCTTCATCCACAGTGGACACAAGCGTGTGGTCGGCCGGACATCGGATCTCACGCCGGTTCCCGGCGCTCGCCGACACCCACCTGCCCCCGACGTACAGCTCAGGCATCGGATGTCCCTTCTTCCGGGATCCGACCCTAGCCCAGGCCGCGAGCGGCCCGCCGCGTCAGAACGGCTGAACTGAGGAATTCTTCACATCAGCCCCAGCTCAGCGGGAACACCCGACTACCGGCTGTCCGCCGTCCGTTCGACAACCCACTTGTGGAACTCGCCGATGTGGTGCTCACTCGGCACCAGGACCCCGCCCTCGCGGTAGGCGCGGGAGTCCATCGCGGGCTGACACCGTTCGCACGCGTCGAAATCCTGCTGGTTGACACGGTGGAAGAGCTCGACGGAGCGGGAGACGTCGCGGCCCCGCTCCACGACCTCCTTGGAGTAGAGCCAGTCGCACTCCACCACCGTGCGGTCGGCGGCGAGCGGGAACATGCGGTGGATGATGACGTGGTCGGGCACCATGTTGACGAACACCTGCGGTTTGATGGTGATCGCGTAGTAGCGCCGGTCCTGGTCGTCGGCGATCCCGGGCAGCCGGCCGAAGCCCTCGCTGCCGTCGACGGTGAAGCCCTTGGCCTCCTCGGCGAACTCGGCTCCATGACCGACGTAGTACTGCGCGGCGTAACCGTCGGCGAACTCCGGCAGGACCTCGGTCAGCTCGGGGTGGATGGTGGCGCAGTGGTAGCACTCCATGAAGTTCTCGACGATGAGCTTCCAATTCGCCCTCACGTCATAGGTGATCCGCCGTCCCAGGGTCAGCGTGTCCACCTCGTAGCGGTCGAGGGACTCCGAGTCGCCGAGTCGGTCGACCACCTCGCGCAACACGGTGTCCTCGAACGACGGCGGCTCGTCGGCAAGGCACAACCACACATAGCCCAGCCATTCCTTCAGATGCACGTTGACCAGGCCGTAGGTCGTGCGGTCGATGTCCGGCATCTTCGTCAGGTTCGGCGCGGCGATCAGCTTGCCGTCCAGGTCGTAGGTCCACGCGTGGTACGGGCACTGGAAGTTGCGCCGCACCTCCCCGCTCTCCTCGACGCACAGCTTCGCGCCGCGGTGGCGGCAGATGTTGAGGAACGCGCGCAGCCCGCCGGAGCGGTTGCGCGTGATCATCACGCTCTCGCGTCCTATTTGGACAGTTCGGAACGCGCCCGGTTTGGCGAACTCGTCACAGCGCGCCGCGCAGAACCACATCCGCTCGAAGATGCGCTCCTGTTCGCGCCGGAAGTTCTCCGGGTCGGTGTAATCGCGGCCGGGCAGGGTCGGGATCAGCGATGGGGGCAGGCCCGTGGTGGTCATGCGAAGCTCCTGCTCGGGTCGAACAGCGCGATCGGGTGCTCGGTGCGGCCGTCGAGGGCGAGGTCGGCCAGGATCTCGCCGACGACGGGGACGAACTTGAAGCCGTGCCCGGAGAACCCGCAGGCGACGGTGACTCGCTCGTGCGCGGGGTGCCGGGCGATCACGAAGTGCTCATCGGGGGTCGTGGTGTACATGCACGTCGCCGCGCGGAGGAACTTTCCCGGCAGGTTCGGGATTCGCGTGGCCATGTGAGCAGCCATCGCGTCGATCTCGTCCTGGTACACGGTGCGGTCGATGGTGTCCGGGGTGCACAGCACGCCCTTGCGGAAGAACGCGACCTTCGCGCCTCCGGAAGGGCCGTCGTGCGCGGGGAATCCGTAGACCTGCACGCCCTCGGCGTTCTCCCAGATGTAGATCGGGTGGTGGCTGTGGTCGAACTGCGCGACTCCACCTGCCGGGTCGAACCAGTACTGGATCTGGCGCTCGATGGCGAACGGCACGTTGAGGTCCGCCAACAGATCCGGAGCCCATGCGCCGGGACAGATCACCAGCTCCCCCGCCTCATAGGTCCTCTTCGCGGTGACGACACGCACTCCGTCCGAAGTGGACTCGAATGCCACCATCGGCTCTTCGAAGTGGATGTCCGCGCGAGCGGCGGCGAGCTGGAGGTGGGCGGTGACCGTCTCCTCTGGACGGACGAATCCGGCACGAGCCTCGTACAGCGCGACTTCGTCCGGCTCTGGCGTCAGTGTGGGAAACCGTCTTCGGATCTCGTCGGCGTCCAACATCTCGTGCGGAAGGCCCCACTGTTGCGCGGACAGCAGGCTGCCCGCGACGGTCTTGCTCAACGGCGGGCCGACCATGACCCCGCCGGTCATCGACAGCAGATCGCGCCCGGAGTCCCGCTCCAGCTTCTCCCACAGCTCGTACGCCCGTAGCAGCAACGGAACGTAGGCGGGGTCCTCGAAGTAAGACTGCCGGATGATCCGCGAGCCGCCGTGACTGGAGCCATTGGCGTGCGCGGGGCCGAACCGCTCCAGCCCGAGCACGCGCGCTCCTCTGCTCGACAGGTGATGTGCCGCCGCACTGCCCATTCCACCGAGTCCAGCGACGATGACGTCGTACATCGGTTCTCCTCCGGTCAGCGACGGATGCGGGTCATCTCCGGGTCGAACAACGGTTCGGCGGCCACGGTCGCCCGGTAACGGCTGCCGAAGTAGCCGATCTCGACGGGGGTACCGGGCTGCGCGAGCGTCGTAGGCAACCACGCGTAGGCGATCGGCTTGTCGATGGTGTACCCGTACGCGGCGCTGGTCACGTATCCGACGACTTCGCGTTTGCTGTACACCGGTTCCTTGCCCAGCACGACGTGTGTGCGGTCGTCGAGCGTCAGGCACACGAGCCGTCGGCGTGGCTCTGTGCGGTCCACGAGTGCGTCACGTCCGATGAAGTCGCCCGCGTCCATCCGCACCGCGAAGCCGAGACCCGCTTCGTACGGATCGTGCTCCGGCGTCATGTCGGTCCCCCACGCGCGATAGCCCTTCTCCAGCCGAAGACTGTTGAACGCACTGCGCCCGGCTGCGATCACGCCGTGCTCCTGACCGGCTTCCCACAACAGGTCCCACAGCCGCTGTCCGAGATCCGCGCTGGTGTAGAGCTCCCAGCCCAGTTCGCCCACATAGGACAGTCGCATCGCGGTGACCGGAACGTTGCCGAGGTAGGCGTGCTTCGCCTTGAAGTAACCGAATCCCTTGTGCGAGAAGTCAGAACTGGTCAGCGGCTGGACGAGATCCCGCGCGAGCGGCCCCCACACCCCGACACAACACGTGCCCGCGGTGATGTCCCGGATCTGCACCGAACTGTCCGGCGGCAGGTGGCGGTTCAGCCAGTCCAGGTCCAGGTTTCCGTTGGCGCCAACCTGGAACCGGTCGGCCGCGAGTCGAGCCACGGTGAGGTCGCTGCGGACTCCGCCGGTGCGGTCGAGCAACAACGTGTAGGTGACCGCGCCAGGCTTCTTGGCGAGGTTGTTGGTGGTCATCCGTTGGAGGAACTCCAGCGCGCCAGGCCCTGCCACTTCAAGCCGTTTGAGCGGGGTCATGTCGTAGAGGGCGACCTTCTCCCGCGTGTGCCTCGCCTCGGCGGCGGCGATCGGCGACCAGTACCGCGCCGACCACGAGTCCCGCCCCGGCAGGTCTAGCCCCTCGGCGAGGTTCGCGTTCGCCGAGTACCAGTGCGGCCGCTCCCATCCCGCCGCTTCGAGGAACACCGCGCCGAGCTCGCGTTGGCGGGTGTGGAACGGGCTCACCCGGAGCGGACGCGGCGACTCCATGGGTTGCGACGGGTGCAGGATGTCGTAGACCTCGACGAAGTTCTGGCAGCCCCGCTCGGCGATGTAGTCCGGAGCGAGCTGGACCTCCTCGAAGCGGTGCACGTCGCACTCGTGCAAGTCCACTGTGGACTGCCCGTGCACCAGCCACTCCGCGACGGCCTCGGCCACACCGGCGGAGTGCGTGACCCACACGGCTTCGGCCAACCAGAAGCCGCGCACCTCACGGGACTCGCCGAGCAGCGGGAACCCGTCCGGTGTGAACGAGAAGATCCCGTTGAACCCCTCGTCCACCTTGGCTTCGGCGAGCGCGGGCAGCAGTCGCTGACAGTCCTGCCACGGCCCGGCGAAGTCCGCCTCGGTGAACTCCAGCATCGAGGGCATCTGCCCGGTGTCGCTGAGGTCGTCGAGGTCGACGGGCATCGGCCGGTGCGCGTAGGAACCGATGCCGATGCGGTCGTGGTGCTCGCGGAAGTACAGGTCGCGGTCCTGGTGCCGCAGGATCGGCCGACCGGCCTCGCGCGAGGCGTCCAGCCCGGCGACCTGGGTAGTGCGGACATATTGGTGCGCAAGGGGAATCAGCGGCACGGTCATGCCGACCATCGCGCCGACGCGCTGTCCCCAGAACCCGGCGGCGGAGACCACGATGTCGGCGGGGAACGTGTCGTGCTCCGTGCGAACACCGGCGACTCGGCCGTTCGCCTGGAGGATCTCGACCACCGGCTGGCCACCGAGGAACACCGCGCCGCGCGCCATCGCCCGCCGCGCCTGGGCTTCTCCGGCACGCACGGCCTTCGCCAACCCGTCGTCGGGGGTGTGGAACCCGCCGAGCACCTGGTCGGCGTCGAGCATCGGCCACAGCTCCAGGCACTCCCTCGGCGAGAGCAGCTCGCTTCGCACACCCCACGCCTGGGCGAAGCCGTGCCGCCTTTCCATCTCGGCCAACCGCTCCGGGGTCGTGGCCAGCTCCAGGCCGCCGACCTGGTTGAACGCCCCGTCGAGCGCGGCGAGCTTGCGCACCGTGTACGCGGCGAAGGACGTCATGGTCTTGGACGGGTTGGTCTGGAACACCAGGCCGGGCGCGTGCGAGCTGGACCCGCCCGTGGCGAACAGCGGCCCCTGGTCGAGCACGGTCACGTCGGTCCAGCCGCGCGCGGTCAGCTCGTCCGCCAGCGAGCAGCCGACGATCCCGGCCCCGATCACGATCACCTTGGGGGGCATCAGAACACCACCACCGAACGCAGGACTCTGCCGGAGTGCATCCGCGCGAAGGCGTGCTCGACCTCGTCAAGGCCGATCGTCTCGGTGACGAAGGCGTCGAGGTCGAGCTTGCCGCTGAGGTAGAGGTCGATGAGCATCGGGAAGTCCCTGCTGGGCAAGCAGTCCCCGTACCAGCTGGACCTGAGCGCGCCACCACGGGAGAACAGGTCGATCAGCGGCAGGTCGATGGTGATCTCGGGGGTGGGGACGCCGACCTGGACGACCGTGCCCGCGTGGTCGCGCATGTAGAACGCCTGCCGGTAGGTCTCGGCGATGCCGACGGCCTCGATCACCACGTCCGCGCCGTGACCACCGGTGAGCTCACGAACCGCTTCCACCGGGTCGGCCGTGCGGGAGTTGACCGTGTGTGGCGCCGAAACCCATTGCCGCGTCGAGCTTCGCGTCATCGACGTCCACCGCCGCGATCAGCCGTGCCCCGGCGACAGCGGCCCCGGCCACGGCGGCGTTGCCGACCCCGCCACAGCCGATCACCGCGACGGTGTCGCCCCTGCTCACCGTGCCGGTGTTGACCGCGGCACCGAACCCGGCCATCACCCCGCAGCCGATCAGCCCTGCCGCCTCCGGGCGCGCGGCCTTGTCGACCAGCACGCATTGTCCACTGTGGACCAGGGTCTTCTCCGCGAACGCGCCGATGCCCAGCGCCGGGCTGAGCGGCGTGCCGTCGGCCAGCGTCATGGGCTGCGTCGCGTTGCGGCTGTCGAAGCAGTACCAGGGCCTGCCACGGCGACAGGACCGGCAGCCGCCGCACGGCGCCCGCCACGCGATCACCACGTAGTCGCCGGGAGCCAGGTCGGTCACGTCCGGCCCGACCGACTCCACCAGCCCGGCCGCCTCGTGGCCGAGCAGGAACGGGAACTCGTCGTTGATGCCGCCGTCGCGGTAGTGCAGGTCGGTGTGGCAGACCCCGCAGGCCAGCACCTTCACCACCGCCTCACCGGGACCCGGGTCCGGGACGACGATCGTCTCGACCCCGACCGGCTCGTTGCGCTTGCGCGCCACGACGGCGCGAACCTCCTGCGGCACTGGCTTTCTCCGTTCCGTGGTGGACGTCATGTCGGAATCGAGGTTTGAAGCTCGTGCGGAGTGGGAATCGCGCGCGGGCGCGCGACTAAGAAACAAGGCCGTTCCGGCCGGGGATACAGGGGTTTGTTGCGCATGGTGCGCGGTGTTGTGCGATTGGAGACACCATGGGTCCCACCGCAGGCCGTGTCAAGACCCGCCGGTTTGCCTTACCGCGCTTGGAGCAGCGTCAGTTGAAGCCCATGCGGCGCGACGCCTCGACGCCCGCCTCGACGACCTGCTGGGTGACCTCGCGCAGGCGCTGCTCGGTGAGCCGGTAGGACGGTCCGGACACGCTGATCGCGCCGACCACGACGCCGTCGTAGGAGCGCACGGGGGCGGCGGCCGCGTTCAGGCCGATCTCCAGCTCCTCGAAGGAGAACGCGCAGCCGGTGGCCCTGACCTGGACCAACTGCTCGCGCAGCGACTTCGTCGAGGTCACGGTGTTGTCGGTGAACCGGGCCAGCGGGCGGGCCAGCGCCAGGCGCAGCCGCTCCGGCGGCAGGAACGCGAGCAGGACCTTGCCGCTGGAGGTGGCGTGCAGCGGCGTGCGCCTGCCGACCCAGTTGTGGCTGGTCACGGCGGCGGAGCCGCGGACCTGCGCGACGTTGACCGCGGCGTCGTGGTCGGCGATGGCGACGTTGACCGTCTCGCCGAGCCGCGCGGCGAGCTGCTCGCACACCGGGCGGGTCTCCTGGGACAGGTCGAGCCGGGCCGCGGTCGCCCCGGCGAGCCGGACGATGCCCACGCCGAGCCGGTACTTGCCCCGGTCCCCGGTCTGCTCCACCAGGCCCCGGTGCTCCAGCGCTCCGAGCAGGCGGAACGCGGTCGACTTGTGCACCCCGAGCTCGGCGGCGACGTCGGTCACCCCGGCCTCGCCGTGCTTGGCGAGGATCTCCAGCACGCTGACCGCGCGGTCCACGGACTGCACAGAGTTCGCGCCACTGCGGCCCGTTCCGGATCCGTTGACCATGTGCCCACGGTAGTCACGCGCGGGCGCACTGCTCCAGACGGGTCTCTTGACGCGTCACGGCCCTGGGTCGCACCCTGTTGCGTATTGCACGATAGGTTTCCCCATACGCAACAAGGAGACCCGATGCTGCGCGTCTGCGACCTCTCCCAGCTGCCTCCCGGCGAGTCCATCCGCGTGGACGCGGACGTGCCGATCGCGGTGTTCAACGCCGACGGGGTGATCTACGCGATCGACGACACCTGCTCACACCAGGACGCGTCGTTGTCGGAGGGCTGGTTGGAGGGTTGCTGGGTCGAGTGCCCGTTGCACGCGGCCTCCTTCGACCTGCGCACCGGGCTGCCCACCTGTCTACCGGCGAAGAAGCCCGTGCGAACCCACCAAGTGAGTGTTGTCGATGACGTCATCTGGCTGCACCAGGGTCTCGCCGAGGAAGTCGCTTGAGAACGGTCGCCGTCGTCGGCGCGTCCCTGGCCGGGCTCTCGGCGGCCCGTGAGCTGCGGTCCCAGGGCTTCGACGGCCGACTGGTGATCATCGGCGACGAGCCGCACCGCCCCTACGACCGGCCGCCGCTGTCCAAGGACTTCCTCCTCGGCCGGGCCGAACCCGCCGACCTCGCGCTCACCGACGACGACGAGCTGGCGGAGCTGGACGCGGAGTGGCTGCTCGGCACGACCGCGACCGGCCTGACCCCGGCGGGCCGCGCGGTCCGGCTCGACGACGACCACGAGGTGGTCGCAGACGGCGTGGTCATCGCGACCGGGGCCCGGCCGAGAACCCTTGTGGGGCAAGGGGGGCTCGGCGGCGTCCACACCCTGCGCACCCTCGATGACGCGCTCGCCCTGCGCGCCGACCTTGAGGCGGCCGAACGGGTGGTGGTGGTCGGAGCGGGCTTCATCGGAGCGGAGGTCGCCTCCTCCTGCGCGGCGCGCGGGCTCCACGTGACGGTGCTCGAAGCCGCCCCGAAACCCTTGGCGGCGCTGGGAACCGAGATGGCCGAAGCGTGCGCGGCACTCCACGGCGACCACGGGGTCCGGCTGCTCTGCGGCACGGGAGTGGTGGGCCTCAGCGGAGACCACCGAGTCCGGGAGGTCCTGCTGACCGACGGGAGCAGCGTCTCCGCCGACGTGGTCGTTGTGGGCGTGGGAGTCGTGCCGACAACCGGATGGCTGACGGGCTCAGGACTGTTGGTGGACAACGGGATCGTCTGCGATCCGGGCTGCCGGACATCACTGTCCACTGTGGTCGCTGTTGGCGACGTGGCCAACGTCGGCGGAGTGCGGGTGGAACACTGGACCAGCGCGACCGAGCAGCCGAGGACCGCGGTGCGCAACCTGCTCGCCGGAGAGCTGGTCGAGTCCTGCGCGCACGTGCCGTACTTCTGGTCGGACCAGTACGGCGTGCGCATCCAGTTCGCGGGACGAGTGCGCCCGGATGACAGCGTCGAGATCGTGGAGGGCAGCGTCGCCGACCGGGGATTCCTCGCCGTATGGCGAAGAGACGGCGTGGACGTGGGCGTGCTCGGCTTCAACAGCGCGCGGTCGTTCGGTCGCAGACGACGCGGTCTGACACCGGCGCTCAACCCGCCCTGACCCCCCTGACCCCCCTGCCCGACCCCCACCTCACCACCCCCGCCACCTCGCCACCCACCCCCACCCCGACCTCACCACCCACGCCCACCTCATCGCCGCCCCGGCGCCCACCACACCGCCCCGCGCCCCGCGCCCGCGCCCGCGCCGACCTCACCGCCCCCGGCGCCCAACACACGTGCCCCCCAGTTCGCGTTTTGTAGGCTTAATGCGAAATGGGAGCGCTCTTTCGCGCATCAAGGTGACAAAACGCGAAAACCCGACCACGCCAGCCAGCCAGTGCGGCTAGTGCATCTGCGCGCTGCGCAGGTCGATCCGGCGCAGCACTCGGTCGACCGCCTGGGGATCGGTGCCCGCCTCGGTGCGCGCCTTGAGGACCTCGCGGCGGGCGGCGGCGAGGACCTCGATCTGGATCTCCCGGAAGAGCTGGATGCTCTTGATGCGCAGCGCCTGCTCCTCCTCGTAGTTCTGCGGCTCCTTGTCCGCGTAGAGCGCCGCGAGCAGTCCCTTCTGCCGCGACTGGATCTTGGCGAACATGTCCTCCGGCAGGTCGCGGATCGCGTCGAGCTCCTTGAGCCGCTTGATCCCCGCCTTGTACGCGCGCTTGGCCAGCAGCTCGTCCGCGGCCTGCTCCGCGTCGGACTCCGCCTGCACCCCGAGCACCTTCACCAGCGCGGGCAACGTCAAGCCCGGCAACACCATCGTCACCACGATCACCGCGAAGGCGATCAGCAGCAGCTCCGCGCGGGCGGGGAACTCCGCCCCCGCGTCGGTGGCCAGCGGGATCGCCAGCGCCAGCGCCAGCGTCGCCAGCCCACGCATCCCGCACCACGACAGCACGAGCCCTTCGCGCCAGTTGCGCGGCGCGCGCTCCGGGTCGCCGGAGCGGCCGACGAGCCACGCGCCCATCCCCAGCCACAGCGTGCGCACGACGATCACCACGACGCAGATCAGCGCGGCCCGCCCGCCGATCTCCAGCAGCCGCCCCTCGTTCGCCGTCAGGACCTCGCGCAGCTCCAAGCCGATCAGCCCGAACGCCACACCGGTCACCAGGAGCTCGACGACCTCCCAGAAGGCGCCGCCGCTGAGCCGCCCGTCAACGTCGGACTCGTCCACCGTGTGCCCGATGTAGAGCGCGACGGTGACGACCGCGAGCACTCCGGAGGCGTGCACGCTCTCGGCGAGAAGGTATGCGGCGAAAGGAATCACCAGCGTCAGGCCGCTGCGGGCGGTGGCCTCGGCGGTGCGGGTCAGCACCCACCTCGCCACCCAGCCCAGCGCGAGTCCGAGCACCACCGCCGCCGGGGCGGAGTAGACGAACCGCAGCAGCGCGCCCCACGGCGAATACGAACCGGTCACCGCAGCGGCGACGGCCAGCTGGTAGATCACCAGGGCGACGGCGTCGTTGAACAGCCCTTCGCTCTGCAAGACCGCGACGAGTCGGCGTGGCATCCGCAGCGGCCCCGCTACCGCTTCCGCCGCAACGGGATCGGGCGGTGCGGTCAGGGCTCCGAGTGCCACCGCGGCGGCGATGGTGATGCCCGGGACGAGCAGCCACGCGGTCACCGCGACGGCCGCGACCGTGATCAGCACCAGCACCACCGCGAGCAACAGGATGCTGCGCCAGCGGACCTTGAACATCGACCACGAGGTGCGCTGCGCGGTGGCGTAGAGCAGTGGCGGCAGGAACAGCGGCAGAATCAGCTCCGGCGGGACCACGAGCACCGGCAGGCCCGGGATCAGGGCCACCGCGATGCCCAGCACTGTCACCAGAACCGGGTACGGCAGCCGGATGCGTTCGCCGACGCCGACGAGCAGCACGGTCGCCAGCATCAGCCCGATGATCACAGCCAGTTCCGACACGCGCGCTCCCTCCAGCGGCTGACCTCGGACGTTAACGGCTGGAGCGGCTCTCCGCTCGCGAGTGTCAGGGGTGGCGGGTAGACAGCAGGCATGGCCACGGCGGAGCTGACCCACCACCACCCGGGTCCCCCGCTGTCCGCGCACGTCCGCGACTTCTGCGGCTACCGGGAGCGGACGGCGGGTCCGTTGTCCCGCCGCGAGCTGCCGCACCTGGGCATCACCGTGGTCATCAGCTTCGGTGAGCCGCTGGAGGTCGAGCGCGCCCTCGTCGAGTCCTTCGTCGCCGGGCTGCACGACGTGCCGGTCCTGACCACGCACTTCGGCGTCCAGCACGGCATCGAGGCCCGCCTGACCCCGCTCGGCGGCTACCGGCTGCTCGGCCTGCCGATGAGCGAGCTGGCCGGTGCGGTCGCCCACCTCGGCGACGTGCTCGGCCGGGCCGGGGACGAGCTGGCCGACCGGCTCGCGCACCTGCCGGACTGGCCCTCGCGCTTCGCGCTGCTGGAGCGGTTCCTGCTGCGGCGGCTGGCCGAGGGCCCCGCGCCGCCTCGCGAGCTCGACTGGGCGTGGCGGCGCATCGCGGGCAGCGCGGGCCGGGTGCCGGTGCTGTCGCTGGCCGAGGAGCTCGGCTGGAGCCGGGGCCGCCTGGTCACCCGGTTCCGCGAGCACGTCGGCCTGCCGCCGAAGGTGGTGGCCAGGGTGGCGCGGTTCCAGCACGCGATCGCGCTGCTGGGGCGGGTGTCCCCGGCGGAGCTGGCGCTGCGCTGCGGCTACTGCGACCAGTCCCACTTCAACCGCGAGTTCCGCGCGCTCGCCGGCTGCACGCCGACCGAGTTCCGCGCGCTCGAACCCGTACTCGTCCCCCGAGGAGAGCCGTGAGCCAGTCCGTCTTCCCGAGCCTGCGCTACCGCGACGCGGCCGCGGTCCTCCCGTGGCTGGTCTCCGTGTTCGGCCTGACCGAGCGGGCCGTCTACGCCGACGCGGACGGCGTCGTCCGGCACGCCGAGCTCGGCTGGGACGACGACACCATCATGATCGGTACCGCCGCGTCCGGCGGAGGGTCGTCGTGGCTGTACCTGACGGTCGCCGACCCGGACGGCCACCACTCCCGCGCGGTGGCGGCGGGCGCGGAGGTCGTGCACGGACCCGCCGACAAGGACCACGGCTCCCGGGAGTACACCGCCCGCGACCCCGAGGGCAACCTCTGGACCTTCGGCACCTACGTCCCGGCGTGATCGTCCACTTCGGACGTGAACGCGGAGTCGGTAAGGTGCTCGCCCGTGACAGGCGAAGCGGTTGAGGAGTCCGGAGTCCGTGCCCGTACCCGCCGGGCCATCCTCACCGCGGCGGCGCTGGTCTTCGCCAGAGACCGCGGAGCCTCCCTGTCCACGGTGGCGCGGGAGGCCGGGGTCGGGCGCACCACGCTGCACCGCTACTTCCCCGACCGCGCCGCACTGGTGCGCGAGCTGGCCTACGAGGTGGTGCGCGAGACCACCGAGGTGCTGGCCCGCGCCGACCTGGAGTGCGTGCCGGTCTGGGAAGCCATCGAGCGGGTGATCTACGAGTTCGTCGCGATGGGCGAGCGCTACTACTTCCTGCTGCAGGAGCACGACCTGGACAGCGACACCAAGCTGGCCAGCAGTGACAGCGCCGCGCTCGCCCCGTTCCTGGAGCTGCTCCGGCGCGGGCAGGCCAGTGGCGAGCTGCGCGCCGACCTACCGGCGGAGTGGCTGCTCCAGGTGACGGACTCGCTGGTCAACGAGGCGTGGCTGGCGACGATGGACGGCACGCTGGCCCGGACGGACACGGTGCGCGCGGTCATGGCGACGCTGCGCGGCGGCATCGCCGCCCCGAGCGACCACTAGGGGATGACGTGGCCGGATTTCAGGGCTGAGACCTGATCCGCGCGGGCGCCCGCGCGGGCAGTCTTGTGTCATCAGCCAGCCGCCGTGACCGGCGGAGATGAGAGGACACAACGTGGCCATCACCGGGTTCTTCAGTGCCATCCTGGTCGGCGCGATCATCGGTGCGCTCGGCCGTCTGATCGTGCCGGGCGAGCAGAAGGTCTCGGCGCTGACCACCGTCGTCGTCGGTATCGTCGCCGCTCTGCTCGGCACCGCGCTCGTGACCGTCTTCGGCTGGTTCTTCTTCAGCCTGCCGTGGCTGGTCGAGGTCGCGGTCCAGGTCATCATCGCCGCGGTCGGCGTGATCGCGATCGCGGGCTCCAGGAGCAGGCAGGCCGTCTGAGACCACCATCGCGAAGGGCCCCCGGGGATCACCCCGGGGGCCCTTCGCGTGCTGCCGGGCGCTAGCCGCCGACGATGACCGAGGACGGCACGTCGACGTCGCGCTTGAGCGCGTCGAAGAGCTGGGCCGCCTTCGTCTTGTCCCACTGGACGGTGGAACCGACGCCGGAGATGTTGCCGGTGCGGCCGATCGGCACGGTCGTGGTGACCACGGCGCCGCTGCCCGCCCCGCGCATGCCCCACGCCAGCCCGGCCAGGTGGTGCAGGTGGTCGTCGTTGTTCACGATCATCGCCGCCGGAACGTCGCTGAGCAGCGGGAAAACCCGGAACGGGTTGAGAATCGTGCCCCAGCTGGTGGCCTTGTCCATCACCGCCGACATGAACGCGCGCTGCCGCTCGATCCGGTCGAGGTCGGCGCGGGCGCTGGCCCTGGTGCGGACGTAGCCCAGCGCCTGCGCGCCGTCGAGCTCCTGGCAGCCCGGCTGGAGGTCCAGCCCGGCCTTCGGGTCGTGCATCGCCTTGTCGATGCACATGTCCACGCCGCCGAGGGAGTCCACGATGCCGACGAACCCGCCGAAGCCGATCTCGGCGTAGTGGTCGATGCGCAGCCCGGTCTCCTGCTCGACGGTCCGCACCAGCAGCTGCGGGCCACCCATGGCGAAGGCCGCGTTGAGCTTCTGCTTGCGCTTGCCGGGGATCTGCACGTAGGAGTCGCGGGGCAGGCTGACCAGTGTCGGCTTGGCGCTGCTGGACGGCAGGTGCAGCAGCATCATTGTGTCGGTGCGCTTGCCCGCGGCGCCACCGGTGGCCAGCTCCTCCCTGTCCTCCTCGGACAGTCCCTCACGGCTGTCCGACCCGACGATCAGCCATGTGGTCCCCGGCGTCTCGGCGGGCCTGCCGGAGTACTCCGGCAGCGCGTCCGTGCGGTTGAGCGAGGAGTCCACGTAGATCCACGTGCCCACGAAAGCCACCGCGAGCACCAGCAGCACGACCAGCACGATTCTGCCGATCCGCACCTTGCGGCGTGGCCTCCGCGCGGGAGCCCGCCGCCTGTCGTCATAGGCGTAGCCTGACCGACCGTAGGGAGCGTTCATGTCGCGTCCATTCGCACGCGGCCAACGATACGCAGATCGGGCTCGCGACCGCCGGGCTCGCGGAAACGGACGCGCCGCGTTCGACCTTCCGGGGCACAACCGCCAAGATGTCGGGATGGCGCTGAGCCGGTTCACCCGAGCAGGCCGGACACGGTCCGGCCGCGAAGCCGTGCCACCCACCGCCGACGCCGAGCTCGTCACCACGCTCTACGAGCGTTTCGGCGGGCCGTTGCTCGGTCACGCGCTGAAGCTGACCGGCGGCGACCGGCACTGGGCCGAGGACGTGGTGCAGGAGACGCTGTTGCGCGCGTGGCGGCACGCGGAGCGGCTGGAACGCGACCCGGACCTGTTGCGCGCGTGGCTGTTCACCGTCGCCAGGCGGATCGTCATCGACGCGCGGCGGAGCAGAGGCGCGCGCCCGCAGGAGGTCGACGCCGCGCCACTGGAGCGGGTCCCGGTACCCGACCGGACCGAGGCGTCGCTGGCCGCGATGGTGGTATCCGAGGCCATGGCGGCGCTGAGCCAGGAGCACCGGGACGTGCTCGTGCACACCCACCTGCACGGCCGCAGCGTCACCGAGGCGGCGGAACTACTGGGGATTCCGGCGGGAACGGTGAAGTCGCGTGTGTACTACGCGATGCGCGCGCTGCGCCGGGCCCTCGACGACCGAGGAGTCACCCGATGAGGCCGTCGTTGGAACACACCGACCTGGGCGCCTACGTGGTGGGTGCGCTCTCCGACGAGGAGACCGAGGCGTTCGAGGCGCACCTGATGGAGTGCGCGCAGTGCCAGCGGGAGCTGAAGGCCTTCGCCCCGCTGCCGGATCTGCTCGACCAGGTCGACGAGCGCCCGCGACCGCGGCTCGACGACGACGTGGTGCTGACCGGCCTGCTGGAGCGGGTGGCGGCCGACCGGCGCAGGCGCAGGCGCACCTGGGTGGTCGCCGCGGCGGCGGCGCTGGTGCTGATCATCGCCGGACCGCTGCTGGTGCTGGGCTCGTTGCCGTCGGACCCGTGGCCGGACCGGTCAACGACGCTGACGGCGACCAAGGGCGAGGTCTGGGCGAAGCTCGCGGTCGACGGCAAGCCGTGGGGCACCGAGGTGCGGCTGGAGCTGGGCGGCATCACCGGCCCGCTCAGCTGCGAGCTGCGCGCGGTGACCAGGACCGGTGTCACCCGGCCGCTGATGGACTGGGCGGTGCCGCAGTACGGCTACGGTGTGCCGAGCCAGCCGAAGCCTTTGGTCGCCAGCGGGATGACGGCGCTGCGGCGCGAGGAGATCGCGCGCTTCGAGGTGCGCACGTCCGACGGCAGGGACCTGGTCATACTGGAGCCATGAGTGCGATCGTGGAGTTCTACTGGCGTCCCGGCTGCGGTTTCTGCTCGGCGCTGCGCGCGGGCCTGTCCCGGACCGACCTGACCGTTCGCGAGGTCAACATCTGGGAGGACCCGGACGCGGCGGCCAGGGTGCGCGCGGTGGCCAACGGCAACGAGGTCGTTCCCACGGTCTTCGTCGGCGAAAAGTCGCTGGTCAACCCGTCCGTGGCCGAGGTGGTCGCCGCAGCGGCCGCCTGACCGGTCCCGTCCGGACGGCCCCGCCGCAAATCTGACGGATTTGTGACGGCGGGGCCTTCGGGGGCGACGGAGGGCCGCCGAGGTCCTAGCGTCGGCGGAGTGCGAGTACTCGTGACCGGCGGTGCCGGGTTCGTCGGATCCCACATCGCCGACGCCCTTGCGGCGCAAGGACATGAACCAGTGCTGCTGGACGCCTTCCTGCCAGCGGCCCACGCCGGCGCGACGGTCCCCTCGTGGTGCGAGCCGTATCCCTTGGTGCGGGCCGACATCAGGGACTCCGCCAAGCTCACCGAGGTTCTGTCCACAGTGGAAGCGGTGTGCCACCAGGCGGCGATGGTCGGTCACGGCGTCGATCCCACGGACGCCCCGGACTACGCGCTGCACAACGACTACGGCACGGCGGTCCTGCTCGCGACGATGCACCGGGTCGGCGTGAAGCGGCTCGTCCTGGCCTCGTCGATGGTGGTGTACGGCGAAGGCCGCTACCGCTGCGCGGAACACGGCGTGGTGCGCCCGGCCCAACGCCGCTGGGAGGACATCGAAGCGGGCCGTTTCGAACCGCCCTGCCCGAGCTGCGCCGAGCCGCTGGCCTCGGAGCTGATCTCCGAAGACGCGCCGTTGGAGCCACGAAGCACTTACGCCGCAACGAAACTGGCCCAGGAACACCTGGCGGCGGCATGGGCGCGTCAGACCGGCGGCGGCGTGTGGGCGCTGCGCTACCACAACGTCTACGGCCCCCGGATGCCCCGCGACACCCCCTACGCCGGAGTGGCGTCGATGTTCCGCTCCTCGCTCGCCCGTGGTGAGGCGCCCCGGCTGATGGAGGACGGCGCCCAGCGAAGGGACTTCGTGCACGTCACGGATGTGGCTCTGGCCAACGTGCTGGCGCTGGAGACCGAACCGCCCACGGGCGCGCTCGAAGCGGTCAACGTGTGCTCCGGCGACCCGCGCACGGTCGGCGAGCTGGCGGTGGAGCTGGCGGTGGCCCACGGCGGCCCGATGCCGGAGGTGGTCGGTGGAGCCCGGCCCGGCGACGTCCGCCACATCGTGGCCGACCCGGCCAAGGCCGCTCACCTCCTGGGCTTCAAGGCCCGCACCACCTTCACCTCCGGCGTCCACGCGTTCGCCACCGACCCCCTCCGCACCTGACCTGGTGGGCCCACTCATCCATCGGCCCCACTCTCATCGGCCCACTTCTCATCCGTCGGCCCCCACCCCCATCGGCCCCACTTCTCATTCGTCGGCCCCACCCTCATCGGTCCCACTTCTCATCGGTCCCACGAGGTGACTGGAAAGGTCGCGTTTTGTAGGCATAATGCGAAAAATAGCGCCCCAAATTCACAATAAGCCTACAAAACGCGAAAAACAGCGGGGGTGGGACGGAGGGCGGCGGGGGCTAGGGGGCTAGAGGGCCAGGGGGAGGCGGAGCTCGAAGCGGCAGCCGGGGCCGTGGTTGCGGGCCTCGATGCTGCCCTTGTGCGCCTCGACCAGGCCGCGGGCGATCGCCAGGCCCAGGCCCGCCCCCGCGGGCTGGTGGCCGTGGTCCGGGGTGCGGGCCGGGGTGCCGCGGAAGGCCACCTCGAACACGCGGTCCAGCTCCTCCGCCGGGATGCCGCCGCAGCCGTCGTCCACCGCCAGCCACGCCTCCCGGTCGTCGTGGCCCGCGCGCACCACCACCGATCCCGAGGCCGGGGTGTGCCGGATCGCGTTGGACAGCAGGTTCCGCAGGACTCGCGACAGTTCCGGGGTGCTGCCCTGCACCACCGGCCAGGCACCCGGCTCCGCCGCGAGGTTGACGCCCTTGCGGTCGGCCGCCGGGTGCGAGGCGCTGACCGCCTCCTCGATCACCTCGCGCAGCGCCACCGGGGCCATCGTCAGCTTCAGCGCCCCCGCGGTGATCTTGGACAGCTCGAAGAGGTCCTCCACCATCGCGTTGAGCCGCACCGCCTCCGTGCCGATCCGGCCGCCGTAGTCGCGCACCTCGACCGGGTCCGCGACCACTCCGTCGGAGAGTGCCTCGGCCATCGCGCTGATTCCGGCGAGCGGGGTGCGCAGGTCGTGGCTGATCCAGGCGACGAGCTCGCGGCGGGACGCCTCGGCCGCGCGTTCCCTGGCGCGGGCCTCGCGTTCCCACACCGTCCGCTTGGCGATGCCCCTGCCGAGCAGGACCGCCATCGGCACCGTGACCGCCGCGACGAGCAGGCAGACCAGCAGCGTGATCGTCAGGGTCGGGGTGAACATGAAGCCGCTGATGCCCACCGCGCCCGCGAAGGTCGCTCCGAGCGGGATCAGGATCAGCACGGTCATCGAGGTGGTCAGCGAGCGGTCGCGCAACGCGTGCAGCAGCCAGCCGCCGAGCAGGAACACCGGCAGCGACAGCCCCACCGCGTAGGGGGCGATGTGCGCCAGGTGGGCCAGGATCTCGTCCACAGGTCACCAGTTCGTCAGCAGGAGGTGGTTCACCGCGAGCGCGGTCACCGCTTGCGCGGCGAGCCAGCCCCGGTGGTCCCGGTTCGGCAGCAGGGCCACCGCGGGCAGCAGCCAGACCGCGAACGGTAGCCAGATCCGCTCGACCTCGGCCTTGCTCAGCCCCGAAAGGGTGGCGGCCAGCACCGCGAGGACGGCGGCTCCGACGATGAACAGCAGCAGCCGGTCCCGCGAACCGAACAACCTCTGCAGCCCCGGAGCCACCGCCGGACCGGTCGCCAGCAGCAGGCACGCCAGGTTGGCCCACACCCAGTATCCATAGGGCCGGTAGAGCCCGATTCCTTGGTAGTACCGGTCGATCACCAGGTGGTAACCGTCCAGCCACCAGAATCCGGCCAGTGTGAACGCCGAGGCGACCACGAGTGCTCCGAGCACCGTGTAGCCGACCGCGCGCCACCTGCCGCTCATCAGGGCGACCACCAACGCCAACGGCCCCAGCAACACCAGGCCGTAGGACAGGTAGATGCCGAAGCCGAGCAGCGCTCCCCCTGCCAGCCAGGTGCTTCTGCGACCGAGCGCCACCAGCGCGACTCCCGTCGCCGTGACTCCGGCGAAGAGCCCGTCGGCCGACGCTCCGACCCACACCGCGCCGGGGAACAGCACGAGGAACGGGAGCGCCGCGCGGGCGGCGTCCGGCGCTCCGAGAGAACTCAGGGTGACCGGGACCGCGACCACGACGGCCGACCCGACGACGACGCAGGCGATGGCCGCCCACGCGCCGCCGCCGAGACCGATGCGGTCCAGCCACACGAAGACCAGGGTCGCGCCGGGTGGGTGGCCCGACACGTGGGTCGTCCACGAGTCCGGTTGGTAGTCGAGGATCCGGGCGGTGAAGCCGCGCAGCATCGCCGGGATGTCCACGATGCCGGGGACCTCGTGCAGGTACTCGTCGCGGCTGGCGAGCTTGTCCGCGAAGCCTGTCCGCCATCCGTCGACCATGGCCAGTGCGAAGGTCCACGCGAGGGCGGTCAGGTAGCCGGACACCAAGGCGTGTCGCCACGTCAAGCGTTTGACGAGATCAGGGCCCCAGGCGCACACCGCGATCGCGATCACCACCGCGAAGGGGGTTCCAGGGCCGATGTGCGGGGCCCACTCGCCGAAGACCGGGGCGGCACGGGCAAAGATCGGCGCGCCGACGGAGTTGAGGTGGTAGCCGACCGCGACCGCGGCGGCGAGCAGGACAGCTGCGACGCCCACGGCGACGAGGTCGGCGCGACGCGTGGTCATAGGAGGCACAGTAGGGCCGCTGCACCGCGACGAAGCTCACTGAGGCTGTTCCGTCAGACTTCCGTAATACCTGGTCGGACGTCATGATTTGGTAAGCACTGCAAGGCTTCCTGACCGTCCACGGTGGACCTAGCGTCCGACGCGTGGATGAGATCGACGTGGTGTTCCCGTGCCTGGACGAAGCGGCCGCGCTGCCGGATGTGCTCGCCGCGCTGCCGCCCGGCTACCGCGCGGTTGTGGTGGACAACGGTTCGAGCGACGGCTCCCCGGAGGTCGCTCGGGCGCACGGCGCGACGGTCGTGCATGAACCGAGCCCCGGTTACGGCGCCGCCGTGCACACCGGCCTGCTCGCGAGCCGTTCGCAGCTGGTGTGCGTGCTCGACGCGGACGGCTCCCTCGACCCGGGTGAGCTGCCCAGGCTCGTCGAAGCCGTCGCCTGCGGGCGGGTCGATCTCGCGGTTGGCCGCCGCGTCCCCGCTGAGCGCGGCGCGTGGCCGTGGCACGCCCGTGCGGGCAACGCCGTGCTGGCCGGCCTGCTGCGACGCCGTGGGCTGCCGGTGCGCGATATCGGGCCGATCCGCGTCGCCTACCGGGAAGCGTTGCTGGAGCTCAACATCACCGACCGGCGGTTCGGCTACCCGCTGGAGCTGCTGTTGCGGGCAGGCGCCGCCAACTGGCGAGTGCAGGAGTTCGACGTCGCTTACAAGCCACGCGCGGCGGGAACGCGCTCGAAGGTCTCCGGTTCCGTGCGCGGCACGCTGCGCGCGGTGCACGACATGGCCGGGGTGCTGCGATGAACGGCGCGCTACTTGTGGTTGCCAAGGCCCCCGTACCGGGCTTGGCGAAGACACGACTGTGCCCGCCCGCGACACCGCACCAGGCGGCTGAGATCGCTGCTGCGGCACTGCTGGACACCTTGGACGCCGTCCTCCGCACTCCGGGCACGACGCCGTATGTCGCGTTCACCGGCTCGTTGGCGCAAGCCCGGCGCAGCAACGAAATAGCCGCTCTGCTCGCTCAGTGCCAGGTCTTCGAGCAGCGAGGTGAGTCCTTCGCGGACCGGCTCGCGGCCGCGCACGCCGAAGTCGCACGGCGCAGCCCCGGACTGCCCGTCGTGCAGATCGGCATGGACACGCCGCAGGTGAGCCCTCTGCTGTTGAGGTCGGCGTTCGCCGCGATTCGGGACGCGGCGGTCGGCCGTGCGCCCGACGGTGGTTGGTGGGCGTTGGGACTGCGCGACCCCAACCACGCGGAGGTGCTGCGGTCGGTGCCGATGTCACAGGACGATACAGGTGATCTCACCGTGAAAGCACTGTCGGACAAGGGACTTGACGTGTCAGAACTCCCCATGCTGTCCGATGTGGACACGATGGTGGACGCGTTCGCGGTCGCCGACGCCGTACCGGCCGGCCGCTTCGCCCAAGCCGTGGAGGCGTTGCGATGACCGTGTTCGACGCTGCTCTGCTCGGCACTCCGAGCTGGCTGGACACCGCGGGCGGAGAACGCAGGGAGCTGCATCCGGACCGCTGGATCGCCGAAGCCGACGCCGCCGACGAGGTGATGCTCGGCGCGTGCCGGGGTCCCAGCCTGGACATCGGCTGCGGTCCCGGCAGGCTCACGGTGGCGCTGGCCGCGCGCGGCGTTCCCGCACTGGGCGTGGACATCTCAGCCGTGGCTGTGCGGTTGACCACCCAGCGGGGCGGGTTGGCGCTGCGCCGAGACGTGTTCGACCCGCTGCCGGGCGAAGGGCGCTGGCAGCACGTGTTGCTGGCCGACGGCAACCTCGGCATCGGGGGCAATCCCGTGGCGCTGCTGTCCCGCGTGGCGGAGCTGCTCGCCGCGAGCGGGCGCGCGGTGGTCGAGGTCGACCCACCCGGTGGCGGCGTGCGCAGGGATCGCGCGCGGATGGCCGGCGGGCCGTGGTTCGACTGGGCCTGGGTGGGCGCGGAGTCGATCGGCATGGTCGCCGCCGTCGCGGGCCTGCGCACGCTACGGGTCAATGAACACTCCGGCCGCTGGTTCGCGGAAGTGGAAAAGCCATGAATCTCAAGCGGCTCCTGCGGCGCCTGCCCGAACCACCGTCCGAATCGGACTTTCGTTCACCGGTGCACGACGAGCGGGTCGCGGCGCGGATCGGGCTGTGGCTGGGTGTCGCGTTTGGACTGTGCTTCGCCACGGGCCTGCTCAGCCACGGCATCCAGAACCCGCCGGGCTGGTTCACCTGGCCGACGCGGCCGGTCAGTCTGTACCGGATCACACAGGGCGTGCACGTGGTCTCCGGTATCGCGTCGATCCCGCTGCTGCTGGCGAAGCTGTGGAGCGTCTACCCCAAGCTGTTCAGCAGACCGGCCATCCGCTCGCTGCCGCACGCGCTGGAACGCGGCTCGATCCTGGTTCTCGTCGCGGCGGCGTTCTTCGAGCTCGCCACCGGCTTGTTCAACGTCGCGCAGAACTACCCGTGGTCGTTCTTCTTCCCGACAGCCCATTACGCGGCGGCCTGGATCGCGGTCGGCGCGCTGCTGGTGCACATCGCGGTGAAGCTGCCGGTGATCCGCACGGCGCTGCGACGGCCGGTCCGCGAGCCCGAGGAGGCGTCCAAGCGCACGTCCGCCCTGTCCCGACGCGGGTTCCTGCTCGGCACCGGAGCCGCGACCGGTGCCGCCGTCCTGGCGACAGCGGGCTCGACGGTGCCCTGGCTGCGGGACATGTCGGTCCTGGCGTGGCGTTCCGGCAAGGGGCCGCAGGGGGTCCCGGTCAACCGGACGGCCACCGCGGCCGGGGTGGCGCGAGTCAATCCACAGTGGACGCTTGAGGTGGTCGGTCCGAGGACCGCGCGGTTCACGCTGGCGCAGCTCCAGGCCATGCCGCAGGTCGAGGCCGAGCTGCCGATCGCGTGCGTCGAGGGCTGGAGCGCGTCCGCCCACTGGACCGGCGTCCGCGTCGCTGACCTGCTGAAAGCAGCGGGAGCCGAACCAATGTCCACAGTGGTCGTCGAGTCACTGGAGCGCGCGGGCAAGTACCGCTCCAGTGTGCTGCCGCCCATCCACGCTGCCGACCCGCTCACGCTGCTGGCCTTGAGGCTCAACGGCGAGGAGCTGGACATCGACCACGGCTACCCGTGCCGCCTGATCGCGCCGAGCAGGCCCGGTGTGTTGCAGACGAAGTGGGTCTCCAGGCTGGAGGTCATGCCATGACGCGTTGGGTGCTGGGCGGAGCAGGGGTCGCGCTCGGCCTGTGGGGAGCCGTGCTGGCGTTGCCGTTGCTCACCGGCCCGGAGATGTGGTCGTTCGGCGCTTGGCTGCTCGGTGGGCCGGTCCTGCACGACGTCCTGGTGGCTCCGCTGGTCGGTGGTATCGGTCTGCTGCTGTACCAGTCGTGTTCGCCGCGCTGGGCGAGCCTGCTCGCGGGTGGCCTGGTCACCACGGGAGTGCTCGGTCTGATCGCGGTTCCGCTGTTGTGGGCCCCGAACGCTCCGGCCAATCCGGGGCTGCACGACCGGGACTACGGCTCGGGACTGCTCGTCGCACTCGGCGTCGTGTGGCTCGTCGTGCTCGTAGCGGGCGTGTGGCCGCGCGGGAAGAACTCCGGCGCCCGTCATCAGCGCCCGTCCTGCAAGTCGTCCCGAAATGACGCGTCAACCCCGCGCCACGCTGTGCACGCGTGAGCCGGCAGGCGCGGTCAGGGTTTTCGCGTTTTGTAGGCTTATTGCGCAAGAGAGCGCTCCCAATTCGCATTAAGCCTACAAAACGCGAAATTGAGTGACACGCGGGTGGGGGCGCCGGATGGGGGCGGCGGGTGCGGCGCCGGGTGGGGGCGCCAGTCGGGTGCGGAGGCGGATGGGGACGCCGGATGGGGACGCCAGTCGGGTGCGGCGCCGGGTGCGGGCGACGGATGGGGACGCCAGTCGGGTGCGGCGCCAGTCGGGTGCGGGCGCCGGATGGGGGCGCCAGTCGGGTGCGGGCGACGGATGGGGGCGCCGGATGGGGACGCCAGTCGGGTGCGGCGCCAGTCGGGTGCG